>JBNKZR010000108.1:0-19373 GCA_050301735.1 Polyangiaceae bacterium | reverse complement strand
AGTACTACTTTTTCGTGGCCGGTCCACGTGGTCGGCACAGATTCAGCAAATCGCTCGAACAGCACCGGCGCGCGATAATCGGCAAAGATTGAGGCCGTTCCGTGTCGGTTGGGTCTGCACTGGGCCCGAAACCGCACGTACTCGTGCTGTAGGTAAAAAAGAGGCTTCCATCGGCCTGCTTGCCCAAGGTATCAGCTTTGGCCATGAGCGCTTTTGATACCGCAGTGAGTACGATCCAGTTCCTTGCCGCAGATGCCGTACAGAAGGCTGGCAGTGGGCACCCGGGGACCCCGATGGCCTTGGCCGGCATCACGACTGACCTGTTCACTCGCTACCTGCGGTACAACCCCGAGGACCCACAGTGGCCCAACCGCGACCGTTTCGTCCTGTCTTGTGGTCATGCTTCGATGTTGCTTTACTCCGTGCTGCACCTCGCAGGTTACGACTTGCCGAAGGAGGAGCTGGAGCAGTTCCGCCAGTGGGAGAGCAAGACGCCGGGCCACCCTGAGTACGGTCACACCGCTGGCGTCGAGACGACGACGGGTCCGCTGGGGCAGGGTGTCAGCAATGCCGTGGGCATGGCGCTGGCTTCGAAGATGGCCGCTGCTCGCGTCAACACGAAGGAGACGACCCTCATCGACTATCGCGTCTTCGCTTTGGCTTCGGACGGCGATCTGATGGAGGGCGTGGCTTCGGAGGCGTGCAGCCTAGCGGGGCAACTCGCCCTCGGCAACCTGGTGGTGATCTACGACGACAACAACATCACCATCGACGGCAAGGCCGAGATGTCCTTCGGCGAAGACGTAGCCAAGCGCTTCGAGGCCTACGGCTTCGGGGTCTGGCACGCGGACGGTCATTCGCCCACAGAGGTGCGCAAAGCGATCGACGCGGCGGTGGCGGACGAGACTCGCCCGTCGCTCATCATCGCCAAAACTCACATCGGTATCGGGTGCCCGACGCTGCAGGATACGTCCAAGGCTCATGGTGCTCCTCTGGGTGAACAGGAGATCCGCGGCGCAAAGAAGAACTCCGGGTGGCCAGAGGACGAGAAGTTCCGCATTCCGGCGGAGGCGTACGACCCGTTCAAAGCACGGGTGGCGGACGTGTTGCCCGAGTACGAAGCATGGCAGGCCAAGGTGGGTTCCTTGAGTGGCGCGCAGAAGGCAGCCTGGGAGACGTTCAGTTCTCCGAAGACCGAGGGACTGCTGTCGAAGCTGTGTGAGGTCACCTTCGACAAGCCCACCGCGACTCGCGCCACCGGCGGCACGATGGTGCAAGCGGCTGCCAAGTTGGTGCCTGCTCTGGTCGGCGGTGCGGCGGATCTCGCCGGCTCGACGAAGACGGACATCAAGGATGGCGGCTTCGTGGCTGCGGGCGAGTACGGCGCGCGCAACTTCCACTTCGGCGTGCGCGAGCACGGCATGGGCGCGATCGCGAATGGCCTCTCCCTGGGAGGCTTCATTCCGCTCACGTCGACGTTTCTGATCTTCAGCGACTACATGCGCCCGCCCATACGTCTGGCTTCCATGATGAAGGCGCAGTCGATCTACGTCTTCACTCACGACTCCTTCTACGTAGGCGAGGACGGCCCCACCCACCAGCCCATCGAGCAGGTGAACGCTCTGCGCTTGATCCCCGGCCTGGACGTGATTCGCCCCGCTGATGGTCTGGAGTGCGCATTCGCTTGGGCACACGCTTTGGAGCGCCGTGACGGTCCGACGGCGATGTTGCTCACACGGCAGGACCTTCCGCAGTTGCCGCGTGAGGAAGGGTTCTCCCCTGAACACATGATGCAGGGTGCGTACATTCTGAGCGATGCGAAGGACCCGACGTTGGTGTTGATTGCGACGGGCAGCGAAGTGTCGTTGGCGATGGAAGCCAAGCCGTTGCTGGAGGCTCGTGGGCAGAAGGTTCGCGTCGTGTCCGCACCCTGTCTGGAACTCTTCGAGAGGCAGAGCAAAGAGGTGCGCGATGCCGTGCTCGGATCGGCCCCGCGAGTCACGTTGGAGGCTGGTTCGACGGCTCTGTGGCATCGTTGGTTGGGTGGCAAGGGCATCGCGATCGGCATCGATCACTACGGTGCGAGTGCACCCGCTGAAGAACTCGCCAAACATTTCGGATTCACTGCCGAAGCAGTGACGGCAAAGATCGTCGAGCAACTCGGTTGACGGCCGCGGGCTGCGTCGGGTGAGCATTGGCCGGGGGGAAGTGGTTGCACCAAAGTTCACGGTGGCGCAGCCCTTCCCCAACCGTTATGCTCTGCGCAACCGCCTGTTGATGGACGATCTTCCCCTCGTACTCATTCCGCATCCGCACGTTCGGGTCGACCGCCATGTCCTTGGGGGCAGTCCGTACGTCGCTGGTTCGCGTGTGCCCGTGAGACGCCTTTGGGGGTTCTATCAAGCGGGGGCGAGCGTCGAGGTTCTGGTCAAACGCTACCCGCGGTTGGGCCCAGGAAAGATATTGGACGCGTTGGCCTTCGCCTTCGACAACCGTGAGGTGATCGAACGCGATCTGGCGCGTGAGCAGGTGCTGCTGATGAAAGCAGAGACGCCCACGTTGGGGCAGATGGACCTGCCGTTCAAGGGCGACGAGACGGAACGAGGCTGACATCAGTCAGTCTCGTGCGGGGAAGCTGCCCCGCAGCCGCCGGCGAACACGAATACCAGCTTCCGACGTCAGGTCTGCGATGACGTCCTCGAAACTCGCAGCCGGCCGCGGTCGAAAGCGGCGTCGCGCCGTGAGACCCGTTGCGGCGGCCTCCAGACAGCGACGCCGAAAATCCGCGTCATCCTCGATGCGTTTGGCCAGTGCGCCCCTTGCGCGCGAGACGCTCTCGGGATCCGAACACACCAGCAGGACGTCGCAGCCGGCCTCGATGGCGCGCACGGCGGTGTCCTCGATGGGCCAGTTTTGGCTCAATGCACCCATCTCCAGATCATCGCTGAAGACGACGCCCTCGAACCCAAACTCACCTCGCAGGAGCGTCGTGCACAGCCTCGGGCTGAGCGTCGCGGGCACGTCGTCGAAGGCAGAGAAGATGACGTGCGCGGTCATCACCGTCGCGCTCTGTCGCGCCAAGCGTTCGAAGGTGTAGAGCTCGACTTCGCGCAGTTGCACGACGCTGCGGTCGACCGTCGGTAGCGCCACGTGGCTGTCGAGGTGCGTGTCGCCATGGCCGGGAAAGTGCTTGATGCAGGCCAGGATGCCGTTGTCCTGAAAGCCCTCGATGAAAGCCTGGCAATGCCGAGTGACGAGGCGCGGATCGGAGCCGAAGGCACGGTCACCGATGATGGGGTTCTCGGGATTGGAATCGACGTCGGCGACGGGCGCGAAGTTGAGATTGAAGCCCAATGCGGAAAGCTCACGGGCTTGTTGCGCTGCGATGCGTCGACTCAGCTCAACGTCGTCGAGTCGACCGATGGACCGCATCGGCGGAACTTGCAACACACCGTCTTTGATGCGTGCCACGCGACCGCCCTCCTGGTCCACGCAGATGAACGGCGGCCAAGCGTCGGGAGCCCAGTGCGCCAGCTTTCGACAGGTGCGCCAGGTGGACTCGAGGTCTGGGAGATTGCGCGTGAACAGGATGACGCCGCCGAGAGCGAAAGTGGAGAGCCACGTGTGGATCTCCTCCGGAGGCTCCAGGCCGCGGTAGCCCACGACGAGCAACTGTCCGGCGAGTTTGTCCGCCGAGAGTTCCTCGAGTTCACGCATGGTTGCGTCCTGGGGCGGCGGGCATCTTTGACACGGGCTCTGGAGGATGGGGCGGGGGAGCTGGAGGTTGCTGGTCTAGCATGAACGGTCGCACGAGGACACGAACCGCACGGGACGTTTCAACTGCCAGGGAGGTCGCGCTTTGCGGCGTCCGCCAGTTCTTCGGCGAGCGTCGTGAGCTCGTCCTGTTTGGGTCCCTCCAGCATCACGCGGAGCTTGCTTTCGGTGCCGCTCCAGCGGATCAGCACCCGACCCCGCTTGCCGAGCTTCTTGCGAACCTTGGCGGTGAGGCGATCGAGTTCGGGCATCTGCTCCAGAGGGCGCCGCTCGGACAGGCGCACGTTTTTGAGCACCTGCGGCATCCTGGTCATGACTTTGGAGAGCTCACTCAGCGGGCGTTGCTCGCGCGTCATGATCGCCAGTACCTGCAGCGCAGCGACGATGCCGTCCCCGGTCGTAGCGTGGTCGGCGAATACCAGGTGCCCTGATTGCTCGCCTCCGAAGTTGTAGCCGCGTTCGAGCATCTCCTCGACGACGTAGCGGTCGCCGACTTGTGTGCGCTTGAGCTTGCCGCCAGCACCTTCGATCGCTTGCTCCAGCCCCATGTTACTCATCACGGTCGCCACCAGCGTCTTCTTCTTGAGGCGCTTCTGCTGGAGCATGCGCGTCGCGCACAGGGCCATGACCGCATCGCCATCGACGACCTTGCCGTTCTCGTCGACGACGATCAGTCGGTCGGCATCGCCGTCGAGAGCGATGCCGATGTCCGCGCCGCGACTGCGCACCACTTTGGAGACGTGCTCGGGGTGCAGTGCGCCGCAGTTGTGATTGATGTTGCGTCCGTTGGGTGAGCACCCCAAGGTGTAGACGTGAGCTCCCAATTCGTGGAACACGTCGGGGGCCGCGCGGTAGGCGGCGCCGTGAGCCGCGTCCACGACGATTCGAAGATCGTGCAGGGCCAAGTCGCTGGGGAAGGTGTTCTTGGCGTAGACGATGTAGCGCCCAGTCGCTTCATCGATGCGTTCTGCGCGGCCGATCTGGGCGTGGGTCTTGGCGAGGCGGTCGAGTCGGTCGTCCTCGAGCAAGTGCTCGATCTCGAGCTCGGACGCGTCCGGGAGCTTGTAGCCCGTGGGACCGAACAGCTTGATGCCGTTGTCTTCGTACGGGTTGTGGCTCGCGCTGATGACGACGCCCGCATCGGCGCGCATGCTGTGCGTCAGGTTGGCCACTGCCGGTGTCGGAATGGGGCCAGTGAGCAGGGCTGTGCCACCCATCGCGCAGATCCCAGACGACAGTGCCGTCTCCAACATGTAGCCGCTCAGGCGCGTGTCCTTGCCGATGACGATGCGCGGCGCATGGCTGGCAGAGGCTCGCGCGACGAGCGCGATGGCCTTGCCCAGTCGCAGCGCCACCTCTGGCGTCATGGGGTACGCATTGGCCTTGCCACGAATGCCGTCGGTCCCGAAGAAGCGACGTTTGACGGTTTCGTTCTGTTGCGCTGGGTGCGGGCTGGACTTGGAGCGGCGCTTGCTGCTGGTGGTGCTGGTCACGTGTCGAATGAGTCGGGCTAATTGCGGAAGTTGACGAACTGCAGGGAAAGCTCGAAATCCTGTGTCTTCAAGTCCGCGATCACCGCCTGCAGGTCATCGCGCTTCTTCCCCGTCACTCGCACGGTATCCTCTGCGATAGCAACTTGGACTTTCAGTTTGGAGTCCTTGATGTGCTTGATGATCGCCTTGGCTTTTTCCTTGTCGATGCCTTCCTGCACGCTGACCACCACCTTGCGATTGCCTTTCGGCCCTGGTCCGGGCGGACCCGCGCGGAAGTGCTTGAGACTCACACCGCGTCGCACCAGCTTGTCTTGGAATATCTCGAAGGCCGCTTTGGCTCGCTCATCGGCGTTGGCCAGAATCACGAAGGAGTTGTCGCTCTTTTCGATGCTCGCGCCAGTGCCCTTGAAGTCGTAGCGCTGCGTCAGCTCCTTCTGTGCTTGATTGAGCGCGTTCTGTACCTCAGACCACTCGAGCTTGGAGACCACGTCGAAAGAAGGCATCGGGTTTACACTCCTCTGGGTTGTGCTTCGCCGCGGGCGCCTCTCGGAAGCGCGCGAGCCGGCGAAGGTGAGTCGTCAGGATGCGACTGGAGGGTCCGTGGGTAGCCCCAACAAGAGCGCTCGGGCCGGCCCCACCAAGAAACTCGAACCGGTGACCACGACCAGTCCGGATTGACCCACCATGGCGCGAGCCATCTGCAGGGCTTCGCTGATGGTGCTGGCCGTCTCTCCGGGCAGCACATCCAGCAGCGGCTGCAGATCCATGGCCTTGTCGATTTCAGGACGGACGTAGACGCGCTGCGCGGCGCAGTGCTCCAAGCGGGCGAGCATCGCCTTGTAGTTCTTGCCCTTCACCGCGCCGAAAACCATCACGACCCCACGTCGCCCGCCCACCGTTTCTGCCGCCGTCGCGTCGATGATGTGGGATAGCAGCACCGCGCCGTCGGGGTTGTGGCAGCAATCGAGCAAGGTCAGCTCCTGACCATTGCGGTGCAGTAGCTCGTTGCGCCCGGGCCATATGGTGTGCTCGATGCCGGCCGCGAGTTGGTCGGGGGTGACGCCTAGCTTGCGCGCGATGGTGGAGGCCAGAGCGAGATTCGTGCCGTACATCGCCATGCGCGGGTAGGCCAGTTGAGCGCCGGGGTAGGGCTCGGCGCTGCCGAGCTCGATCAGCTCCGCGCCGACTTCCTGTGCGCGCTCTTCCACCACCCGCTGTGCGTCGGGGTGTAACTTGCCGCAGGCCACGAGCGAGCCCGACTTGATGATGCCCGCCTTTTCCTTGGCGATAGTGGCAATGTCACTGCCCAGCTCCTCCATGTGATCGTAGGAGACGCGGGTGATGGCGGCGATCTTCGGCGCGGGGATCACGTTCGTTGCGTCCAAGCGACCGCCCAAGCCCGTCTCCAAGACCACCGTCTTCACGCCCAAATCGCGGAACGCGAGGAAGGCTGCGAGAGTCGTCGCCTCGAAGAATGTCAGGTCTTCGTCGACGTCGAGCGCTTGATTGACGTACTTGACGACCTGCTCGTCGGTGATGGGCTCGCCGCCGACGACGATGCGTTCAGCGAAGCGATTGAGATGGGGTGACGTGTACCGACCGATCGGGCCCTTGCTCGGATCTGCGAGCGCGGCTTGGTTCAGCATCGACGCAGTGAACGCGGTGACGCTTCCTTTGCCGTTGGTACCGGAGACGTGGACGGCGTCGAACGCCTTCTCCGGGTTGCCAGTCTTGTCACAGGCCGACTGCATGCGCTCCAGGCCGAGCTTGCTGCCCTTGCCAATGAGCCCGTACAACCTCTCCAGCGTTTCCTTCAAGCTGTTCACTCTGATCGTTCCGCGGCGCGCGTCATGCGTCTCTTCAGTCCGGAGGCGCGTCTGGTTTTACCCGCGTCTTGGGCGGGGCCGCCAGAGCTTAGGCATGCGAAGCACGAAAAAACACACCGCTTGTCGCTCTGTTGTCGGTGGAGGTGCTCCAATTCCGTGCCAACGAGGGCATCAGAGGGCGGCCCGCTGTCCGGTGGATCGAGTAGCATGCGAGCGGACTCGCGCCTCACCTTTCTTTTCCGTGCTCGCTGAGGACAATCCGCTCGCATGCCCACTCTGTCTGTTGCGAAGACCGGACCCGTCGACGTCCCTCTGCCCAGCTACAAGACGCGTGGTTCGGCGGGCATGGACTTGCACGCGGCAATTTCCGCGATGGTGGTATTGGCGCCGGGACAACGCCAGTTGATCCCTACGGGGTTGCGCTTTGCCATCCCCGAAGGCTGTGAGGGTCAGGTCCGCCCGCGCTCGGGTTTGGCACTGCGTCACGGGCTGAGCATCGTCAATTCGCCGGGCACGATCGACAGCGACTACCGCGGGGAGGTCGGGATCGTGCTCATCAACCACGGCTTGGAGCCCGTCACCATCGAACCACTGCAACGCATCGCCCAACTGGTGATCACGCCCGTGATCATCGCCGAGCTGGTCGAGGCGGACGACTTGGACGCGACCGAGCGGGGCTCGGGCGGCTATGGTTCGACGGGCGTCGGCTGAGCTGGTGGCTTGGGCGTTGGAGCCCCGCGCACCACGCGCCGCAAGAAAGCCCGCACGCGATTGCGCAGCGTGTCTCGGTCGTTGTCCTTGGTGATGATGTGCCCGGAGTTTGGGAGGATCACCAACTCGACGTCGTTCGTGCCCAAACGCTGAGCGACCTCCCACGCGTTGTCGACCGGGCAAACCTCGTCGAATTGCCCATGGGCGACCAACGTCGGGCAGTGCACGCGCGTCAGTCCCTCCAGCACCCGCAGACCGGCGCGTCGCAATGAGAGTGCCGCGCGAATCGGTTGGGCGCTGTAGGTGACGTGCTCCCAGCGATTCTCCTGGTCGCGAATGTTCGGGCCCCCGAACTTCGGCATTTGGAAGTCCGGCACGCCCAAACGCTCCGCGGCGGCCAAGGCGAGGTTCGGGTAGGGAGAGGCCAAGCGCGTCGCGTTGGCGAGAACCACCAGCGCCAGTACCCGCTCTTCGTGCTGCTCGGCCAGGTCCAACGCCAAAACGGAGCCCATCGACTGGCCACTGACGATGACGGGGCCGGAGACGGACAACCGCAGCAGTTCACGTTCCGCGGCTCGGTACCAGTCTTCGTAGCGCAGCGGCGCCAGGTCCCGTGCGTGAGTACCGTGTCCCGGCAAGAGCGGGGCGCGCCGCCGCAGGCCAAGCTCTGCTGCACTGTCGGTCAGCAGAAAGACTTCGTTGGGCGTCGCACCGAAACCATGTAGGGCGAGTAGCGCCGGCTCCGCACCTGGTACGTCGACTTCCTGCGGAATGCCACGTCCCCAGAGCTCCCCTTGGGGCCAGCGCTTCGCAGACGCGGCATCATCCGGAGGAGGAGCTGTGGTCATCGATCAGGCGCTCGACGAGCTCATCACTCGCCACGACGAATGTTGTACGCCCGTACCTTCTTGTGCAAGTTGGTTCGCTCCACGCCCAGAGCGACCGCGGCCTTGGATACGTTCCAATCCATCTCCCGCAGCGTCTCGACAATGTAGCCGCGCTCGGCGTTTTCGCGGTACTCGCGCAGGGTGGGGCGCCTGCCTTCGGCATGTCTGGGGGTGACGGAGCTCGGACGCGGTTCGTCGTCGAACGGGCTCTCGTGTGGATCTTCGGGTAGGTCGGCGACGGTGATGACGTCGCTCGACAGGATGGCCGCGCGCTCGACCACGTTGCGCAGCTCGCGCACATTGCCGGGCCAGGCTCGCCGAGCGAGCACGTCGAAGACGTCGGGCTGGATCTTCTTGTTGCAGAAGCCGTTCTCGCGACAGAACGCTTCCACGAAGGAGCGCGCAAGAAGTTCGATGTCCTCCTTGCGTTCGCTCAGTGCCGGAACCTCGACCGGGAAGACTTCCAGTCGGAAGTAGAGGTCTTCGCGGAAGCGCCCGGCGGCGACTTCTTTGCCGAGGTCTTTGTTCGTCGCTGCCAGCACGCGGACGTCGACCTGCAACGCGTGCTCGGAGCCCACCCGCACGACTTCGCCGTTTTGCAACACGCGCAGCACCTTGGCCTGCGCGGCCAGGTCCATGTCGCCGATCTCGTCGAGGAAGAGGGTGCCGCCGTGGGCTTGCTCGAAGAAGCCGCGCTTGCGCGCCTGAGCTCCCGTGAAGCTGCCGCGCTCGTGTCCGAAGAGCTCACTCTCGATCAGCTCTTTGGGAATGGCTGCGCAGTTGACCTTGACGAACGGGGCGTCCGCGCGCGGACTCAAGCGGTGGATGGCCCGACTGACGAGCTCCTTGCCCGTACCACTGGGCCCAGTGATCAGCACCGTGGCACGCGTGGGAGCCACCTTGTCGATGCCGCCGTACAGGCGCTTCATCGCTTCGCTCGTGCCGATCATCTGGTAGCGGCGTGAAAGCTCCGCCTGCATCTGCTCGACCGTTCGCCCCAGGCGAGCGGTACGAATGCAGTTCTGCACGCTGACCAGGATGCGCTCGCGGTTGAGCGGCTTTTCGAAGAAATCCGTCGCACCCAGGCGAATGGCCTGCACGGCGTCGTCCACCGTGGCGTGTCCACTGATGACGATCACTGGGAGATCGTTGCTGGCGTGCTCTGCTCGTAGTTGTTCGAGCGCTGCCAAGCCGCTCAGCCCGGGCAACTTGATGTCGAAGATGGCAAGGTCCACCGGTTTGTCCGGGTTGCTCAGGCGCTCCAGCGCTTGCTCGGCCGTCGTGGCTAAGACCACCTGGTAACCCGCACCATTGAGCACCATCTCCAGGGTACGGCGAATGTTGGGTTCGTCGTCGACGACGAGGATCGTCGGAGCTACCGTGGACAGCCGCTCGGATTGAGGGGCCTCTTCAGGCGCCGAGCCCGCGGTCGGTCCGTCCGTCGTCATCGCTTCCCCCTCAGGTGTCGTCGGAACGTGGCGTTTTTGTCGCTGGCTTGCCCATGTGGTCGAGGAAGCGACGCGCCGTGACCGTGAACGCGCTCGCCGGATAGTTGTCCACAGCGTGGCGGAACATCGCCTCTGCCTTCTTGGGCTTCTTCAGCTTGAGGTAGATCTCTCCGAGTAACACGACACCCTCGGCCTCCAACCCGCTGTCCTGGTAGGTGCGCAGGGCGTACTGCACGCGTCTCACGGCGGATTGGAACTCCCCGCGGCCCATGTAGAAGCGTGCGACGTAGAGTTCGTGGCGGGCCAGCATGCCGCTGACCGATTCGAACATGAACTTCAGCTCTTCCGGTTCGTCGTAGTTCGGGTAATCGGCCAGAAACGCACGGATCGCAGCATACGCATCGCGTACCGTCGCCAGATCACGTTCCTCCAGCGGAGGCTGGAACACGGTGTTGCCCGAGGTCAGAAACTGAGCCCGGATCACGCGGTAGCGGGCGTAGGGGACCTCGACGTCGTTGGGATGGTCGTGGGCATAGGACTTGTACGCTGCGATCGCTTCCGGGTAGCTCTCTTGATGGAACGCGATGTCAGCCAGGCGAAGTTCGGCCATGCGCGCGTACGGTGTGTAGCCGTAGCTGCGACGCACTTCCTGCATCAACTGTGCCGCGTACTCCCAGTTCTGATCCAGGAACTCCACGAGCGCTTCTTCGTACGCTCGTTTGGCGTGGTTTTCGTACTCAGCGGCGGTTTGCGGCTCCGTCTGCTCGACAGCGCAAGCACCTGCGGCCAGACAGGTTGCCAAGAGGCAAAGCGGCATCAAGCGGGCCCGATTCACGCAGCTGACCTAGCCGTTGTCGGGGGCGAGCGCAAGACCGGCGTTGACCTGTCCCAGCATTGGCGCGATAAACGCCAGCCATGGCGGAGCGCGTGCCGATGACCCCGAACGGGGCGAAAAAACTCAAGCAGCTGCTAGCCAACCTCAAAGAGGAACGCCCGAAGATATCCAAGGAAATCGAGGTGGCTCGAGAGCACGGCGATCTGAAAGAAAACGCCGAGTACCACGCCGCCAAAGAGCGTCAGGGCATGGTCGAGGCTCAGATCAAGGACATCGAGGACAAGCTCTCCCGCGCGGAGGTCATCGACCCCTCGAAGCTCACGGGCACTCGGGTGCGCTTCGGAGCCACCGTGACGCTCTTCAACCTCGACACCGAAGAGGAAGCCAAATACCAGATCGTCGGAGCCGACGAGTCCGACATCGACCACGGCATGATCTCGGTATCTGCACCTTTGGCCCGCGCTCTGATCGGACGGGACGTTGGTGACGAAGTCGCGGTCAAGTTGCCTGGGGGCACTCGCAACTACGAGATCGTCGACGTCATCTTCAAGTGACAGAAGCGGCCCGGCGCGAGGCATGTCGCAACGGCTCAGAGCGTTGACTTCGGAGGGCCGAAGAGCCGTGGTCACGGCGTTGTCGTTGATCGGCGCCGAGCTGGTCGTCGTGACCGTCTTGCGTTGGGACACCATCGCCAGTCTGTGGGAGTTGCAGTTCGGCACGCTGTGGATGCTTCCTGCGGCGCTGTTGACCTTCTCCGCGGTGAGCTCGCTGTGGCTCATTTGGCTGCACACGGTGTCGCGCCCGACGACGCGAGACCGTGTGCTCGCTGCACTGCAGCTGGCAGTCTTCGGCCTGGCGGTGGGTTACGGCGTGAGCACGGGCCGGCATTTCGAGCTGTGGTGGCGTCGAGCCGGCTTCGTCATGGTGTGCGCCGGGGCAGCGGCTTGGATCGCCTGGGTGAGCGTGCCCCGGCTGCGGACGTGGATGCAGCCACGGCACTGGACCGCGATGGGAGCGGCCGTGCTGGGAGCCGCGCTCTGCGAGGCTGTCAATCTGGTCGTCTTGGTGCGGCTGTATCCGGCGTTTCATCTGGCGCTGTCGGCGCTGGCTCTGGGGTGTCTCGCTTTCGTCGTGCGGTGCGCGTCCAGCAGGAACCAGGCGTCGCTGGGCTGGAAGTCCGTCCTGCCGGTCGCCGTGACCGTCGTTCTTGCGGCGGCGGCGTTGCTTCCGGCGAGTGAACGCCTCGCTCGGTTCGACAATTTCCGGCTGGTGCTCAGCGAGTCGGCTCCGACCTTGAGTCATGCGGTGCGAGTCGCCGCATGGCTGTCGCCGCCACCTCCGATCGAGGAGGGCATCGAAGCCCAGGTGCGAGGCGAGGTCGGCGCCGGGGTTTCCCTTGCGGGCAGGGACGTGTTGCTCATCACCATCGATGCGGTACGCGCTGATCACGTCGGTGCCTACGGCTATGAGCGGCCCACGACGCCCAACATCGACCGCCTCGCCGCCGAGGGTGCGCGCTTCGAATGGGCCTACTGCGCGACGCCTCACACCTCGTACTCGATGACGTCGCTGATGACCGGCAAGTACATCCGGCCCTTGCTGCTGCAGGGGACGGGGCAGACGTCGGATACCTGGGCGAGCTTGTTGCGGACGTACGAGTACCGCACTGCTGCATTCTACCCACCCGCCGTCTTCTTCATCGACAAGGCCCGCTTCGAGCAGTTCGAAAAGACCAACCTCGGCTTCGAGTACCAGAAGAAGGAGTTCCTCGAAGGCGACGCGCGAGTAGCCCAAGTCGCCGAGTACGTCGAGCAACAGGGCATCGACCAGCCGTTGTTCGTGTGGGTACACCTCTTCGGCCCGCACGAGCCGTACGAACGGCATCCGGGCTTCGACTTCGGCGACCGCGACGTCGACCGCTACGACAGTGAAATCGCCGCGGCGGATGCCACCGTGGGCAAACTCGTGAGCGCTTTCCGCAAGCAGCGTCCGGGGGCCGTCGTCGTCGTTTCCTCGGATCATGGCGAAGAGTTCGGCGATCATGGCGGCCGCTATCACGGTAGCAGCGTCTACGAAGAGCAAGTGCGGGTGCCGTTGGTCATCTCCGCTCCAGGCGCCATCGAGCCGAGAGTGATCGACGTGCCCGTGCAGAGCATCGACCTCCTGCCGACGGTAGTCGGGGCGCTCGGAGTCCCGCTTAGACCACGCATTCGCGGCCGCGACCTGGGTCCCTTGTTGGCGGATGGGCGGCGCAGTGACGAACGAGGCTTCGCCTACGCGGAGACGGACGAGCACGCGCTGCTCGCTGAAGGCTCGCTGCGGCTCGTGTGCCAGCGCAAACTCGGAGCCTGCCGTCTCTACGACCTGAAAGACGATCCCAAACAACAGAAAGACGCGAGTCGCCGCCTTCCAGACGAGGCGGCGCGCCTACGCAAGCGCCTGCAGCAGCTCAACGCCAGCCATGGTCATTACGAGCGTGAGGGGCTGCGTGCTGAGGGCAAAGGCTGGCCAACGCCGATCCTGCGGGGCATCGCGGGCGATGGGGATGCCGCCATGGAGATCGCGGAGCTGCTGGACGACGCAGACGTCCAGATCCGCCAGAAGGCTGCCGAAACGTTGCTCCAACTGCAGCATCCGGAGACGGCTGCGTCGCTACGGCTGGCGCTGGATCGGGACGAGGATGATACCGTGCGTCGGTTCGCGGCGCTCACGCTGACGCGTTTGGGGCAGGGGGCATCACTGACGATGGAACTGCTGCAGGATGCGGAGGCTCGCTGGCGCCGCTGGGCGGCACTGACCCTGGCGGAGAGCGGCGATGATCGGGGGGAAAACGAGCTGATCGCCTGGTGGATGAGCGGTGAGCGCTCGTTCGAGGAAGCGACGGCCATCTTGGGCGCGTTCGGCAAGATCCGGAGCCGCATGGCGGTGGGACCGCTGCTATCGGCTTTGAATGACGTGCGTCTTCGTCCGCACATCGCGCGCACCCTGGCGCTGATCGGGGACGACGCGGCGCGCGGGCGCTTGGCGCAGGCGCTGGGCAAAGAGCCGTACCAAACGGCCCGGGTCGCGCTGGCTGAGGCGCTGGTGAGCCTCGGGGCAGACAACGAACTGGTGGTGCCGCTGCGCCGCTGGCTCGGCGTGCCGGATCCGCTCCAGGGTGGCCTGGGCATGGCTGCCCAGGCCGGCATTCTCGAACACCTCGGCGGGCCCTCGAAGAGCGACCTGCGGACGCTGAAGAGGAACGCCGAGCTGGGCGAGCTGGTGCGTCTGATCGTGCCCAAGTGTGGCAACGGAAAGGGAGTGCGGCTGCTGGCTCGGGCCAAGAACCCGACTGGCGCCCCCGCTGCGCTCCGGGTCGGGCTACCGCACGGCACGTTCTCCTACGATGCCGAGGGAAAGCTACGAAAGGCTCGCAAGATTCCGGAAATACACCCTAAAATGCAGGTCCGGCTGGAGTTTCCCGCGAGCCCCGAGGTTCAGGAGCTGCATCTCGCGGTCCCCGGGGAGTTCGGGCTGGCAGCGGGGCGCGCATCGCATCTGGTCGTGCTCGCAGAGCGAGGATTGGAGCTGGAGGCGTTGGCTTTGGTCCCATTCGCAGACGAGCTCCGGCCCCGACGCGGTGCGGCCTCCGAGGAAAAAGGTTCGAAAACTCCACCACAGGCTGGAAATGTCGCGGGCAACCAGTGATATAGAGCGCCCCGTGGCTGACGAAGAAATCAAGGTCCAGGACGAGAGCGAAGTCGAGGAAGCGGAAGGTGCGGAGGCGGCTTCCGAAGCTCCTGCCGAACCGCAGAATCGACGTGCTCGCCGCGCAGCGGCCTCTCAGGCGCGCAAGCACCGCTTGAGAGAGCGGCGCGAGGCTGAGGCGATCGGCCTCGACGCCCAAGAGATGCTCGACGACGCGCTGGTGCGGAGCACGGATACGGCAGCCAAGTGGTTTCGGCGCAACTCGAGCAAGCTCCAGTGGGCGCTGGTGATCGGCATCGTTGGCTGGTCCGGTTGGGGCATCTACGGCTGGCGCTCCGCTGCCGCCAAGGCGGAAGCGGCGGATGCCGTTGCAGAAGCCGTGCGCGTCGAGCGTGGCAAGATCGGCGACCCGGAAGAGCAGGGCAAGCCGAACGATCAGAACGTGATCGATCCGACGCCCATCTTCAACGATCGAGATGCGCTGCTGGCGGCGGCACGAGAGCGGTTCGAGGCGGCCTCGAGCATGCGACCCGGTAGCGGAACGGCGCTGTACGCGAAGTTGTCGCTGGCTGCGGTGCTGCTCGACAGCGGAAAATACGACGAAGCGCTCGCTGCCTACAACGACGTCAAGTCCTCGGAGGCCGCAGCGAGTGACTCGGAGCTGCGCGGCCGCGCGCTCGAAGGCGCGGCGCTAGTTGCCGAAGCCAAGGCCGACAAGAAGGGCGCCATCGCTGCCTACGAGGCGCTCGAGGCGGCTGACATCGACGGCTTCACCGACCTGGCGCTCTACCAGCAGGCACGCCTGCATCAGGAGTTGGGCGAATCCGACAAAGCGCGCGAGATAGTCACCAGACTGAACGAGAAGCTCGGTCCGGTGCCACCCATGGCCGGCCCGACCAGCTATTTGCGCAACGGCGTGAAGCTGCTCAGCGACGAACTTGGCTTGGAACAGCCAGTGCCGCCCACGAACGACATCACGTCGCTGCAGCTCGATGCGCTCAAGGCGCAAGTGCAGGGCAAGATCAACGCAGCCTCCCAAAAGAAGAAGGCCGAGCAAGACACGGACACACCGGCAGAGGAGTCTCAGCCCAAGGACACTCCCGCCGCGGCTGAGAAGCCGGCAGAGAAGTGATGCTTGCTCGCACGGCCTGGTTGCGTCGCGGCGTGACGTGTCTGGTATTGGGAGCAGCCAGCTTCGGCTGCGATCCGATTCGCACGACCGCTCACCCGGAGGTGGAAGGTTACCGCAACCGGCCGAGCTACGCGATGCACCTGCTGTATCGCCAGGACATCGTCGCCAGTTCACGCCGGCAGGGCGAACCGTACGAGCGCGGCGGAGCGGCGATCGACGTCGAGCACCACCGGGTGTTCGTTGGCTCGAGCGACCGCGGCCTGTACGCGCTGCGGGCCGAAGACGGCGAGCGCATTTGGCGTTTCGAGACACTGGCCCCGGTGCAGTGTGAGCCGCTCTACGATCCGAAGGAAGAGGTCGTCTACTTCGGTTCGAACGACGGGGCGCTGTACAAGGTGGCTGCCGCGACGGGCAAGCTACTGTGGCGCTTCGCGACCAATGCCGAGGTCGCGCGTCGACCAGTGCTGGTGGGGAGTCGACTCTACTTCGTCAACGCCAACGACACCGTGATCGCGGTCGATGCGGCTAGCGGGAAGCGCATCTGGAGTCAGCATCGCGCGCCGGCCCTCGGTATGGAAGTGGCCGGGCATGGCGGAGTGCTGGTGCGCGGCGGGCGAGTCTTCGTCGCCTTCAGCACCGGAACCGTCACCGCGTTCGACGCCGCCAGCGGGCGTGAAGAGTGGGAGCCCGTCGACATGGCGGCGGAAGCCGAGCAAGGTCTGGGTCGCGTTCCGACGTATCTCGACGTCGACACGACCCCCGAGTACGCCATCGTGGCGGGCGTTCCGGCCATCGTGGTCGGCAGCTACGAAGGTGGCGTCGCAGCGTTGCGAGCCGACAATGGTAACCAGATTTGGTCCAATCTGGCGGTTACTGGCACCACGGACGTCAGCATTTGGCGGCAACAGGCCCACACCGATGAGCGTGGGCGTGTGCACCCGCGACGTCGCTACGTCATCGCCAGCTCCGGCACCACTGGTCTGTGGGCGCTAGACTTGGACTCGGGTACCGAGGTGTGGCGGCGAGACTTGCCAGATGGAGGCACCAGCGCTCCTGCCTACATCAGCGGCGCGATGCTCATCAGCACGACCCAGCACGGGCTGTTCCTGGTCAATCCGGTTGACGGAGCCATCATCGACGGCATCCACACTCAGGCGGGCTTTTCGATGCCGCCGGCGACACATGGCCAACGCGCATTCATCCTGAGTGACTCGGGTCAGTTCTTGGCGTTCAGCGTGCCAGCGCCGACGCACCGTCCACGCAGCGACGACTGGTTCGCCAGCGCGTACTGAGTAACCGGTTCGTCAGAGCGCTATCGAACCGCCGCTCAGTCGAGCGGCGGTTGCGGCGCGACCAAGTCCGCGATCAGCGTGCTGTGCCGGTTCCGGCGTTCGTGTAGGGGGCGTTCGAGCATGGCCCGCGTGCCCCGGGGCGATAGCAAGGAAGTCGCATAAGATAGATTATGTTAACTACTGGATCGGGGTCAGCCGGGGGGGCCGTGCGCATAGCGCCGCGCTGACCCCTGCCGCTCTTGTGTCGATCCCGTGCTTGGTTGACAGTACGCCCAGTGACTACGAGGACCGCTGGCGGCGACGAACGCCGAGAGCCGGCGCGCGCTGATCAGGTGCGACGCGGCGAGCGGTCGTCTGGCTTGAGGAGAAACGCATGTTGAGATGGTATCGGTTCCTTTCCGTTGCAAGTTGGTTCGCGTGGGTGTGCCTGGTCGCGAGCGGAGCCGCGGCTGAAGGCAGCGAGCAGACCGGGTCGGATGAGCTGATGACCGACGAGAGCGCCGGCGAGACGGTGCTCTTCGTCGACGTGCTGCCTGGCGATGGCTTCCTGAACATCGCTGCGCGCGCTGGTGACCTGGCGGAGTTTGACGTGCGAGTGACGGGTCCCGACGGAGTCGCTGAGGTTCACACCCTGAGTGACGGCGCTGGGCGGTTGCCGCCAGCGATGCCCGGCATGATCAACGACCCCCTGCGGGTCGATGTCTCGGGCGCTCCCGGCGTCTGGGAGATCCAGTTCCTGGTCGACGAGATTTACCCCTACGATATTTCCGTTACGGAGATGGCCGACAACGTGGATCCCACCGCGGTGCCCGTTGGCGGCGGTCGGCTGTTCTCGAACGCGTGGCACATCTCCGGCCAGCTGCCGAACATGAGCGGCTTGGTGCTGGACCAGACGTACTTCGTGCGTTCACCCGTTGGCACAAGCAACGAGTACATCTGGCGTTTGGATTTGGGCGGCCTCGCGGGTGGATTCATGTGCGTCGTGGCGAACGATCTGGGGCTCCCCGGCGATCTCGCGCGCAGCAGTCAGACTCTGGCGACTCTCAACGCGGCGACGGGATTGACGGCCGCTGCCCGCGACTACTGCGACGACCTCGCACAGTACCCGCTGTACCTCAACCCGCCGAATTCTCGCGGCACCCAACCTAGCGCGCCCACGTTGACCTTCACGGGTTTCGGCGGTTGTGGAGCGGTGCTCGAGGGCGCTGGTGGCACCTTTGAGTTCGAGACGGATCTGCCCGGCACTTATGAGATCATCATCGATACGGACCGCAATGGCTACGACGCGGACGACGTGATCCTTTCGGGCGCGGCGACCGCGGGCCCCAACGCCGTCACTTGGGATGGCCTGAACCGCGCAGGCAATCCCGTCCCCGCAAGCGCGACCGAATACGACGCGCGTATCTCGGTGCGCGTTGGCGAGTTCCACTTCACGGCGATCGACGTCGAGGCGACGGATCCGGGCGTGAGCGTCGCGCTGGTCGCTCCGGGCGATCTCAGCGAGACCAGTACTCTGATGTATTGGGACGACCGTGCGATCATCGGCACCAATACGAACAACGTGCCGGACCCACCGGTGACGGTCCCCGACGGTGTATCGTCGGCCACGAACAGCCACGACTGGGGTGACGCCCTGACCGGCAACAACGGTGTGGGTAACGACGCCTTCATCGACACCTGGGTCTTTGGCGCGCAGGACACGGAGCAGCTGAGCTTCTTGGTGCGCGACCCCGCCGACGATGTGGACGGTGACGGCGTGATCAACGGCGTGGAGTGCGCACTGGGCGATACCGATAGCGACGGCACACCCAACGTGTTCGACCCGGACGACGATGGCGACGGCATCCTCACCATCGACGAGGATGTCGACGGCAACGACGACCCGACGGACGACAACTCGGATGGCGACGACGTTCCAGACTACCTCGATCCTGACGACGACGGCGACGGCATTCTCACCATCGACGAAGACATCGACGGCAATGACGATCCCACGGATGACGACAGCGACGGTGACGACGTTCCGAACTACCTCGACCCCGACGACGATGGTGACGGCGTGCCCACCGCCGACGAGGACATCGACGGTGACGACGATCCGACCAATGACGATACCGACGGTGACGACATCCCGAACTACCTCGACCCGGACGACGATGGCGACGGCATCCTCACCATCGACGAAGACGTGGACGGCAACGACGACCCGACGGACGACAACACGGACGCTGACGACGTTCCGAACTACCTCGACCCGGACGACGATGGTGACGGCATCCCCACCATCG
>JBNKZR010000107.1:0-19390 GCA_050301735.1 Polyangiaceae bacterium | reverse complement strand
GGCGCGCACGATTTGCTCGCGCCTCGGTACGATCCGCGGCACCACCAGCGCCGGCTTCTCGAAGGCGATGACTTCGCATACGGTGTTGTAACCGCCCATGCAGACGACGTACTCGGCATCGCGCAGGGCGCCCACCAACGGCGGCACCCCTTGAAACTCCACCTCATCGCCGAGGGGCAAGAGCAGCGAGCGCTCGGTGTGGGGCAGGGGGATGAAGCCCGTGCGCCCCACGCGCAGCAGCACGTCCAACTCGACGCGGTCAGGGCCTCGGGACTGCGACGGCGGCGGTGCCACCTCCACGCTCAAGCGGTGGTCGAGCACGATGTCCATGGGGATGATCGGCCGCGTCTCTTCGTCGGTCGGGTCGACGCCCTGAACCATGCCTATGACGTAGGGAGTGAACACGCGATCGAGCCCCACCATGCGTTCGATACCCGCCAACGCGTACAGCGTGAGATTGCCCGTGTTGCGCGTGTCGAGGTCGAACTCGTAACCGAGCGCACCGGGGGCTGCCGGCGTGACCATGTCGAAACGATTGGGTAGCGAGAAACGCGCCCGCGAGTCGGTCGCCAATTCGAAGACGTAGGCGGCCTGCTCTTCGTTTTCGTCGGAGGGCTGAGGCACGTTGCGCCAGCTGGCGCGCTTGAGTTCGATGCCCGTACCCCAGGAGAGCTCCCCCTTGAAGTAGTTCGACTTCGCCACGCCCGCGCTGCCACCGAAGCGGGGGATGTCGAGGCTCGGGGGCAGACACTGCGGCGTCAAGATCGGCTCGACGTAGAGTGTGAGCGCCTCCGACGGCATGTCCACGACGGTGATCGGTTGCACGCAGGGCGCGGCGACGGTCACGGTCTGACTCGGCCCGAGATCGCCACCGAACGAGGCCACTCCCGAGTCATCCGTCACCGCCACACGATCAGCTCGGGAACCATCGCCCAGGATGACGCTGATCCCCGGCAAACGTTGCCCGAAGAGATCGTCGAGCACCGTCACCTGCAGACTCTGATCGAGGCTGGCGCCACTGCTGCCCCCCTCGTAGTTCGTCGCCGACTCCGAGTAGGTGAAGGCGCCGGTGACGCTGATGAGGTCGTCCTCGCCGCTGCTGGTGGTGACGACCTTGGCACCAGGACTGCCCTCGGGTGTGCGGCAGTCGAGCTCCTGCAGGCCGTCGTCGATCTCGCGCACGTCGAGCACCTCGCAGGGCGAGAGATCGATCAGCACCTCTGTCCCTTCGCTCCAGTCCGTGCCCGATCCGGTCAGGGTGATCACGGTGCCGCCGTTGACGGAGCCAGCGCTGGGTTCGACGGCGAAGGCGTCGTAGCTGTAGCCTCCGGGCAGGGTGCGACGCGTGGACTCGTCCTGCCCGATCTGCACGCTGACGTCGATCGGACCCGGGGCACCCTCGGGCACCCGCACCTGAATGCGCGCCGGATCGAGCGCGGTGACGTCGCCCTCGGCAAGCTCGAAGTCGCCAAACCAAACCCGCGCCGCGCTCGTGAACCCGTTACCGCGAACCGTCGCCACTTGCCCACCCGAGAACGGCCCGTGTGTGGGGTCGATGCCCAAGACCGCGTGCGGATCGGTGGACAGCGGTTCGCGTTCGACGCCAGCATCCGCATCGATCAGCACCACCGTCTCGGGCGGCGTGTCGGGGGCCACGCGACGTTCCAAAACGCGGTCCGAGCAGCTCTGTAGCGCCAGGGACGTGAGCACGAGGCACGCCGGCACGAGGCACGCCGGCACGAGGCAGGCGGACGACGTGGGCACGAGGCGCGAACGGGGACGCAGCGATGCCGAGCGGCGAAACACGCTGCAAAGCTAGTGCGCTCGCGTCCCCACCGCAATCGCAGCCCGGCGATTGACGGCCGCCCGCGGTGGCTCACGAGCAGGACAGCAAGATCCGCCGAGCGAGTTTCTTGTGTTGGCCGAAACTCTCAGTCGGCCCGACACACGCCGGGCAGCCCGCCTTGCAGCCGCAGCTGTGGATCAGATCGGCGGCGCGCTCGATCAGCTCCGAACTGCGGCGGAAGATGCGCTTGGCCAGACCGACGCCCCCCGGGTGGGCATCGAACAGAAAGAGCGTCGGCTCTGTGCCACCGCGCTGACTCTGGTTGCGACCCGGCAGGCTGCCTTGGGTCGAGCTCTCGTAGCCGTCGCCCAGCGTGCGGTTGATGTCCCGCGGTTCGCACATCAGCGCCAGCGAAGAGACCGTCTCCAGCGCGAGCCCGGCGCCGCGCAGCGCCTCGATCACGTCGGCGCGAGGCACGTCGAAACTCTCCACCAAGGACTCGGGCAGGCTGAGCCAGAAGCTCGTCGTGTGCATTTGCATCTCCGGCAGGTGCACGTCGCCGTAGCCGGCGTTTTCGTGGGTGAAGAACTTGATCTTCTTGTAGCCCGTCACCTTCTCGATGACCTTGACTTCGCCGAAGCCGCGCACGGCCGCCCGGCTCTCGTCGCGTTCGAACTCTTCGATCACCTCCACGTCGCGATAGGTGAGCGCGGTGGTGAAGTAGTCGGGCTCCACCTTACGCACGAAGGCCTTGTGATTGTCGTAGTCCAAGCGCTCGACTTGGTACTGCTCGGCGTCGTGCTGATAGATGGCCTGCTCGTGCAGCATGGTGTGAGTGGCGCGCCAATCCAGCTCGGCCAGCGACTTGCCGGTGCCTTCGTCGATGATGACGAAGTTGTCCCAGCCGATGTTGCGCAAGGAGACGTGACTGGCTGGGTAGGCTTCCCCCGTCCAGTAATAGCGCCCGGCGCGTTCGTGAACGAGCCCCTCGGCGCTCAGGTACTCTAGCGCATCGCGCGTGGATTCGGCGTCCAGTCCGGCGTAGCTCTCGCCTTCGGCCTGCTCCGGAGCGGCAGGGCGGTGCCCCGGCGGCGAGATTTGAAAGGGGGCCTCGAACGCCGCGCACTTGAGGTGCTGGATCAACACCTCCGGGTTGCTAGGATCGATGCGCGCCTCCTCAGCGGCGGCCTGCAGCAGGTACTCCGGTTCGCGAGCGAGGAATTGATCGAGCGCACGACTCGAACACACCATGACGGCGATGTTCTTGCCGCCGCGACGCCCAGCACGCCCGAAACGCTGCCACAAGGAGGCTACCGAGCCCGGGTAGCCGACGCAGATCGCCGCATCCAAGTCCCCGATGTCGATCCCGAGCTCCAACGCGTTGGTGGCGACCACACACAAGACTTCGCCCTCGCGCAGGCCGCGCTCGATGTTGCGCCGCGTCTCCGGCAGATAGCCGCCGCGGTAGGCCATGATCGCTTCCGGCCCCGCGACGTTGCTGCAGCGGTCCCGCAGGTACTTGAGCATCACCTCCACGCTGTTGCGCGACTCGCCAAAAACGATGGTGGGGACCCGCGCTTCGATCAAGTCCGCCGCCAACGACACGGCGTGCTTGAGGGCCGAGGCGCGCAGTTGCAGCGTCTCGTCGATCAGGGGTGGGTTGTAGAGCAGAAACTGTCGGCTCGACGTCGGCGCGCCGGACTTTTCGACCAAGGTCACGCGCTTCGGATCGCAGCCGATCAGCCGTGTGGCGTGTTCTTTCGGATTGCCGATGGTGGCGGTGGCGCAGATGAACTTCGGGTAGCTACCGTGGAACGCGGCGATGCGCTGCAGCCGGGTCAGCACGTGGGCCATGTGCGAGCCGAACACGCCGCGGTAGGTGTGCAACTCGTCCAGCACGACGTACTCGAGGCTTTGGAACAGGCTCGCCCATTTGCTGTGGTTGGGGAGGATGCCCGAGTGCAGCATGTCCGGGTTGGTCAGCACGATGCGCGCCCGCTCGCGCACGGCACGCCGCGCATCCCCCCGCGTGTCCCCGTCGTAGACCATCGCCCCGATCGATAGCTCCGCCTCTTTGACGAACTCGATCAGATTGTGCTCCTGATCGCGGCTCAGGGCTTTGGTGGGGTAGAGGTAGAGCGCGCTCTTGGTCGCGTCTTTAGCGATCGCGTCCAGCACCGGCAGGTGAAAGCAGAGCGACTTGCCACTCGACGTCGGGGTGGCGACAACGACGTGCTGGCCGGCGAGCGCCGCATGGATCGCCTGCGATTGATGGCTGTACAGCTTCTCGATACCCCGAGCGCGCAGGGCCGCGGCCAAACTCGGATCGAGCGCCGAGGGGATCGGACCAAAACGCCCCTCCGTGGCGGGGATCAGCTTGTCCATTGCGACGCAGGGGCGAACTCGGCCTTGGCGCAGCCAAGCATCCGCCACGGCCTCCACGCCACGAGGGGCGCGCGCCCACAGGCTGTCTTCCGACATCACGCTGGCATACTAAACGCCTGTGCGGTATCAGGCAATGGGCGATTGCCCCAAGCCAGGGTCTGGTCGCCAACTGCAGGGGATGATTGCCCCAAACGCACGACGGCGCTCCCGTTCGGCGGCTGGCCCTCCGCCGACTTCTATCGTAGACACACCCCCCGATGCCCACCGACGCCGATCCCAACATCGACACCGCACGCTCCGACGAGGCGGCCCCCATCGACTCCGCCGACACCGATGCGGCCAATCCGATGGCCGCCAGCGAGGATGCGGCACCCAAAGAAGACACGACGACCGACACGGCGCCCGACGAGGATGGGACCGATATCGCAGCCAGCGACACAGCCGACGAAGCCGAGCACGACGCCGAGGCGGATCGCAACGTCGAAGCCGGCGAGCTCGCGGGCAAGAGCGCACAGCCGGCGAGTTCGGCGTGGAGCCCAAGCTACGTCTTCTTGGGTGTCGTCGCGTCGAGCATCCTCGTGCTGGACGCGATCACCAAGTGGTGGGCAGAAACGACGCTCAGCAAGCTGACCTACGAAAACCCGTCGATCGTGCTGCTCGAAGACGTGCTGACGTTCAGCCTGGCCTACAACAAGGGTGGCGCCTTCGGCATGCTCGCCGACGAAAACGACGTCTGGCGACAACCGTTCTTCTTGCTGGTCAGCGTCGGCGCGGTGGCGTTCATCGTGTCGTTGTATCGCAAGCTCACGCCGGCACAGCGTGCGCTGCGCTGGGGGCTGCCCTTGGTCCTGGGTGGCGCGTTGGGCAACCTCGCCGACCGTCTCGCCAAGGGGCAGGTCGTCGACTTCATCGACTATCGCGCGGGCTGGGTGGAGTTGATGAATCAGCTGATCGCCAAGGTCAACGAGGGCTGGCACGTCACCAGTCACTGGCCGACCTTCAACGTCGCGGACATGGCGATCTGCGCCGGCATCGCGCTGATGGCCATCGACATGTTCTTCGCCAGGCGAGCGGCGAGCGGCGACGCGCCCCCAAGCCGAGCCGTCGCCAGCAACTGAGTCCAGCCATGCACGGTCGGCTCTTCTCGCTGCTGGACACGCCCTTCCCGAGCTATTTCGTGCTCATCCTGGCGGGCTTCGTGTTCGCCACGACGATGGGCGCTCTGTGGGCCAAGCGGGTGGGGCAAAACCCCGACGTGATCGTCGACCTCGGGCTCGTCGCGCTGCTCTCGGGATTCGCTGGAGCGCGGCTGCTCCACGTCTTCGCCGACGGCCACTTCATGGACTACGTGCATCTGTGCACCGATCCCTCGCTCGTGGATTGGCACATCACCCAGGCCGAGTGCGCCAGTGACGCCTATGCCGGCGCGTGGGACGCGGCGCAGAACGTGTGCCACCCGATCGAGACGAATTGCTGGGCTTGGGCGCAATTCTGGTCCGGCGGATTCACCTTCTACGGTGGCTTGATCGGGGCTACGGCTGGGGCCTACTGGCTCTTCAAACGCGACCGCTTTCCGTTCGAAAAAGCCATCGACATGGGCGGCATGATGGTGCCCATCGGCTTGGGTTTCGGCCGCCTGGGCTGTCTTCTGGCGGGATGTTGCTTCGGCAACGTCGCCGAGGGGCTGCCCTGGGCGTTGAGCTTTCCCCCCGCGAGCCCCGCCAGTGATTGGCAGGCGCGGGAGGGCTTGCTGCCCGACCACCTGCACCCCTCGTTGCCCGTTCACCCGACGCAGATCTACGAATCGGCAGGCGCGTTTGCGATCGCGGCCATCGCGATCCTCTACGTGCACGGCCGCAAGCGCTACGACGGCCAGGTGTTCGTCTTCTTCGTCGCCAGCTACGGCCTGCTGCGGTTCTTGATCGAGTTCATGCGCAGCGACGACCGCGGCGGCCTGTGGCTCTTGAGTACCTCACAGTGGATCGGGCTGTTCGGCATGGCGCTGGCCTTCGTGCTGCACCGCGTGCTCGAGGCGCGCGCCGCAGCGACGCTGCCCCCCGGCACGAGTTCAGCCACGAGTTGACGCTCACGCGAGTTCGGCGGCTCGACGTTTGCTCACCGCTCTAAATGAGCGCGCGATTCTCGGTCTGGGGCCCCTCCCAAAAAATGAGCGACTCACATTCGCGCTCGCTCATTTAGCCATCGAGACGCGCGGGCAATTGGCGCGTGGCGATGCCGTGCGCTTGTCGTACTTGCGCTTCGAAGTCCCCCCAGCTTCGGAGCGACGCGCCCGAGCGCGGGGTGCGCACCACGGCGAGCCCGGACAGATCCTCGTCGTTGACGGCGCCGCGGCTGCGCTCGACGACGTGCACCACGGCGCCGCGTTCGGGTCGCCAACGACGCCAGGCGTCGACCCCGACGCGCCGACTCGCGCCACCATCGACGAAGCTCGTGCCCGCGATCACGACCGGGTTGAACAGCACGGGCACAGCGCACGACGCCACGACGGCGGAGACCAGGGGCCCACTCGAGAGCAGGCGATGGCGCCCGCCCGCCGCGGTGACGCCCACGGCGAAGGGGCGCTTCAGCTCTTCGAAAGTGTCCGGCAGCACGCGACTCAAAGCCTCGTGCATCGGGTCGAGCGAAAGCAGCCCGCGCCACGGCCGACGACTCCATCTGAAGCCCGCTGCCGGCCCTTGCTGCGTCAAGAAATGCGCGATCGCGTCGGGACTCATACCCACAGCGTGCAACGCTCCGACGATGGCGCCGGAGGACGTGCCCATGATCGCCTGCGCCCGCCAAGCGCGCTCCTGCAACGCCTGCAGCACACCGATGTGACGCGCAAACGCGAGGTAACCGCTCGACAGCACGAGATCCACGGTCCCTCGCTAGTCGCGTCGGGGGGGCCGTGCAAGCCACAACCCAACACCCGATGTCAGACCTCGCAGCTCCGCGATCGCGCTCAGCTCGCCTGCGACCCATCGCTACGGCAGCGGGTGCCTCCGCCGCCCTCACTGGTCGCAAACTGTTGCGCCCGGCCCTGATGCTGTAGACTCCTTGCGTGTCGAATCGACGAGGTGGAGCGCAACAAACGTGCTCGAGATGGCGCCGGCTGAGTGTGCTGCTGGCTGCCCTGGCGTTGAGTGCCTGCTCGGAGAAACGAGATCGTCCCCCGCTGGCGGACGACGGCTGCTACGACGACTCGTGTGATGATGGCCCACGTCCCCAGGGTGGCGGCCTGGCGGGAGCCGTGATGAGCTCAGATGGGGAGGCCGAGCCAACGGACCAGCCCGCAGCGAACACGGGTGGGGCACAGAACGAACCTGCCGCCTCCGGCGGCCTGACATTGCGGGGACAGATCGCGGTCGCGACCAGCGCAGACTTGGTCAGTGTCGTCGACCTGCCCGATGGGCGCGTCGAAGTGATGGCAATCGAGGCCGACGGCCGGCGCGTCGAGACCGAGTTTCGCGCGAGTGAGGACGAGGAGTTCAGCCTGGAGGTGAGCAGCCTGCCGATCCAAGTCGCGGTGCGACAGCTCGACGGCGAGCTGGACTTGATGGCCACCGTGCAGTGGGCCAAGCGCTCCCCGACACAGCTGTTGATCGTGGAGCGCGCCGTGCTGGAGCAGGTCGCCGCCAACCTGACGTCCAACGCGACGTTCTTGAACGAAGTCCGCGGGCATGCCTTCTTGGAGTTCATCGACGCGGGCAACCTGCCGCAAAGCGGCGTCAGCGTGACCGCCTCGGATGCGGTCGTGGCTTACGACATCGGCATCTTCTATTCCGATGCCGAACAACAGACGGCCACACGCGGCAGCGCGCTTCTGCTCAACGCGCCAGCGGGCAACTACCCCGGCGACGAGCAAGAGGTGAGCTACCGCTTCGACGGCGAGACGACGCGGGTCGACGTGCCCATCGCCGAAGACAGCGTGACCATCCGCACGATTCAGTTGCCATGACCGAGCGACCGGCGTTCGTGATTCGGCCCGCTGCCGAGGCGGATCTCGCGAGCATCGTCGAGCTCTACAACCACTACGTCGAGCACACACCCGTCACTTTCGACACCGAGCTCTTCGACGTGCCCACGCGCCGCCCTTGGTTCGAGCGCTTCGGACGTGACCCGCGCCACCCTCTGCTGGTCGCTGCGGCGACGCAGACGTTCGGTGCGCAGCCTACGGGTTCGATCTTGGGCTATGCTTCCGCTAGCCCCTTCCACCCCAAAGCCGCCTACGAGACGTCGGTCGAGACCTCGATCTATGTGCGTGCCGGCTGCGAGGGACACGGCCTCGGCAAGGCGCTATATCGGCAGTTGCTCGAGCAGGTCACGGCCGCCGGCGCCCACCGTGCGTACGCCGGGATCACGCAGCCGAACCCGGCATCGCAGGCGCTGCACGAAGCCCTCGGCTTTCGAGTCGCCGCCCGCTACAGCGAAGTCGGCTTCAAGCTGGGCCGCTACTGGGACGTGCATTGGCTCGAAAAGAAGCTCGTTTCCTGCTAGCACCGCGGCGTGACGACGATCATCGACGGCAAGGCGGTTGGAGCGAAGGTTCGGGCTGAAGTGGCGGAGCGCGCCAAAGCCTTCACACAGCGGCACGGGCGAGCCCCGGGTCTGCACGTCGTGCTCGCGGGCGACGATCCTGCCTCCGCCGTCTACGTGCGGCACAAGGAGAAGGCAGCGGAGCAAGCTGGCTTTGCCGGCAAGGTGCACCGCTTGCCCAGCAACGTCTCGCAGCAGGAATTGGAACAGCTCGTCCGGACGCTCAACGCCGACGACAGCGTGGACGGTATCCTGGTCCAGCTACCGCTGCCGAAGGGCATCGTCGAGGAGCCGATCCTCGAGCTGATCTCACCGGAGAAGGATGTGGATGGATTTCACGCCGTCAACGTGGGCGCTCTGTGGTCCGGGCTGCCCGGACTCGTGCCCTGCACGCCACGCGGGTGTCTGCGCCTGTTGGAAGAAGCGAACGTCGAATTGTCGGGCGCCCGCGCCATCGTCATCGGACGCAGCAACATCGTGGGCAAGCCGGTTGCCGCCTTGATGCTGCAGAAGAATGCCACGGTGACGATCGCGCACTCGCGCACGAAGGATCTGGCGGCACGTTGCCGCGAGGCCGACGTGGTGGTGGCAGCCGTGGGCCGGGCGAAGATGATCGGACCCGATTGGATCAAGCCGGGCGCCGCCGTGATCGACGTCGGTATGAACCGGGACGAGAACGGTAAGTTGTGTGGCGACGTGGATTTCCACGCGGTCAAGGACATCGCGGGCGCCATCACCCCCGTGCCTGGCGGCGTGGGCCCGATGACCATCGCCATGCTGATGGACAACACCTTGACGGCGGCCGGCCTGCGTTTGGGCGACTGAGCCGAGATTCGAGAGGTATCCCGTGGCCGTCATTCGCCCGTTTCGAGAGCACCAGCCCAAGTTCGCGGCCGACGTCTTCCTGGCGGAATCGTGCAGCGTCTTGGGCGACGTGGAGCTCGCCGAAGAAGTCAGCATTTGGTACGGCGCCGTGCTGCGCGGCGACGTCGGGCGCATCCGTATCGGCGCGCGCACCAACATCCAAGACAACGTCAGCATCCACATGACCCACGAGGTCTCCGACGCGATCCTCGGTTGCGACGTGATCGTGGGGCACAACGCCGTGGTGCATGGCGCGATCGTCGAAGACCACGCCCTCATCGGCATGAACTCGGTCGTGATGGACAACGCGCGGGTGGGTGAGGGGGCCTGGGTGGCCGCCGGCAGCATCGTCGCGCCAGGCACGGTGCTCAAGCCCAACACGATCTACCGCGGGTCGCCCGCACGCCCGTTTCGAGACGTCAAAGACCAGGAGCGTGAGTGGGCCCGCGACGCCATCCAACGCTACGTGGAACTGGCTCGCGAGCACAAACGCGCCCAGCTGAGCGCCGGCGTGCAACTGCCCTAGATGAGAGCGTCAGCCGCCGCCGACGAAGTGCACGATCTCGACGACATCGCCCTCTGCGAGCTGATGCGCGCCGTGCTGGGCCCGGGGCACAATCTCGGCGTTGCACTCGACGGCCACCGGCCCGTCGTCGAGCCCCAGAGCTTCGATCAGGCCCAGCACCGTCAACGCAGCCGGCGCCTCGTAGGGATCGCCATTGACAGTGAGCTTCATGGGGCTAGCCTCGACCGCTCCTCGCCCGCTGTCAAGCCAGCGCGCCGCCCTTCAGGCGCGTGGATGACGCTCGAACGACGCACCTCTTGCCACGCTCATGAGCTGGACCCTCTTCGCCCACGATCCGAGCCCTTCGCCCCTTCGCCCCGCACTCTGGCCGCGACCCGAGTGGGTCTTGGGCTTGTGCCTCGCGCTGTTCGGCTGCTCGCAACCCGAGGAGCCGGCAGGCCCGCTGCTCGAGTTCGAAGCCATCGATGGGGGCGCCGAGCGCGCGCCCTCGCGACAGCTCACCAAAGTCGCCGCGCCGCCAGATGCGGGGGCGAGACCGAGCTCCCAAGAAGCCGCTAGGTCGGGTGCCGATGCCGAGCCGGGGAGCGCGGCGGCTGGCGCCGAGATCCCTCAGAGCGGCCCACGTTTGGCGGCCACCGCGGTTGCCACCACCGTTTACGACAAACCCCACAGCATCTCGAAACGCCTCGGCTATCTCCGCCTCGGTGGCGTCGTCAAGCGCGACCCTGAACCGGTCGCCGGCAGCGGCTGCGAGGGCAAGTGGTATCGGATCTACCCGCTCGGCTACGTCTGCACCGCAGAAGCGACCATCGACCTGGATGAGCCCTTGGTGCGTGCGACGCAGGTCCGCCCCGATCTGAGCAAGCCCATGCCCTACGCCTACGGCTTCGTGCGTGCGACGGCTCCTCAGTACCTGCGCATCCCGACCAAGGAAGAGCAGCTCAAGAGCGAGTTCAAGCTCGAGGAACACCTGCAGTGGTACCGCGAGCACCGAGCGGAGGTGCAGCGGGTGGAGCTCGGTGCCAACGACATCCCGACCGATGTCGCTGGCTTCGCCATCTTGGGCGGAAGCCATCCCCGGGGCCATCGCCTGAGCACGCAGATGAGCATCACGGAGTTGCTCGGAGGCCGCTCCCCGAGCGGTGAGATCCCCTTCTGGCTCGAGGGTGGCCAGCGCCTGATCCCAAACGTCTCCGGCTTCGACGTGCCTGAGTACGCCGTGTTCGCCGACCGGGTCCGCCGCAAGACGGGGCTCTCCTTCGTGGACGCGTTCATGACGGAGAGCGAGGACATCCGGCGGCGCTTCGCCGTCACGGTGGACATGCGCTTGATCCCCGCGACCAAGATCAAGCCGGACACGGGCTCGCCCTTCCATGGCGTCAAGATCGACGGCAGCGTGCAGCTGCCCTTCGCGTTCGTCAGTCGCCGCGGTAGCTCGTCGTGGCAGCTGCTCAAGGGCAGGGACGAAGTGCGGGAAGTGGGGCCCGTGCCGCGGCGCGCGATCGTACCGTTGTCGGGCAAGGCGCGCTTCAAGGCCGGCAAGCGCCACTATCAGTTGCTGCGCGATCCCACGAGTTGGCTGCGGGCCGAAGACATCGGCGTCGTCGCTCCTCCCAAGGAGTGGCCAGAAGAAGCCGCAGCGGGTGGACGCTGGATCGACATCTCCTTGGTGCAGCAAACGCTCGTCCTCTACGAGGGCAAGCGGCCCGTGTACGCCACGCTGGTCTCCACCGGACGCGACCGGCTGGGCAACCCCGACGACAGCTTGGCGACGCCCCAGGGGAGCTTCCGCATTCAGAGCAAGCACGTCGCCGCCGCGATGGATTCGGAAGAGAACTCCAACGTCAGCGGCGGCACCAAGTCCTCCCGGCACTTGCGTCTCTCAGCCGAGGCGCAGGCTACGGTCGCGCGCGTTCTGGCCGCGGAAAAAGCCGGCAAGAAGCTCGACGACGCCGATCGGCGTCGCTTGCTCAACATCAAAAAAGGGCGCCACCCCGAGTACGGCGTGACCATGCGACGCGGCTCCGGGGACTACGAGCTGCGCGACGTGCCCTGGATCCAGTACTTCGCTTCCGGCTACGCGCTACACGGCGCCTACTGGCACGACGTCTTCGGCACGCCGCGCAGTCACGGTTGCGTCAACTTGGCACCCATCGACGCTCGTATCGTCTTCAACTTCACCGAGCCCGCCGTACCGCCAGGCTGGCACGGCCTGAACGTCAGCGACGAGTTCGGCCAGGGCACCTTGGTCGTGGTCCGCGAGTAGGTCGCAGGGCAGCGTCAGTCGAACCAGCGACGCCACCAGGGACCGCTGGCGTCGGCGGGAGCTTTGCGTGCCTTGGGTGGCACGGAGGCACGCGCCCGCTCGCGTGCACTGGTGGCGGGCTGCGCCGGTTGCCGCGAGACTCGTGGTGTCGAGGCCGGTCGCGACGGCGCGGGCTTGGGCGGCGGTGCCGGCTTGGGTTCGTCGAAGAGATCGCCAAACTCGTCGCCGAAACCCCAGGCCGAGGGATCCTCGTAGCTGCCGGTGTTCGAGCGCATCGAGAGCGGGGAGTGGCCCGAGGGGCGGTTGTCGAGCACGGAGTACGTCTCGGGGATCTCCGGCCCCTCGCCGGAAAAGCCGTGCAACGTGTCCAAGATCAGTTCACCGATGACGGCTTCGGTGTCCTTGCCCGACGCCTTCTGCTCGCTCTTCTTTGCGGCTGCGGCGGCTTGAACGATGGCAGCGATGTCTTCGTGGGTGACCGGCTTGCCTCGCGCGTAGAGAACCGCCGCCAGGTCCCGATTGAGCTCGTTGGCCGTCTGGTAACGCTGATCACGATCTTTGACGAGGGCGCGCAACATCACGCGCATCAATGAGTCGTCGATGTCGGAGCGCTCTTGACGCAGATCGGGAACCTTCGCCGCCTGCACCTGCTTGAACGTCTCCAGATCCGTCTCGCCCAAGAACAGCCGCCGCCCCGCGAGCATCTCGAACAGCAGAATGCCGACGGCGAAGATGTCGACCCGATGGTCCACGCCTTTGCGCAGGGCGATCTCCGGCGCCAAGTAGCCAAACTTGCCCTTGACGATGTCCTCGTCTTCCTCTTCCAGGTGCGAGCTCGCCTTGGCCAAGCCGAAGTCCACCAACTTGACCTCGCCGAAGCGAGTCATCAGCACGTTGTGCGGCGAGATGTCGCGGTGAACGATGTGCAAGGGGTTACCAGAGTGGTCCTTCGCCTGGTGCGCATAGGCCAGCCCCTCGCAGATCTGCATCGCGATCAGGCAGGCCACCTCCACACTCATCGCCTTGCGATTGCGCGCCAAGAAGTCGAGCACACCCTTGAGGTCCGCGCCGTCGACGTACTCCATCACGATGAAGTGCGAGCCGGCACCTTGCCCGATGTCGAAGACCTGCACGCACTTGGAGTGACTGAGGTAGGCGCACAACCGTGCCTCGTCCAAGAACATGTTGATGAACTCTTGGTTCGCCGACAGCTTCGGAAGCACACGCTTGATCGCGACCTTCTTGCGGAATCCTTCGATACCGGCGCTTTCCCCGAGATAAACCTCAGCCATGCCGCCGGCGGCGATCATTTGCTGGATCTGATAGCGCTGCGCGTCTGCCATGAGCTCTGTGGGTTGTAGCGCGCCCACCTGGGCAGCGTCGAGGCCGTTTGAACACGCGGTCGAATGCTACGACGACACCGAGGTGGGTGAACGTAGGGGACAGTCGCCGACCGCGACGTCTCAGGGATCCTGCAGGCCTTCGGGGAACGGACTGATGGCGAAGGCCGTGTTGATCATCCCGACGTGCGAATAGGTCTGGGGGAAGTTGCCGAGCTGCTCGCCCGTCTGTGGGTCCAAGTCCTCGCTGAACAGCCCCACGTGATTGGCGTGCGCGGCGAGCTCCGTGCAGGCCTGCTCCGCTTCGTCGCGGAAGCCGAGACGCGCCAGCGCTTCGGCGTACCAGAACCCGCATACCGTGAAGGTGCTTTGACTCTGCCCGAAGTCGTCGAGGTGCCGGTAGCGTTGCATCAAGCCTTGGGACTGTCCCAACTCGCGGGCCAGGGCTCGCACGTGCTGCTCGGCGCGCGGTGAGCGCGGATCGAGGTAGCCGAGATTGACCATCATGAACAGCGACGCATCGGGGTTCATGGAGCTGGTGGAGTCGCCGTAGAACTCGCCGTTGAAGCACTTGCCCTCGATGATGTCCCGCGCTCGAGTGGCGACCTTCTCGCCATGACGGAGCAGTGTTTCCTCACCGATCTGGCTGCCGATACGTTGGGCGACTTTGCCGCCGGTCCAATGCAGCAATAGGGAGAAGGTGTGCACCCGCGCCGCCTCCCGATACTCCCAGATCCCCGCGTCGGGCTCTTCCATCGTCTCCTCGATGCGCTCGAGCAGACGCCGCACGAGGCGGATCGTGTTCTCTTCGCCGCCATAGTCTTGAAAGCGAATGTCGAGCAGCAGCGGCGCGATGGCACCGATCATCTCGCCGTACACGTCGTTTTGGATCTGGTGGTAGGCGGCGTTGCCGGCGCGTACGGGTTTGTTCCCCATGTAACCGTCGAGGTGATCGAGCTCGGTTTCGGTGAGGTGGTGCTCGCCGCTGATGCTGAACACCGGCTGCAGACGCTTGGGATGGGTCTCTGCGATGTTCTTCAGGAAGCCGACGAAGCCCTCGATCTCCTCGAAGTGCCCCAGTCGACGCATGGCGCGCAGAGTGAAGTATGAGTCGCGCAGCCAGCAGAAACGGTAGTCCCAGTTGCGACCCGAATCGTGTTCCTCGGGCAGGCTGGTCGTGCTCGCGGCGGTGATGGCGCCCGTGTCTTCGAATTGATGCAGTTTCAGGGCCAGGGCAGAGCGGATGACCTCTTTCTGAAAGCAGCCGGGCATGGCGGTGTGCTTGACCCAACGTTCCCAGTAGCGGCGGGTCCTGGACAGAAAGCTCTCGACGGTTTCTTCCAGCGGTGCTTCGAGGGGGCTGCCCCAGGTCAACGCGAAGTAAGCGTCGCGTTCGAGCAGGAAAGGGCGGGACTCCACGACGTAGGTCAGGGGCACGTTCGTCGTCAGCCGCAACTGGGTACCGGGGATGCTCCACTTGATGTGATTGCTGGCAACGTAGGAGTCGGGGGCCACCAAGCCGTATTCGGTGGTCGGCCGCACCCGGACACGCAAACGCGGATCGCCCGAGATGCGGCGAATGCGCCGCATCAGCTGCGTGGGCTTGAAAGAGCGGTCGTACTGGCGAAAGCGTGGCGCGAAGTCCACGACCTCGAAGCTGCCCGAAGACGAGTGAAATCGCGTTCGAACGATGTTCGTGTTCGGGATGTAGTGCTGCTCGGTCTCGTAGTCGTCCCCGTCGGGGAGCACCGCAAAGTCACCGCCCTTGTGCTTGTCCAGTAGCGCTCCGAACACGAAACTCGAGTCGAAGCGAGGCCAGCACAGCCAAACGATGTTGGCGCGGTCGTCAACCAAGGCTTGATAGGCACAGTTTCCGATGAGGGCGAACTTCACGCGGCGGTTGTGGTCCATTGTCGAGCACCGCTGCAACCCTCAATGGCGCCTCTGCACGGCCTTCGTCCGCAGAGTTTCGCCTCGGGGCAGGGTTCGGCCCGGCAGACGACCCGGTGCTGACGGCGCTGGCGACTCTGTGCAATAAGTCCGACGCAATGAAACAAGGAAAGCTGATCGTCGCTTCCACACGCCTGCCCGTCACGATGTCGAAGAAGGCGGACAAATGGGAAGCGAAGCCGTCGGCAGGAGGCCTGGTCACCGCGCTCAGACCGGTCGCCGAAGGCCGGCGATTCGAGTGGTACGGTTGGGCAGGAACCCACGTGCCGGAGGGGGGACGACAGAGCGTTACGAAGCAACTCGCGCGCCACGGAGCTCACCCGATCTTCATCTCCAAAGCCGATATCGAGGGGTTTTACGCTGGGTTCAGCAATCGTGTGCTGTGGCCTCTGTTCCACGGCTTGACCGATTTGAGCCACTTCAGTCGGTCGGCTTGGCAGGCCTACGAGCGGGTCAATGGCATGTTCGCCGACGCCATCGCCGACAAGGCCAAACCCAACGACGTCGTCTGGGTACACGACTATCAACTCGCCCTCGTTCCGGAGATGCTGCGAGCCCGCGGCGTGAGTTGCTCGGTCGGCTACTTCCTCCACATCCCGTTCCCCTCCTCGGAGATCTACCGCACCTTGCCGGTGCGCGACGACGTGCTTCGCGGCATTCTCGGCTCGGACTTCGTCGGTTTTCACGCCTACGAGTACGTCAGCCACTTCCGCAAGGCGTGCCTGCGTGTGCTGGGGTTGGAGAGCGATCCCGAGCTGATCAAGACCAACGCGCGGCGTGTCCACTTGGGCGTGCTCCCCATCGGCATCGATCCGGCCGAGATCGAGGAGATGGGCACCCAACGAGAGGCGGTCCACGAGTTCGATGCCTTGAAGGAAGCTTACGCGGGCAAGAAGATCATCATCGGCGTCGATCGGCTCGACTACACGAAGGGCATCCCTGAGAAGCTGCTGGCCTTCGAAGACCTGCTGCGACGCTATCCCAAGTGGCGCGACAAGTGCGTGCTGATCCAAGTCGCGGCACCATCGCGCGAATCGGTGGACGAGTATCAGGCGCTCAAGCGACGCGTGGACGAACTGGTGGGACGCATCAACGGCAAGTACGCGAGCCCCGACCACACGCCCATCATCTACATCAATCAGAATGTCGATCGCACGCGGCTCGTCGGGATGTACCAGGCTTCGGACGTCGCCCTGGTCACACCCATCCGAGACGGCATGAACCTGGTCGCTCTGGAGTACATCGCCGCTCGCGGCTCCAAAGGAGGTTCGCTCATCTTGAGCGAGTTCGCGGGCGCCGCCTACCTGCTACCCGGAGCACGTCTGGTCAGCCCCTACAACATCGCCGAGGTGGCGGACGCACTGGCTGACGAGCTCGAGCGCAAGCACGTGGATTCGACCCACATGCTGGAGTTCGTCAACGAGAACACCTCGACGGCCTGGGCCACCTCGTTCCTCGATCGCCTGGAAGCGACGGCAACCGAGGTTCGACCCAATCCCCGGCGGCTGAAAGTGAACGAAGCACCGCTTTCTCAACGTTTGCTCGAAGCGCGCAATCCCCTGGTCCTGCTCGACTACGACGGCACGCTGCGAGGCTACGAGCGCAAGCCTGAAGACGCCTTTCCAGACGAGAAGATCCGATCGGCGCTGCGGGATCTCGCCAGCCAAGCCAGGGTCTACGTCATCAGTGGGCGCCCCGGAGAGACTCTGGAGCGCTGGCTCGGTGATCTGCCGATTGGTTTGGTGTGTGAACATGGCTTTGCCATTCGCGAGGTCGGCGAAAACTGGGAGGAGCGCGAGACTCAAGGCGCCCAGGGGCTCAAGCGTGTGCTACCGCTGTTCGAGGAGTTCAAGCGCCGAACGCCGGGCTCGATGGTGGAGCGCAAGCGCTCGGCGATCGCCTGGCACTACCGCTCCGCGGAGCCGGAATTCGGCTTGTTCCAAGCCAAGGAATTGCTCAATCAACTCGAGGAGTTGCTGCGCAAACGGCCCTTCAGCGTGCTGCGGGGCAACCGCGTGATCGAGGTCCGTCACGTCAACACTACCAAAGGGCATGCCGCCGAAGAGCTCCTCAGGCGACACCCGGATGCCGACTTGGTGTTCTGCGCAGGCGACGACCGCACCGACGAAGACATGATGGAAGCGATCGCTCGTCTGCGGGGTGACTATTCCGTGCTGTGTTGGGTTGGAGGCAGGAGCACCTTGGCAGAGCATTGGACGGACTCGTCCAAGACGCTGCTCCGCGAATTGACGGAGCTGACCAGCCTGTGGAAGCGCCGGCGCCGTCCCGTGCCCGCGTCCAATCCGAAGAGCGGCCTGATCCCCAAGCGCCCGACATCGCGGAGCAGAGCGCGCTGAAGTGGGTTTTGAACCGTTGCCGCGGTGTGCGAACCCTTGCTAGCTGGCACGCGACAACCCAAACTAGTGAGACTTCGATGGGTATCCTGCGTTTTCGCCTCTTTGGCTTCCCAATCGCCGTGCTGCCGGGATACTGGCTGCTGACGGCTTTGATCGGCTTCGGCTGGTCGGGGCAATCCGTGGGGATGGCCTTGTTGGTGATGACGTGCGTGTTCGTGAGCATTCTCGCCCACGAATTGGGGCACGCCTTCGCTGCCCGCGGCTTCGGTCTGCCCGCGCAGATCACCTTTCACATGCTCGGCGGCGCGACGTCCTTTCCGACGGGGAGCCAGCTGTCGCGCGGTCGGGACATCCTGATATCCTTGGCCGGACCAGGTGCGGGGCTGCTGCTCGGAATGATCTCGCTGGCGCTGTTCAAGATTTACGCACCCACCACGTTCTTCGCGCCAGTCGCCGAGGCCACGGACAAGCCGATCAGCCCATTCATCCAGGGCTTGCAGTGGTTGTTCGTGCTGAACACCATCTACAGTGTGCTGAATCTCGTGCCGGTCATTCCGTTCGACGGCGGGCGTGTGTTGGCGGCCGCGTTGGGCCCGAAGCGGCAAGCGGCCGCGGCCACGGTTTCCCTCGTCGTCGGGCTCGGCGCGGCCTACGTCATGTACCAGCTGCAGTTCCTCGTCGCGGCGTTCTTGTTCGCGACGGCCGCCATCACGAGCTTCATGCGCATGCGGCAGTTGCAAACGACGCAAGGCCAAGCGGCAGGGCACGGCGGCACGGAGGCGCTCGATCCCGATGCGCTGAAGCAGACCCTGGCCGCGGCAGAAAAGGCCCTCGAGAACGAACGCTACGAGCAGGCATCGCAACTGTCACATCGGGTGCTCAACTCGACCCGCGATCGCGATGCCGGACGCCGGGCGCTGGAGGTCTTCCTGTGGGCGCGTTTGGGCGCGGGCGACGCTCAAGGCGCGCGAGCCTTGCTGCTCGCGACACCGAAGGGGGCGGTCGACAGCTACGTCGCTGCGGCGGTGCATGAAGCCGCAGGGCATAGCACCGAGGCTCAACGCCTCCTCTCCGAGGCGCGCGCCAGCGGCGACCAGCGAGTGCAGGTGACGGCACTGCTGATCAAGGTCCTGCTGGAGCAGCAGAAGTTCTCCGCCGCCGCCAACTTGACGCAAGAGCTCGTCGGCCACAGCCAACCGGACGACGTGCGCCGCGTGGCTCACGAAGCGAGTGCCGGCGGGGCCCTCGCCGAAGCCGCCCGGCTCTCGCTCGCACTGGCCAAGACCGAAAAGAGCTTCTCCGACGCAGCGGACGCCGTGTGTGGCTTCGCAGAAGCCGGCGCTCGCAGCGAAGCTCTCGAAGCGTTCGAGTTGGCGTTGG
>JBNKZR010000106.1:0-19433 GCA_050301735.1 Polyangiaceae bacterium | reverse complement strand
TACCAAGCCGAGAAACAGCAGACTCAAACCGACGAACAGGCTGGCTGGGTACAACCACTTGTGGCTGCGTCGGCTCGGCAATACGTCTGGCGCGAAGCGAGTCAGGAATAGACCGCAGAGCATCGCCGTCGGAGGCACCAGCGGGAGAATGTAGTGGTGAAATTTGGTCAGCGTGACCGAAAACATGCCGAAGGCGAGCAGCCACCAGATCAGCAAGAAGTGAACGCACTCTCCACGCAGCTTGTCACTCACGTCGCCTGCGCGGCGCTTGAGTGTCGACCACCAGAGCAAGCCCCCGGCGCACAAACCTGTCCAAGGAAAGAGCCCGTACCCGAGTTGCCACACGTAGTAGCGAAAGGAAATGTCGTCGCCTTCGTTCGTGCTGTGCACCTGGTCGAAGGCACGCTTGACCATGTCGTGCAGGACCAGTCGGTTGAAGAAGGGATAGCCGTGGCGCATGTACATTTGCACGTACCAAGGCAGAGCAATCGCCAGCAGCAGGATCAGAAAGACCGCTAGCTCCAATCGGAGCAGGTCACGGAAGCGCCCGCTGACCACGGCGAACACGAACGCCGCGCCGAGTGGCAGAACGAGCCCTGGTGCGCCTTTTGCCATCACCGCGACGGCCGTGCACAACCAGGCAGCGATGAAGTACAAGCGCTGGGCACGACGTTCCTTGCGTCGCCAAAAGAGCACCCCCAGGCTGAGGCCCAACCACAAGACCGCCCACAGCGCCGGCTGCCCCCAGGCATAGAGTGCACCCACCTCGGTGCACTTCTTGTTGCCCGGTTGGCCGCAATTGCCGCCTCCCGAACCGCGCAAGATCTCGTCCAGATGCGGCCGAAAACCGAACAGCTCCGTCGTATGAAACGTCAGGTTGCGGCTGAACAAGTAGAGGACTTGAGGCAACACGCACAACAGCGTCAGCCCGAAGATGAGGTGGAAGGCGTTGAGCGTGCAGCGGAAGCGACCGAGCCGCAGCGTGTAGTTCGCGATGCGCTCGTCCGGATCGGTCTGGAAACCGAGCATCAGCAGTGCCATCGCCACGCACAGCGGGGCGACGTATGGCATGTCGGCCATGGTCTGCCGAGCGAGAATGTACCAGTACGGGCAAGTGGCGAGTACGAGCCCGCCAAGCAGCGCCCCGCGGCGCCCAAACGGCGCGATGGTGGCTCGGTACAGCGCGTACGCGGCCGTCACCGTCATCAGGAAGATCGGGATGCGGCATGCCCACTCGGGCTGAGGCACGTGCCCTTGGGTGATGCCTGACAGCATTTGGTCAGGCATGTAGTGCAAGCCGAAGACCTTGAAGCTCAGAGCCTGTATCCAAAAGTTGAGGATCGGCTTGGACCAGAACCAACCGTCCTGGGCCCACCACAGCGAGATCCAGTCGTCGCGAGCGATCATCTCGCGCGCGACCTCTCCGTAGTGGGTTTCCCACGGGTCGATGAGCCCAAAATTGCCGAGGCCGGGCAGGTACAGCGCGGTGACGGCTGCGACCAACCAGAAGCCGTGTCGCTGCCACAGAGACGCGGGTTCCCCTTCAGCCGGCTTGTACAAGCCGATGGCCGAGGCCAGATTGAAACTGGCGACTACGATCCAAATGAAGGTTGCCGAGATCAGCACTCCTGCCGTGACGGGCTGCAGCGGATAGATGCCGGCGACGGCACCTCGCGTGGCGAAAACGAAGGCGACGATGCTGGCGCCCAACAGAGCAACTAGCTCGGCGTGGTTCTTCGTCGGGGCGAGCTCACGCTCATCGGCCTTCCATCCACCGAGTAGCCGCATCAGGCCGAAGCTGGCGGCGCCACAACCCAACACACCGACGTAAACCGAAAACACCCAGCGCCGATCGTTGGCCATCACGAGAAATGGCAACGCCAATCCCAAGCACGTCAGCAGCCAAGCCACCCGACTCGAAATGCCGGACGCATCGGCCAACGTTGTGTTGATGGGCGCTCCGTCACTTTCTACCTCCGCTCGTTCAGCGTCCGCGGGCACGGCATCCGTCGGCTCCGCGTGTTCGTCGCGGCTTTCGCCCGGAGTCGTCGCGGTCGCCGTTGGAGCGCTCACCGGGTCGGGGCTGCCCTCGGCGTCGGGGCCCTGGGGGCGCTCACTCGCCGGGGAGGTGTCGTCGGCGGCTGTGTCCTCGCTGGATCGGTCCGGATCTGAACTCATGGCTCTCGTGGGGCGCAGGTGTATCAGACTTTGGCCCGCTCTGGATGATGCCGTCGGCTCCATGGTGGTTGGTGAGCTAAATGGTTAGAAATATGAATAAATTATAGCCGAGCGAGAGCCTCGGAAGTATCGATTGTGGGCGGGCATCGTCGGCTGTAGGGTCGCTGGCCATGCGCATCTGGGTGGCTAGCGGTTGGCTTCTGTTGGTCCTTGCCTGTTCATCGGTCACACCACCTCCGAGCCAGCCGGCAGCACCGCCGCCGAGCACTGCAGGCGCGGACACGAGCCGAACCGAGCCTCCTCTGTTTCTGGCGCTGTCAAAACTGGCGGCACCTCCTGCCATCGTCGATGTCCTCCCAACGGACATCAAGCGCGTGCTCGACGGTCATGTCGACGCCCTCACGGCTGAGCAGCGGCAGCTCTTGCTGGCAGGGACGGATCCCGTCGTTGCCACCCGCCCCGTGCTGTACGCCGCTGCCGGGGGCCTAGACCCGAGCATATTGTCCCTCGTATACAGTTCGACCGCCGCGAGCAACGAATTGGTCATGTTGGCGATGAACGTCGAAGGTGAGCACGATCTGGCTGCTGCGTCGAATGCTTTGGCCGAGCGCGCGGCGCGCTGGGTGCTTCACGCACGCGCTGCCGACCTGTCTGCGGATGTCGAGCACAGGCGTGAGCACTTGCAAGATGTGGCGTTCGCGGCAGGTGTATTGCAGGCAGACGAACTCGAACGCTTGGCCCTGCTCGAACTCGACGAACTCCATCCTGATCCGGCGTGGACGGTTGCTTTGGTGCGCCTCGACTTGCGGGATCTGGCCGTCGCTGATGCGCGAGCGCGGCTGCGTGCATCACAGCTACCGAGCGACGTTCGAGATGCCTTGCAGTCGCAAATCGACGTTGCGGTTTCTGTCGCGGCCGCGACAGAGCCCCCAGCGGGCGTCGACCAAGCAGTGGCGTTGGCTCGGCAAATGATGTCCCTCGGACTAGCCGAGCGGGCTGAACACTTGCTACGTCCTCACGCTTCCTCGGCGGGTGGCCACCTCGGGCTGGCCACGGCGTTGGCAAGGGCCGTGACGCGTGCGAGTGCGTGTCCCAAGGTGTTGGGGGCAGCCGCTTCGAACGAGTACATCTGCCAGCAAGTCTGGTCACGCGAGTTGGTCAAGGAGGAGTTGCGTATTCTGGGCGCGGCGTGGAAGTCGGGCCAAGGGCGCGATCCTGAGGCGATCGAAACGTATGTCGGGCTCTCGTACGTCGTGCCGCTGATGTACGGCTTGTCTGCGTTGGGTCAGCAAGCGACCCCGGAATCAGTGCGCGCGTCCTTCGAGGCGATTGGGCAGGTTGCCGAGGAAGCGGCTGCTAGCGATGGCTACTTCCGTGGCGTTGCCTTGATGGCAGATGCCCTCGGGGTGGCGATGGAAGCCGCGTCTGGTGCGGCGTCTGGGCGAGCCGCCATCGAGCCCGAGGCGCGCCAGCAGCTGCTGGCGCGAGCTTCGCAGCTGGCCCAAGAACTGGGCTCCGAGCCGTGGGGACAGGCTGCCGTATTGGGGGTCGCTGCGATGGTGTCTCGCGAGGAGAAGACGGCCACGTTGCTCGCGCCGCTGCGCGCCAGCATCGCACCAGAGCACGAGATCACGCTGGGAACACTCCTTCTGTGGGAGCTGCTCGCCGATGGGGATGACGCCCAGTACCAGCAACTGCATTCCTGGTTCGGTGAAGTGGCTGCGAATCCACAGGCAGGCTCCTTCGAGCGTTCGAAGTGGCTGTTGCTCTGGGCAGAGGCGGGCGCTCACCTGGAGCCCAGTACGGAGACCTATTCGACGTTGCAGAAGATGGCGGAGAATCTGAGCGACGAGCGGGTGCCACTCGGATTGCGACTGCGTGCACGTCTCGATCGGGCCGGATTGCTCGCCCGTGCAGGAGACTTCGCCGCCGCAGCAGAAGTGCTGGCTCCGATCGTGCGCGACACGCGGCGCGGCGCGGTCGCCTCCCACGACGAACAGGAATTGCTTGTTGCTGCTACGGGTTACCTAAGCGTCTTGCGCGCGCTGTCGACCGACGGGGCTGTCCATCAGAAACACGTAGCGGAGCTGGAGAAGCTGTTGCTCGACGTTGGGCGCTCCAATGCAGCCCCCCCAACGCTGCAGATGTGGCTGATGCTGTGGCGGGCAGAGTTCGACTACCGCAAGCAACACGCCGCTTGTGCCGGCGATGTGCAGTGCGCGGCGAGCGCGACCAAAGCGCGAGGTATGGGCGCCGGGAAACTCGCCCGGGCCGTGGGGGAGCGCTCAGCTCAACTGTTGAAGAATGGTGTCGTGCCTGTCGGTGGCGTGCAGTTGGAGTTCCGCTATCTCGGCCGCGGGCAACTCGCACCGCGTTTGGTCGTCGCCCCTCGTTTCTTGATGGCGCACGTGCCGCCCTCCTGAGCGCTTCGTTGCCGCCCACGCTCGTTGGATGCGCGCGGCGACTGGGAATCGAGGTCATCTCAGGCAGCCGCGCGATGGCGGTTTTCCGCTGCGACACCTTCTGCGTGGATCTCGAGTGCCGATACCAGGTTGCGGAACATGCGTCGAAACATGGGTTTCGTCATCAACCCCGCGGGTGAGCGAGCCCAGGCCCCGCCGCGCGGCTGGAAGTGCATCGTCATCGACACCATGGTGCGAGGCGCACCGCGCGCTTCGAGTTCCACCCGGGCCAGCGCGCAGCTCAACGGCATGGTGCTTTCGTACAGTTCGACCTCCACGAACTGGTCTTCCCGTAGTCGGCGACCATCTCCCAAACGTCCGCGATGGGGGCCTCGAGTTCTCGTCTCATGTTCACTCGGTGCGGAGGCCGCGGCTGGCCGGCTCGTGCGCGTTCTGTCGGACTACGGGGTCGAGAGCATACCGGTCCATCTGGTTTCGCCCCGCGGACGCATGCGCCTCGCAGGTGTGCGTCAGGTGGCGGCGATTCTGGAGCAGGCTGTGCTCGCTGGCCTGATCACTTGCCGGCGTCTGATTCGGCTCCTGAAGCTGGGCTTCCACCATCAGCAGCCCCGCCGTCGAGTTTGGATCCGGTGCCTGCGTCGTCGGTGCCAGCGTCCGTCTCATCCTGCGGGAGTGCCCCGCCGTCGAAGGCTTGCCCGACACCGGCGTCTGCATCGAAGTCTCGCGGATCGTCTGCCGTTTCCGGTTCGGGTTCGACGAGGTCCGGTGTGCTGTCAGTGACCAGCGGATCCCGCATTTCAACTTGGGGATTGTCCACACCTTCGGGGAACGCTCCGCCGGTTTCCTCCACCTCGTCGACGAATCCCGGGTCAGCCTCGTCGGGGAAGCTGGACTCGTCATCGACGTTCCCGGCGACTCCCGAGCTATCATCGAACGGATCGTCGAAATCCGGAAGGAAATCACCTTCCGCGGACTGAGGATCGGCGCCGTTCTCGTCTGCGCCAGGGAGTTCACCTCGCGGGTTGAGGGAGCAGCCGCTGAGCCATCCGAGTAGCGCCACGAGTGCCGCGGAAGTGATCCACGACGTCAGCTGTTTGCGGCGCTGCGACGAGCACCAATCGAGGAAGCAAGCCATGTGTGAATACCCGGAGCCGTTGGGCGAGTGCCGCCAGACCCCAACCGAAGCACTCTAATCGTTTCACGCCGAAGACGCGCCGTAAAGGTATAGCCCAGAGAGCCGCGTCTCACCGGCTAGTCGTCGTCGAGCAGTGCCCCGAGATGTGACGGTGCTGGATTCAATCGAACCCGCAGTCTTCGGAATGTCGAGAAAGTTTGAAGATCGCGAACGGTCCGACCTCTTCGCCTTCTTCGTTGGCTTCGCTCCGCATGAGACGCACCTCGACGGTGTCGTCGTGCAACAGTGAGACAACGGCGAGGTAGGCTCCGTCGCAGGCCGAATCCACCCAGGTCAGCAAGTTCAGCTCGCGACCCTCCCCGAAGTTGAACTGGCTGAGAGCATCCGCCTGCATGGCGGCCGAGATACGCAGCGGGGCACCGTCGAAAGTGGCGCGAGGCGCACAAGGGCCATCACTCGCATCATCCATCGTCATTCGCCCCGGGATGCGGTCCAGTGAGCTCATGTCGAGCTGCAATTGCATGCGGGGTAGGTTGTCGAAACCGCTGCGCACGAAAGAGCCCACGACCACGTTGCCGCAGTAGGCGCTTCCGTCGCCGTTGTCGAAGCGGTCCAAGTCGTTGCAGCCCAGGCTGCACAACAGGCCAGCCCAAGCGAGAGATAACCGCGCGAAGCTCATTTCAGGCGGGATAGTAAGTCAGTCGCCGTCTGTCGCACACGGGCTTCCGGATCTTCTTTCGCGAGGGCCGACAATACCGGTCGCGCCTCGGCTCGGGCTATCGCCGCCAAGGATTGGGCCGCCTTCTGGCGCACGAATGAGAATTCGTCCGTTTTCGCGAGCCGGCTCAGGACGGAGATGGCCTGCTTCACTTCGGGCTGCGAGCTCGGAGCTTGCAGTCTGCCGAAGTTGCCGATGATCTCGATGGCGTAGCTGCGTTCGTTCCAATTGTCCGAACGCTCGAGCGCCTCCACGACCCCAGCCAGGGCTTCGATACGCGGGTCGGCCCCGATCTTTCCCAACACCAAGCGCCGAACTTGGACGTCGCTATCGCGCAAGGCTTCGAGCAGCGCGGCCCGAGCGGACGGCTCGGTGCGGGTGGCCAAGAACAGCAATGCCGTCGTGCGAACGCGGGCAGATGGGTGTCGGCTGAGGCTGACGAAAGGCATCACCGCGCTCGCGGCGACCGACGATAGCGCGTCCTGTGCTCGCTTCTTCAGCGCTGGATCCGCCTGCTCGAAACCGCGGCTGAGCTCTCCGAAGGCGGGTTGGCCGTCCGCCGCCAACAGTGCGTCCGATATCATGGCTGCGTGGTTCGGGGAGCGCTGGATGGAGAGGGGGATCATCTCCGACAAGGGTTCTTCGAGCGCGATGATCGCTTTGGCCTTCGCCGTGGGTCCGGGCGCCCGTGGGCGCAGGCTCTGCAGCAGGCTGGCGGCTTCGACGCGACCTTCCGGTACCGCCAAGGGGTCTCCCTCGCTTTCGTAGTTGCCGGTGCCCAACACCCCCGCGGCGCCCACCGCGGCCGATCGCAGAGTCGCGTCGGTACTGACCAAGGCCCGTGCTATGGCTTCCGGTGCCGCCTCGTCCCCGAGACGGGTCAAGGCGACCAGCGCCGCGGCGCGCACCCGAGGATCTCCGGCTCGTGTCAGTGGTTGCAGGTCCCGTTTTGCGGAGCTTGCTCCCAACTGCCCCAGGGCGAACGCCGCTGCAGCGCGCGGCACGTTGCCGTGTTCCGTCGAATCGAGCAGGCGTTGCAGTGCGGGTTCCACCCGTTCGCCCCGCAGGCTGAGCGAGATCGCGCTCAGCGCCTGGGAAGACGGCGAGTCCGTCTCCAACAACCGCGTCAGCAAGCGGCTCGATTCCTTGGATTGGATTTGGCACAGAGCCCAAACCGCAGCCATGGCGATCGGGTCCCCCTCGTCTACGCGTGGAACGTCGCCATCGAACAGCAGGGTTCTCAGACTCGGTAGCATTTTTGAATCACCGGTGGCGCCCACGGCGATCATTGCCTGCACGCGCAAGGGGGCTTCGCCTTCCCCCGTGGCATAGGTGTACAGTGCCTGGTTGGCGTTTTCGTTGCGCAAATGCGTCAGTAATTCGATGGCCACGCGCTGCTGGCTATCGCGCTGGTCGGAAAGAGCGTCGAGTAGTGGTTTGACCGCGCGCTGACCGATGCGCTTGAGTTCTCCTTTGGCCGCGTTGCGTTCGGCACGATCCGCGCTCTTTGTCTTCTGTACCAGGGGGAAGGTGAGCGATCCGTAGAGCTCGACGAGCAAACGTCGGTAGATGGGCTTGTGAGGGTTCGCCAATGCGACGGGCAACAATTCCTTCTCCAGAGATTCGAGCGTGCCGTTGCTCAGGTTGATCTGCGCGCTCAGGCGTGTAGCGCGGGCGAGTAGCTCTTCGTCCGTCGCAGAGCGAACGACGCGACGAAGTAGTCTATCGGCTTCGTCGAGCTTCTGGCGGCTGATGAGTAGCTCAGCCAGATCGAAGTAGGCAGGAAACAGCCTGTCGTTCTTCTCGATTGCCTTGCGGTACTCTCGAATCGCCCGATCGACGTCTTGGCGGCGGGCGTACATCTCCGCCAGGTTCTTGTGACCCTGGGCGTCGTCTGGGCTCAGCTCGACGGCCTTGGCCGCGTAGCGGATGGCATCGTCGTCCTTGTACATTTCCGCCGAGTACTTGCCCATGCGTTGGTAGTATTCACGCGCTCTGCTGGGATCCATCTTGACCAATCTGTCCAGGACCTTGATCGCGTGAGACAGTTTGCGCTGTTGTACGAGTGCTCGCTCGAGCAGCAAGTGGCTCTGGACGTCTCCCGGTGCATGCCGAGTGACTTTGCGCAGCACTCGTTCTGCGTCCTCCAAGCGTTTGAGGCGCAGATACGACTGCGCGAGGAGGCGCCCCGAGGCCAAGTCGGGCGGGTCAGCCTTGAGATTGCGCTCCAGCGGTGCGAGGCGCTTCTCCAAGCTGCCTCCCAGGCTCCACAGTGTGATGATGTGTCGTCGGGCTTCGCGAGCCAGGCCTGGGTCCGTCTTGCCCGCCACGAGCAGTTGCTCCCAAAGGCGCAACGATTCCTCGTAGCGGCGAAGTCGCACGCGCTTGGGAGCACCGGCTCCGGCCCTTTCGAGCGCCAGAGCAAGCGCCTTCTTGAAGCGCATGTCGTCGGGCGACAGCTTCACGGCCTCACGCAGCGTTTCCAACGCTTCTTCGGCCATGTCGTGGTCCAGGTATACGTCACCCAAGATGCTGAGCGCACGGCTGCGGCTCGGCACAATCACCAGGATGCGCTTCCACGTGCGCTTAGCCTTCTCCGTTTCCCCCTCGCGGTAGTAGCGATCTCCCAATTCCACCAAGTGCTGGGGATCGGTACCCTGTCCGCGACTCAGGCGCTCGAGCAGCTTCAATCCGCGTTCTCGTTCCCCCACTCGCTCGTAGAAGTCGACGAGCGCAGCCAGAACTTGCTCGTCTCCTCGAGATCTTCGCTCCAGCTTCTGCAGTTCGGCGACGGCTTGTTCGCGCTCACCGCGCTGCAACAGTGCCTCCGCCAGGCGAAAGACGAAGTCGGGATTGTGTGGCGCTGCGAGGATCAACGCTCGGTACTCTTTGATGGCTCGCTCGAGCTGACCTTGCAGTTGAAGCAACTGGACCAGTCGTTGCCGTACTTCGAGGTCTTTCGAGCGCAGTTTGAGCGCCCGTTCGTAGATACTGAGGGCGTCGTCGATCCGACCCGTTTCCTCGTACAGTCCTCCGAGGAGCCGCAGGCGGTCGAAGTCGGTTGCACCTTCCTTCTCCAACAGAGCAATGAGTTCGTTCAGCCGTTCCGCGTCGCGGTAGACTTCGACCATCACGTCCAGTAGCTCGCGGCGGAGGCCAGATTGCGGAGAGGTCGACCGTAGTGCGCGTTGAAGGGTCTTCAGCGCGAGGTCGTGCTTGCCGAGCTTGGCCTGAGCCTTACCCAAGTCACGCAGCGCGGGGGCCAGAGCGCGGTTGTCTCCGCGGGCTGCAGCAACGACTCGTTGGAACTCTTCTTCGGCAAGACGGTAGTCGCCGCGCTGCAGGAGTTCGGCACCCAGCTCCGTCTCCACGAAGAACGAACCTTTGGCGCGCTTCACCAGCTCTCGGTGGAATCGGCGGGCCGTCTCCAGGTCATTTTCCTCCAGAGCCAGCTTCATCAACAAGCGAAGCACTTGTTCGCGATCGGCGTCGTTCTTCAGTAGCGGCAACGCGCGTTCAAAGTGTTGTCGCGCTTCGGCTGTCTTGCCTTGATCTTGATACAGACGTGCCAACGCCATCAAACCGATCGAATCTTGGGGCGAGGACGCAACGGCCCTCTTGTAGGTTTGGACCGCCAGCTCGACTCTGTTGGCCTGTCGATAGATCCCGCCCAAAGCGATCGTGGCGTTGTACTGTCCAGCTCCCGCCTTCGCGGCGCGCGCTTCGAATTCGGTGATGAGCTGATCGATGTTTCCGTCCCGTTGGCGATACAATTCTGCCAAGCGTTGGAGTGGGAACTCGGCCCCAGGCTGATTGAGCACGATGCCCGTGTAGCGCTTGATGAGCGCATCGTCGGACGGTTGCTGCGGTTGCGCCGCGGGGGCGGGCTTCGGAGCGGCAGGGGCGGGCTTCTTGACTGGCGTCGTCTTGACAGTGCGTGGCTTGCGACCCCGCCCACGGGGATTGAAGTCCGCCTGCGCCGTGCTCGCGCCGAAAGACAGGAGCAGAACGCCCAAACCGAGTCCGCGCAGCAGTCTGGCCATTGCTCAAACGTAGCCCCCCAGGGGCGTGACGGCCATACGCAACCCAGTAATGTTCCAGGCTTTGCAGCGAGGCAATCCGCCGCGCCGGGCGCGAGTTGCCGCGCTCAAAGATCCGCACCAGGCCGGCGTCCAAGCTCTTCGGATTGCGCTGCGGCTGTCGTTTTTCGGGACTCGGCGAGGTATATTCGGCCCGCCACCGCGACGGCGACGATGATTCGGCGAGGGATCTCGTCCAACCGCGATGAGGAGATCCAACGATGAAGTGGTGCCGAGTGTTTGAAGATTGCTGCCCGCGCGCGTTTTGCCGTTCTTGGCTCCCCGTTGGCCTCGTGTTGACGGCCGCTGCCTGTGGGAGTGGCGGCGGTTCGGAAACAGGCGTCGGGGCGGAGGACGGGGCAGACGGTTCTGGCGCAGCGGCGACCGATGCCGAAACCGGTGCCGGCGTGACCGACAGCGAGCTCGGAGGGCAGGCCCCGGGCGAGACGGACGATTCCGCCACCCCTGACGAGGGCGAAACCACGGAGCTTGCGGGAACGGATGTCGGTGAGCCCGAAGGTCCGGATGTGCCGACCACGGAAGAGCCGGAGGCCAGCGGATCTGAGGTAGCGATTTCGGATCCCCCGGAAGCCATGGATGCCGTTCCAGCAACCGAAACGGAAGCGACGGATCCCGACGTCGCCGTCACCGACGACGCGATGCCCGGCCCTGAACAGGTCGACCCGCAAGAAGTCGTCGAGCCTCCTGAGCCCTGTAGTCTCGAGTGGTACACGCCTGACGGCACTTTGGACGAGTCGATCCGCTACGAGTACGACGCCGACGGCAATCTCATCGCGCAACAGCGCGACGTCGACGGCGATGGGGCAATCAACTACGACTACAGTTACGCCTACGAGGACGGCCGCCTGGTGCTGGAGGAGAGGGACACGAACGGTGATGGTGAACTGGATACCAGGCTCACCTACGAATATGACACCGACGGTAACCTTACGCGTGAGGTCCGCGATGACGGTGTCGACGACGTCTTCGAACGTATCGACGTGCACACTTACGAGAACGGGAATCGGGTGCGTTCGGAATTCGACGACGACGGTGACGGCACACCCGATCGAGTTTGGCAGATGACCTACGACGATGCGGGTCACGAGGTGCTGCTAGAGGTCGACAACGACAATGGTCCCCAAGTGGTTGGCGACCAGCGCATCACGAGCACGTATGATGAGGCCGGCAACCTGTCCACTCGGTCCCGAGACGTCGACGTGGACGGCTTCATCGATTCGCTGGAGGTGCTGAGCTACGATGGCGAGGGCCGACTCGTCAGCAAAGAGCGTTACATCGACGAATCGACAGACCCCCTCGAAGTCGAAGAATGGTTGTACGACGTCGACGGCAACTTGGTGCTGTACGAATACGATGGTGGTTCGACTCGAAGGACTCAACGCTATACGTACGATGAAGCGGGCCGGGTCGTGCTCCTAGCCTACGACGACGACGGTGACGGCGTCGTCGACCATACCGAATCCAGTGAGTATGACGAGGCTGGCAACCTCGTTCTCGCCGAGTACGACTTCGACATGGACGGGGTGGCAGATCTCACGCGCTCAGAGCTATACGAGTGCGACCCGCGCTAGATGGGCGAGCACGATTGTCGGGCGAGTCCCGCGCTCATTTGGGCGTTCGTCGCTGTGGTTGGGGCTGTTGTTTGACGACTTGCGCTCCGACCCCAACTACATCTCGATACGGCCGAGTTTGCCTGCCTGGTAGTCGTCGAATGCCTGCCGTAGCTCTTGTGGGGTGTGCATCACGAACGGTCCGTATCTCGCTACCGGTTCGTTGAGGGGCACGCCGCCGATGAGTAGCAGTTCCGTCGTTTCGGTGCCGGCGTTGCCCAAGCGTACGGTATCGCCATCGGCTGCCCACAGCACGGCTTGCCCATCGGCTGCTGTCGTGTGGCGGCCACCTTCGTCGACCACGTCCAGCTCGCCGCCGAAGACGTAGGCGAACGTGTTGAAGTCGGGTGGCGCTGGCTGAAGGTGGACGGCACCGGGCTCCAGACTGAAGTGGTGGTAGAAGATGGGCGTCTGCGTCTCGATGCTGGCGGAAACCCCCAGCGCCTCGCCAGCGATGACGCGTGCTCTGACCAGGCCGTCATCGCTTTGCGTGACCCGAGTTCGTAGTTCTTGATACCGCGGTGAGATCATCTTCTGCGAACGCGGCAAGTTGACCCAGAGTTGAAAGCCGTTGATGGTGCCCCCCTCCCGCTTGAAGCTCGGTTCAGGCATCTCGGAATGCACGATGCCTGCCCCGGCGGTCATCCATTGCACGTCACCTGGGCCGATGCGAGCGACGTAGCCCGCCGAATCCTTGTGCTCCATGTGTCCGGAGAGCAGATAGGTGACGGTTTCGAAACCGCGGTGTGGATGGTCGGGCGCGCCGATGGCTTCGTCCGGGCCCCATGTTACTGGGCCCATGTGATCCAGCAGCAAGAACGGGTCGAGCATGTCCAGCTTGTGGGTTGGGAAAGGCCTCCGAACCGGGAATCCCCCACCCTCTAGCATGCGTGTCGTGTCGAGCTTCGCCTTCACAGAACGTAACGGCATGATGCCCGCAGCATGTGGCTTGTCGCGGGGTTGATCAACCCAATCCGAGCAACTCACGCGCCTGCTGGGTGCTCGCTACAGGCCGATTGTATTCGGCGCAGATTTGGGCCACGCGCTCGACGAGTTCTGCGTTACTCTTCGCCACCCGGTTGGCATCGAACTTGACGTTATCCTCCAGCCCGGTACGGCAGTGCCCGCGCATTTCTAGCGCCCAATGATTCACTTCCAATTGATGACGCCCGATGCCGGCCGCCGTCCACGTGGCGCCGGGCAGCAATTCTTCCAGCTCCGAGACGAGAAACTCCAGGGTTCGACGCCGCGCAGGGAGTGCGTTCTTCAGTCCGAGGACGAACTGAACGTGGGGTGGCGCCTTCAGCCGCCCTGCGTCAACCATTTGTTTCGCGGTGTACAGCATGGCCAGGTCGAAGACCTCCACTTCTGGCTTGATGGCGTTTTCCAGCATCATTGCCGCCAAAGCATCGATGAAGTCCGGTGGGTTCTCGTACACGGACGAGGGAAAGTTGACCGAACCCGTGGCTAGGGATGCCATGTCAGGTTTGAGGTACAGCATGGCACCCCGTTCTTCCAGTGCCCGCCCCCTGCCACCGGTGGAGAACTGCACGATCATGCCGGGGCAGTGCTTCCGCACACCTTCCTGCACGAGCGCAAAACGCGTGGGGTCGGAGCTGGGGCGCCCGTCGTCTTCGCGCACGTGAATGTGCACCAGGGCAGCGCCCACCTCGAAGGCTTCGTGAGTCGATTCGATCTGTTCGCTCACGGTGATAGGCACTGCAGGATTGTGCGCCTTCTGGGGCAGTGAGCCGGTGATGGCGACTGAGATGATGCAAGGGTTGAGCGCGGTCATGTCCTACATGCGCGTTTGTCGCTCGCGCAGCGCGAGGTCCCGGTGAGCTCGACATCGACCCGAGGTCCGGTTCTTGATGCGAGACGTAGTGCCGGGAACTCTCGAGCGCAATGCGTGTCCGTCGTACTGGGCGAACACGGCCCCAGCTGCCGGAAATGCGACTCCTCGGGTCTCCAGGGCAGGCGCTTTTTTCTCGGGAAGCGGCTATGAGAAGCGTTCCAGTGGTGCAGGGCGACGACAACGCGGAGCGACGGTTCATCGAGCGGCTCAAGCAGCGTGATGAACGCGCGTTCAACGACCTGGTATCGTTGTACGAAGTCCGTGTATTTCGCCTCGTGTTCCGCATGCTCGGTCGGCGAGAAGAAGCCGAAGACATGGTGCAGGAGGTCTTCGTTCAGGTTTTCAAGTCCATCGACAGCTTCCGCGGGGAGGCGAAGCTCGCAACGTGGATCTACCGTATCGCCATCAACCTGTGTAAGAACCGCAGCAAGTACCTGCATCGTCGCAAGAGTGAGGCACAGGACGAGCTCGAGCCGGCCGCCGAGCGTCGCCCACTGACTGAAGCACGCGGGGTAACCTCAGGTGAAGCGGCGCCACCTGACCAACTCGTGCAAGGTTATCAGTTGGAGCAGATCGTCAAGTTCTGCATTGCCGAACTCGAGCCGGATTTTCGCGAGGTGCTCGTGCTGCGTGACGTCGAGGATTTGACGTACGAGGAGATTGTCGAAATTACGGGATTGGCCGAGGGTACCGTCAAGAGCCGGATTCACCGAGCTCGAGGCATGCTCAAAGAAAAGGTGTCTCGACACCTGGGAGAGAAGGTCTGATGACTGACGAAAAGCCGGTCTCCGAAGCTGAAGAGCAGCCGGACTCGGGCCATGGCACTGAAGCCGAGGAGCGTGGGCCCGACTCCTTTGGCGACGACCGTCTGCAGTTGCTGATGAAGCAGGCCCTTGCCGCGGACGACGAGGCTTCCGAAGTCGACGTTCTGAGCGGAGTGCAGCGACGGCTGCGGGACCGCAGCGGGGGAAAGTTCTATCGTGACGGCTGGAGTACTTCCCGCCATCCTCCCTTTGCCACGTACTTCATCACGTCACTGATGATGTTGGCCATCGTCGCAATCATCTACGCAATCCTCACTCCGCTGGTGGGCGATCCCATCGTCGAACAACCGGATCCGAAGCCCATTCGCATCGTGCCCCCACGCTGACAGCCCGTCCAACGTGGCCGCAAGCACGAGGCCGTGGACCCAGCGCCGGTCGCGTCGAAGGGCGTCGGGACGTGTGCGAGGCACGCGAGCCTCGTGACCCGTTCGATCGCATGGAGCAGCCGCGAGATCGCGCGTGGGGATGGAGAGTCGAACCAGTAGCCCGGCCTGCGCAAAAGCCGAGCCATAGCTGCTGACTTGGGGCACGTACCCGGTGAAACTCGCCAAAGCATCACCGTGCCCCCGGAACATCACGTGCAAAAGCTGATACTGGTTCTTCTCACTTCGACTACTCTCCTCGTTCCCGCGTGCTCCGAAAGCAGTGTCGTCAACGCCGACGGTGCGAAGCGTGACGACCCTGAGCGGATCAACGATGGTGTCGTCATCCGAGCGTCTGATGGCGGCGCGCCTCCGTTGGAAGCGCCCGACGAGGTGTTGATCGATCCCGATGCACCCGCGTGTGGCGACGGTACGGTGAACGATGGCGAAGCCTGTGACGACGCCAACACCGAGTCAGGAGACGGCTGCGCCGGCGATTGCGCGAAGATCGAGGACGGCTACCTCTGCCGCGTCGAGGGCGCGCCTTGCGAGCGAGCAAAAGTATGCGGCGACGGGCTGCAAACCGAGGGCGAGGAGTGCGACGACGGAAACAACGAGTCCGATGACGGTTGCACGCTGACCTGCCGCTTGGAAAAGGACTACGCTTGTCCGGAGCCCGGCGAACCGTGCATCAGCACCGTCAAATGCGGCGACTCGGCGATCAGCGGCGACGAAGAATGCGACGACGGAAACGGGGAGTCGGGCGACGGTTGCGACGCCGCGTGTCTGCTGGAGCCCGGGTTCGAGTGCTCGAATCAGGGCGCGTCGTGTCGGCCGGTGTGTGGAGACGCGACGGTGGTCGGGCGAGAAGAGTGCGACGACGGCAACGACGACTCGGGAGATGGCTGCAGCGCGGCGTGCACGGTCGAGGTGGGCTGGGTGTGCGACGAGCCCGGAGCTGAATGCCGCACCACGACGTGCGGCGATGGAGTTGTGGAGGGAAGTGAACCGTGTGACGACGGTGGCAACTGGATTGTCGGAGACGGCTGCAGCCCGGGTTGTGTTCTCGAGCCCGATTGTTCCGCGGGTGCGTGCGTTTCGCTGTGTGGGGATGGGCTCATCCTGGCCGGCGATGATGAGGAATGTGACGACGGCAACACGGAGTCTGGGGATGGCTGCAGCGCTGAGTGCCAAATCGAAGACGGGTACGCCTGCGTCGTCGCGGTGCCCGACGAGGACGAGACTCTCGAGCTACCGATCCTCTTCCGCGACTTCATTCACGCTCCGGTGGAAGACGCGATACGTCACCCGGACTTTCAGGAGTTCACGGGAGACGATGTCACGCCGGGCTTGGTCGCCGAGGAATTGAGCGCCGACGGCAAGCCCATCTACACGGGGCTGTGCGAACTAGACAGCGATTTCGCGAGAGCGGAGTGCCCCTACGGGCCGATGACTACCAGCGAAGAGAACTTCGACCAGTGGTACCGAGACACCCCCGACGTCAACCTCCCGCTGCTTTCGTGGATCCCGTTTCAACCGCAAGCAGATGGGACTTACGTGTTCGAAGACGAGGGCGGCTTCTTTCCGTTCGACGATGCCGGCTGGGTCGCCGAAGGGTTGGAGCAAGCGTTCGCCCAGGACGGAGAGGACCCAGAATCGCCCATTCGCAACTACGGCTTCACTTCCGAATTGCGGAATTGGTTCGAATACCAAGGCGATGAGTTCTTGGAGTTTGCCGGTGACGATGACGTTTGGGTGTTCATCGGCGGCAAGCTAGCAGTCGACATCGGCGGTCTTCACCCCAGACGTGTCCGCAGCGTCACGCTGGACGAGGCGACCGGAGAGGCCTTGGGTCTGGAACTCGGTCGTGTCTACGAGGTCGTGCTCTTTCACGCCGAGCGGCGCCGTTCACAATCGAATTTCAAGCTCACTCTCAAGGGCTTTGCAGCATCCCGTACCGAGTGTGCGTCCGTTTGCGGAGATGGGATCGTCGCTGGTGAGGAAGACTGCGACGACGGCGAGGACAATGGCGGTGGCTACGGATTCTGTAGCGACGATTGCACCCTGGGGCCGCGCTGTGGCGACGGCATCGTCAACGAGGACAGCCCAGAAGAATGTGACAACGGCTTGAATCTCGACGGCTACGACACCGGGGATGGTGCATGCGCTCCTGGTTGCGTGCCGCCTCCCAGTTGTGGAGATGGCTTCGTGGACGTGCGCTTCGGCGAAGAGTGCGATGAGGGTTCGGACAACGACGGCAGCTACGGAGGCTGCGCGGAAGATTGCTCCCTCGCGCCCTACTGCGGTGACGGCGTCAAGGACGAGGGCGAAGAATGCGATGACGGCAACAACAAGAACGACGATACTTGTGACGTCGAGTGCCACCGGATCGACCTCGGCCCAGCCCTGTAGCGGGTGCGCGAAAGCGGCTCAGGTTGACGGCGGCGAACGACGGCTCGCTGCGTAGCGGTCCCAGAACGACACGCCGAAAGAGAACGACACGCTGATTGTACCCAAGGCCGCCAGATGGGGCGCCCTGGCGGGCGGAACGATGAGTGCGACTGCAAAGCAGGCCGTCATCAAGACGTAGATGGCGCGCGCCAAGCGCGTCCTCGAACGCTCAGGATTCGGGGGAACGACGACGTGAACGGTCGCCAGGTAAATGTAGCGCCACAGGCCCGCGAGGAGGACCCAAGAGCCCGCCAGGCCTCGCTGCAAGAGCACGCAGGATAACGCCATCACCATCATCGCATCTACTTCCACGTCGAAGTGTGCTCCGAATGGAGTCGCTTCGCCGCGCCGCCGTGCGATGTGGCCGTCGATGCCGTCCAAAACGATGATCGAGACGACGGTAGTCGCCAACAGCCAACCGGCGGCGGTGCTGGCAGCGAGCAAAAAAGCCAACGTCAGTACGAGTCGCAGGCTGGTGATGCCATTGGCAACGCCGAAGCCTCCGCGCGCGCAGTGATGTCCGCGATTGCTGAGCAACAACCACGCGAAGGAAGTCAACGCGGCCAAAGCCAGCGGCCACGATGCTGCTAGAAGAACGGAACACGCGACACCGGTCACGGTGAAGACGGCGTGAGCCCGCTCCCACTGGGAAAACTCTGAATGTGTATCGGACGCCAAGGGTCGACCCATGCGGGAACTGCCGCTGCACCCCCATAACACGCCCGCGGGTGCTGTCGACAGAGGGTGAGGGTCTCGTGAACGCGCGGTGGCGGGCACCGCTCGTGCGGAAGGCCTACTCCGATGTTGGCGGCTTGCTGGGAGTGCTCGCCTTCAAGCTCGCTTCGTACGACTCTTTCAGAACGGAAAAGAGCGAGCTCGTACCCTCTGAGCGACGCGAGTTCACGGCGATGGCCACGGTCATGCCGTTCGGGAGCGTGGCGACCTCCGCTCCCGCGACGCCGTGGATGACCTCTTCTCCGCTGCCTGGGGCCTGAAGTGCGCGGCGGCCTGAGTGCCGGTGGGCCACACCGCCGCTCACGGCCTCAGCGGCGGCCCAACCCAGGGCTTTGCTGCTGTCACTGGTCACGAATAGCGACTTGTAGTTGTCCTTGGAGACGACTCGTCCCGTCCGACTCAGAGCGTAGACGAACTTGCTCATGTCGCGGGAGTTCATCACCACGCCGTTGGCTGGGCAACTCGGCTTCTCTCCTGAATCCAAAAAGTAGCCTTTGCCGCTTAACGCCGTGTCGTAGTAGTTGGCGTAGTCGTCGCCCGCGAAGTCCGCGTCGTTGCACGAGCCTCTGATGTTCAGTGGTCGGAAGAATCTACGCTGCAATACGCCCAAGTAGATGGCTGATGCCTTGTCGAGCACGAAGTCGTCGTAGGATGCTTCTTGGTCTTTGAACCCAGAATCGACCTTGTCCCAGTAGCCCGCACGGAAGAAACGTCCCATGGCTCCGACGAGGGCGAACGAGCCATCGGCTCGTTGCACCAGCGATTCCGAGCGCGGCGTGGACAGTTGCTGCAGCAGCTGAGGGGCTCGAGCGTAGGTTCGGAAGGGAGCGCGCCCTGCGAGCACGTCTCTGATGGTGAGCATTTGGTGACTGGTGTGCACCCGGTCGCGCCAGCGCGCAGGCAGGAACTCCACGAACCTCTCGTTCAAGTTGCGCGTCGTGGAACTCTCCGTCTTGTCCACCACCGCGGCGGTCGTCAGAACCTCCGTGATCTCCCCCCAAGCCGCCTGGGTGGAAGAGCGGAACTCTTTGGTTCCACCTCG
>JBNKZR010000105.1:0-19609 GCA_050301735.1 Polyangiaceae bacterium | reverse complement strand
CCATCTCGTTGATCTTGGCCTTCTTGGCCTCGTTCTTCATGGACTTCCAGTCAGCCGTCTCCTCGCTCGAGACCGGAGCCCCCCCGAGGCCGAGAACCGTGAGCGACACCGCGACGACGAACCCTCTCACTGGCAGTCGCAACCGTCGCCACACGATGCCGCAGCTCCACGACGAGCTGTCGCGCCTCGCTCGCGGCGGAATGTCACTGAGTGCCATCTTGCTCGACATCGATCACTTCAAGCGAGTCAACGACGAGCATGGCCACCCAGCGGGGGACGAGACGTTGCGTTCGGTGGTGCGCTTGATTCAAAACGAGCTGCGGGAGCACGACACCTTGGGACGCTGGGGGGCGAGGAGTTCCTCATCGTAGCGCCGCAGACGGACACCACCGGAGCCCGCGCACTCGCCGAGCGACTTCGTTCACTGATCGAACGCACGCCGATCGTGATCTCGGAGCGTCGGCTCTACATCACGGCGAGTTTCGGCATCGCCACCGCAGCCGCGAGGGAGACGGTCGAGAGTCTCGTGGAGCGATGTGATGGCGCGCTGTATCGCGCCAAGCGTCGAGGCAGAAACCGCTGCGAAGTGAACAGCGGATCGCGGGCCCAGCTCACCGCCGTCAGCTCTGACGCCGAGTCGGCGTGAAGGGTGACGTCGTCGCGCGTCCGTCAAGGGACGATGGAGTCCGCTCGGGAGCGCTCAGTCGATTGTCATGGCGCGAGCCGGTGCAGTGCTCGCAGGATGGGTGAAGCGTCCGCTGACGGCGTAGCGCAGGCTGCGCGGTTCCGTTTTCCGAACCCGTGATCTACAAGTCGAGGGTGACGACTGGTTTGCTGCAGGAGCGCCTGACCTCCCTCGAGGCAGAGAACGAGGAGCTGCGCGCTCGGCTTCACCAAATCGAGGCCCGAGAAGCCAAACTGGGGGAGTCCCGCAAGAAACTGATGCGGGGCGGTTTTCGCCTGCTGATTCCGCTGTTGGACCGTCAGAAGGTGGTGCGCACCTTCGGCGAGCTGATGGAGACTCTGGCCGGCTTTTCCGGACCTCGCACCGAGTGGCCTGCGCAGGAGCAGGTGTTGGCCGACACGCGCATGTTCATGGAGTCGGTGGTTCGCTTCTTGATCCGTCGCCGCATGTTCCTGTTGTTCTTCGGCTTGCTGGGCGCAGCCATTCCGGCCGTGCAGGTGTGGCTCGTGGTGCAGCAGAACGAGATCATCGAGAATCAGAACAAGTTCTTCGAGATCCAGGTCTACGACGTCGTTGCGCGCTCGATGACGGAGGGCGACCGCAATGCGCGCTTGATGACCGGGGCGTTGCTAGCCAACGCCGACCCCGAGTTCTTGGGTAACGTCGTGCGCGAGAGCTTCGACCCCAGTCTCTCCAGTGTGTACCGTGCGGAGGGGGTGAACGCGAGGAGTCGGCGTTTGGACGATGCGGCCTATCGCGGTCACTTGATCCGCGCAGCGGTGCACTCGGTAGAAAACCAACGGCGTGAGCACTCCGTCGCCGAGGCCTACGCACAGACTCGCCCCATGCTGCAGATGATCGTGGGTGATGCGAGCGGTCGCGTCGTCGAGGTGTTGCGCCTGGGGCGAGATGGCGACGACATCGAAGGGGACCGCGCCGAACAGGTCGATCACTACTTGGTACAAGTGGGAATTGCCGTCAGCAGCTACGCCCGTATGGCCCGCGCTAACGACGACCTCGACGGCTTTGCCAAGCACCTGGCGCCTTTGTTGGTGAGGCTGTCGCAGCGTTCCGCGGTCGAGGGCAACCGCTTCGCGTCCGTCTATCGCACCATGCTGCAGGACCTCCTGTTCGAGATGGCCGCCAAACCCGCCCCCGGCGATCCGCCCGTTCGCGTCGACGGCAAGGATCCCAATGCCCTGCTACGACAGGGGCTCGAGGAGTTGCAGCGCCTGGTCAAGAACGACTCCGTGGATTGGCGGCGGCTGGCCGCTGAGGCAGGGATCCGATGAGAGGGCATGGGGTGAAAGCCCGGCTCGCGGCGGCCCGCGTGTCGGCAGGCGTCGGCGTCGCAATCTTGTCGCTCGCCGCAGTATTGGCGTGCGGCTCGGAGCGCCCTGCACCACTTACCCCGACGCCGCCCAAAGCGACGGTGCAGCCAACGACGGTTCGAACGGAGCCTCCGCCCAGAGCCAGCGTCGTCTCACGTCGAGCGCGCGGCTCGACCAAGGAGCAAGCTGTCTCCGCGCTGGTTCTCAGCGTCAAGACCGCGCTCGTGGGGCGTCCCTGGGCGCTCTACGCATCGCAGTGGCAGCCGAACCTGTCGCCGGACATGCTCCGTTGGCATTCGGAGACGGAAGTAGAGGCGCAGCTCGACACGTCAGCGGTCGAACGCTGGCTGGCGGGGTTCGAAGGCCTCGAGCTCCAGCCAGAGGCCCCACCGCCATTCCGTGAGCCGCTCTTGTTGGCACTCACGGCGGAGCGCGCATATCTCGTGTGCCAACAGCGGCAGGCGTTGTTGGCGCAACCGTGCTCGATGTTGCCGCCGACCGAGCAGCGTGATGCCTTGGCCTCTGCGCTCTCCAAGCTCGTGCTCGAACCGGACTGGCCCGATGGGGTGCCGGTCGACTCCGAAGGGCGCGCCCTGTGGCCTGCACGGATCCGAGCGTGGGAACGCACGGAGCAGGGGCTGCATGTGTTGGAGGGGGTACCACTGCGGGTCGAGTGGTGTGTTCCCGAGTATGCCGCTGCGCCGCGCATCGTACGCAGTGACGCGACGGGGCTCGTGCAGTTGCCGATGTTGGAGCTTTGGCAGCGCATGGGCGTCAAGGTGGCGAGCTCTCAATTGCTCGGGCCTCTGGCGGAAGTCTGGCCGGGCAAAACGCTGGAGCTCCAGACCCGCGCCCTCGAGCGCAGCCGTCTGGCGGCAGTCGTCGTCGAGCGTGCTGGCGGCCGGCAGGCAAACACCTCGGTGATGGTGCCGGTGCTCTTGGCGGAGCTGGGGGCGCGTTTGGTACGTGAACCCGTCGCACTGTCGGATGGGCTGTCACACAGCATCACTTCCGCGCAGGCTCTGACGGACGTCGGGCTGCGCGCTCGAGTGGCGGAGGCCACTCAGGGGCAGGTGGACTACGTGCTCTTGGTGCACGGAGATAGCGAGTTTGCCAGTCGCATGGGTACCGGTCGCACTTGGTACGAGGCACGCGCGAATGTCGAGCTCGTCGAGTTGTGGACGGGAAAGGTGGTCGAACACTTCTCCCTCGAGCACGCGGAAGCCGGCATCGGTGACGCGCGCGCCGACGAAGCTGCGCGTACGGGCTTGGCGATGAAGATCGTCGAGCGTCTCAGCGGTAGCTGAGCGTCGCGTAGGCCGTCGTCGTGTCGTCGCACTCGGCTGCTCGGTTCTGGTCGTGCTCAGGCGCGGTGCTGCTCAGCGTTTCTCAGTGCTAGTGCTGCTCGGCGTTCCCAGTGCCGATGCCGCTCAGCGCTCTCCGTAGGGATCGGGGCTCGGGGAGGGGGCCGGTTTGTCCTCGCCGCCGGTTTTCGCCTTCGGGGTTTGGGGCGACGGGCTCGGCTTGGGGGCTTGGGTTTTCGGTGCCGGCTTCGGCAGAGGCGGCTCGGTGTCGTCTTTGGCCGCTTCTTCTACGGGGGCGACCGAAGGCTGCCCCGCCTGGTCCGTGGAGGCTGCTGGCGCTGCGGTCGAGGGAGCGCCTGCGGAGCCACCACTCGGCGCTGCGGCTTCCGACGTCGGCTCACTCGGGGCCTGTTCGGTCGTCGGCTGTCCTGCGGAGGCGGCGACGTTGCCGTCAGTCGGCGACGAGTCCGGCGCGGAGTTGCCCGCCAGCACGTACCAAGCAGCCGCAGCAACCGCCACGGCCGCACCGACGAGCCAAACTCGTCGTAACCCAGAAGACGCAGTGGTGGGCGAGTGGGTACTGGCGACGGAGAGCTCGCCCGTCGAGCCCGTCTCCACGCTGCCGACCGGGACGGTCTCTTTCAAGGAGTCGGGAGTGACCATCGTCGGCGGTGCCGAGTTGCCGACCTCCGAAAGCGGTCGAGGTTCGACGCCGAGGGCCTCCGCCAGGTGAATGACTGCATCGATCGCCGAGCGATAGCGAAGTTGGGCGTCGCGCTCCAAACAACGCTGCAGCCAAGCATCGAACCCGGGCGGGAGCGACAGCTCCGACCCCAACTCGCGCAGCCTCTCCGATGCCGGCGGCTTGGGCTCGATGGTGATCTCACCCACCAGTGAGGCGAGGGTTCCTTCGCCCAGGGCGCTCTTCCAAAAGGCCTTGCCCGTCAGTAGGTAGAACGCGATCAAGCCCAAGGCCCAGATGTCCGTCTGTGGGCTAACGGCCTTGCCGGTGGCTTGCTCGTACGCCATGTAGAGCGGGGTGCCGCGCAAGTCTTGACTCACCCCCGCGGTGCTACTGAGCACCTTCGCGATGCCGAAGTCCAGTATCTTCACGGTGGGGTTCGGCGTACCGAGGCCCTCGACGAAAAGGTTGTCGGGTTTCAGGTCGCGGTGAACGATCGGGCGCACCTCGCCGTTTTCGTCGCGGTAGCTGTGCGCCTTTTCGAGACCCGCCGCGACCTGCTCCAAGAAGCGCACGACCCGCTCGGGGCCGAGCGGTCCGTTCTCGTTGACGAGGTTCTCCAGTGACTTGCCGTCGAGCAGCTCCATCACCAGATACGACAGCCCCGTCTCCGGATCTTTGCCGGCGTCCAGCACCTGCACGATGTACGGACTCCGAACCCGCGCGGCGACCTTCGCTTCCAGCTCGAACTGACGCGCGACCGCTGGGCTCACCAACATCGCCGGACGCAGCACCTTGATCGCGACGCGCGCTTCCGTCGTCTCGTGCATGCCCGCGTAGACTGCGCCCATGCCACCTTCGGCGACGAAGCGGTCGACTCGGTAGCGTCCGACGAAGATTTGGCCTGGGGTGAGGTACACGTCGCTATTCTTTCACTTCCGAAGCTGCTCTTCGTCAGAGCGGTTCAAGGTAGGCGAACACATCGGATACCTGCCAACTTGCTGCGACCGTCGCTTCCGCGCAAGGAACCGTTTTGCAGCGCCGTCTCTGTGTCGAAATCGTAGGCGCCGCCGAACACGGCGTGACTGCCGTCACCCATGACCGCGCAGTCGACGCACGTTGCCGGTGGCGTCGACGTCAAATCGAGGGTGTACTCGCCGACGTTGCCGAGCAAATCGGCGTGACCCCAGCGGCCATTGCCTTTGGGTTTCGTGCCCACGAGCGAAATGCAGGCCGAGTTGTCCGTCGTGTTCGAGGGGCACTCGTTGGCGTCGTAGGTGGCGAAGGTGTTGTCGATCTCGGTCGAACTTGCCGGATCCGACCAGGGGTAGATGCGCTGCTCGCTGCCGCCGACTTGAGCGAAGCTCAGCTCTGCCAGCGTGGGCAGACGACCGCCGGCCCACGCGCAATAGGCGAACGCCTCGTGCCAGCTCAAGCAATTGACTGCGCGCGCCTCGTTGGCTCCGGGCTCTTCGGTGTAGGTGAAGACCGTGGGACCGCCGCACGCACTCGAGCCCTTGGTCATCACCAAGTCGACCAGCTCGTCACGGGTGGTCGGCATGTCCGCGTTCCAGGCCTCGTCCCAGCCGCTGTCGGCGATCAGCGGGTGAGCGCCGTCGCCCGCCGCCGGCAAGCTGCTCGGGTAAGCGTCGACGAACTCGCGAAAGCGGCCCACCGTCACTTCGTACTTCTCCAGATCGAAGGCAGAGACAGTCGCCGGCAGGCTCGGATCGTTTCGGCGATCGAAGGTGCCGCCGGGAACGGCGAGGGTCTGGCAGCAATTCTCGTTGCCTGCTGGCCCACAGTCGTTGCGCTCCGCGCACACGGCCACGCAGTCACCCGCGGAGCACACGGGGGTGTCTCCGGAGCAGGCCGTCTCAGGCCGCCAGAAACCGTCCGTGCCGCAGGCGAGTGGCACGTTCGCATCGCAGCCACGCATCGCGCCCGTGCACTCGGTGCAGCCACCTGCCACGCAGGCGAACTCGCACTCGTCCCGCTCTGCCCACTTGCCGCTGTCGTCGCACCACACCGGCACCGCGTCGTTGCAGTCCATCTCACCCGGCGTGCACTCGGTGTTGTCTCCGGGCAGTTCGTCGGGATTGTCGACGAAGTCGCCGGGGACCGGGCGCGCACAGCGGAAGCCGTTGATCGCGAAGCGCGTCGTCGGCGACCAATAGTCGTAACCAGTGGCCACGACCACCGGCGCGGTACCGCCCGAGCCCGCCGATCCGCCGCGCACTAGCTTGTAGCTGCTGGCTTCCTGATGCAAACAGTTCACACCGCTGGGGCACAGCAAGGGGTCGTCACCGTAGTCGTCGTGCAGCCATTCTTGTACGTTGCCACCCAGATCGGCTTGTCCGTACTTGCCGTCACCCAGCGGCTTGGTACCCACCAGGTTGAAGCACTGTTCGGTGACGGGTTCGACGTCGCAGAAGTACGTCGTGTACTCGAGACCGATCAACGACGACGTCGCCGGGTCGCTCCACGGGTAATAGCGTTGCTCGTTGCCGCCTGCGGCGGCGTACTCCCACTGAGCGTCGGTGGGGAGGTAGCCCTCGTCCCACGCGCAGAAGGCGAACGCCTCGTACCAGTTGGCGCAATTGATCGGGCGGTCTTCGTTGGCGCCTGGCTCATCCGTCCAGGTGTACTGATCTTCCAGGCACTTGAGCTCGTCTTTGATCACCGATGGCTGATTCAGGGGCCAATCGGGGTTCCAGCCGGATCCGGGCACGCGGGGGTAGGCGCCATCGCCCTCGCTCGGGCGCCACTCTTCCAGCGCCTCGAGGAACTTGCGAAAGCGTCCGACGCTGACCTCGTACTTGTCGAGTCGGAAGTCGCTGACGGAGACGAGGTAGTCCGGGTTCTCGTCTCTGAAGAATTCGCCGCCCGTCACCAGCGGGGAGGCACAGCAGCTGTCGTCCGCGAGCGAGCCGCAGTCGTTCGCCAAACCTCGGCAGCTGGGAGCTTCACACTCGCCACTCGCGCACACGGAGCCGATGCACGCCTCGCCGGCGACCCACTGTCCGTCAGCGCCACAACTCAGGGGCTCCCGGCCACTGCAGTCGACTTCGTCGACCAAACAGGCGTGGCATTCGCCATCGACGCAATGGGGGGTCTCCCCCGAGCACTCAGGATCGCACACGACGTCGGTGCCGGCGTCGGTGCCCGCGTCGTCGGTGGGCGCTTCGGGCTCGTCGCCGCTCCCCGCGTCGGTCTCGACGGGCTCTTCGGTGCCGGCATCGTCGGTTTCTGTCGGCTGGTCCGTGGTGACATCCGATTCGCTCACGTCGGTGTCCGTCCCGTCGCTGACGCTGACATCCGTCATGTCGGTCGTCGTCGTGTCCGTTGCATCGGTGCCCGTCGCGTCGCTGGTCTCGGTGCCGTCGTCCGTCGGCTCCGTCCCATCGCCGGTCGCGGCGTCTGGCACATCGGAGGTCTCGACGGCTTCGGTGAAGTCGTCGACACAGCCAGCGAGCAGGCTGAGCCCGCAGCATAGTGCGAGCGTTGAGTTTACGGTCCTTGCTAGCTTGGTCTTCATCACGACTCCGTTGATCAGAACGTTCCCTCGAGCATGACCGAGGTGCGCTCGGCGGTGACTTGCCAGCTCACCTCAGAGCCACCGGGGAGCTTCCAGCCCTTGGCGGTTTCGGTGCTCGAATCACCCGAGAAGTACAGCACTGCCGCGACCCCGAGGCTGACGATGCCGACGCCGCCGACGATCAGCCCTGCCGTCGAATAGCTCTTCGCTTCGTCCGACTTGTCGAGGGTTTCGGGCGGGCAATTCGTCGTGCGGCCATCGCACAGATCTTTCGCCTCGTCATTGGCCGAGATGGCCATCGTGCCGAGCACGGCTCCGCCGGCCAGGCCCACGATGCCGACGCCGCCGAGAATGTAGGCCAGCGTGTGATCGGCTTCGCCCTCCTCGGCAGTAGTCGGCGGCACGTCCGCCACTCCGGTCTCCTCGGTGGTGGTCGAGTTGGCCGCGCCGGCCGTCTCGGGAGAGTCGCTCGTCTCGGCCTTCAGTGGAGGCACGATCACTTCCGTCACCGTGCCCGAGTCACCGACCTCGATCTGCTGCTCGAGGGGCTCGTAGCCTGGGGCCGAGAGGCGCAGAGTTTGAGGACCCGGGTCGACCGGGAGTTTGCTGCCGAGGGCCGCGATTGCCAGCTCCGTGTCGCCGATCGAGACCTGCAGCCCATCGGGGGGCGACTGTACGTTGAGCTTCACGTAGCTCAGCTGAGGCTCCAGCTCCGCGGCTTTGTTGCTGGCCTCTTCGGCGATGGCTTGGCGGCCTTGTCCGCGAGCGAGCCGCTTCGCTACCAGGTACTCGCCCCACGCGGAGGCGATGCGCCCCAGGCGTTGGTGACAGCTCGCCAGATTCAGAGCCGTGCCGGGCGAAGGATCCAAGCGCTGGCTCTCGGCAAACTTCTGGCACGCCGCCTCGGTATCACCCGCTTCCATCAGTGTTCGGCCCTCGTTGAAGAGCGCCTCGGCGGCCGCCACGTCCTGGGCGTGCGCCGGTGCCGCAGTTGCGAAAATGCCAATGATTAGGCTCCCAACCAGGAGCGCCCGCACCAGGGATACGATCACGGGCGTAGTGTCGTTGTGGGGGCCGCCGGTGTCCAGCGCCGAGCGACGCGACGCAGCGGTTGTCGGCAAGCCTCGTTCTTCGTGCGCTGTCATGCAAATGCGGTCCTGGGCGGGGCGGAGACTGGTCGGCGGTTGGACGTTGTCCGGACGAAAAGTGTTCGAAATTCTCACTGCCTGGCGCGTGGCGCTCGCATCCGGGCCGCAGGCTGCTCGGGATCGCGGTGAACGCTGACGTATCGGCAGCTGTCCCGGTGCGGGAGCGTGACTAGCACGGTCATCCCGGGTGGGCGGTCAGCGCCGACCCCAGTCTCCCGGCTAGCTCGTTCGAGCCACAGGCTCTGGCCCGTTCAGCGGCTGTTTCGGACGCCAGCTTTCGGGACGGTCCCTACGGTGAGACTTCCTCCTTTGGTTTGTTTGTTTGGGCCGCAATCCCCGTCGCGGCCGCCCGCGATATTCGTCCGGGGCCGTCCCGGTTCGGCATCGCCGCACTCCGACGCTAGGCTCACGCCGTCGCGTCCCCTCTCTCACGCGCGCCCAGGTCATCGACCGAGCTCACGCCAGCCTACGTCTGGGCGACGAGTGAACTCGGAGCAAGTCGCGTCTGCGAGTGCGCAACATGCCGTGTCGTCGAGTGAGCTCACGCCACCTGACGTCGAGCCGTCGAGTGAGCTCACTTCAACTGACGTCGAGCGGACTCACACCAGCGGGCCACGAGTGCTCTCACACCAATTCGCTCGTCGCCGTCCGTAGTCGCGCCGACCGTCGACGGGGAGCGACGAGGGAGCCCGCACCAATTCGCTGGCCGTGGTTCGTCGTCGCGTTGCTCGTGAACGACGAGTGGCAAACGCGCGCCGAAGATCAGGGACTCGAGTCAGGCTCTCGCGCTGGTGCACATCGCCGTGCGATTCGAACAGAGTCTTGCGGCATGGAAGTCAGTCGAAGCGGCCCGATGGCTGCTCACCTCCTCACCGCGGTCGTCGAGCGGAGGGCTCACCGCAGCCTGAATTCAGCGCATTCGTTGGACTGCAGCAAGGGCGTGGCGGCGCACGACGTCGAAGTTACGGTACCTCTAGGCTCACGAAACGGGCTCGAGTGTCGAAGTTTCGGTGCGATCGACTTCTTTTCGTAGTTTGAACGTCCGTGCGAGCGAATCGCGATGGCCAGATTCCAGAATCGCGTCATTTGACGACTCCGGCACCCATCGTCGGAACGGCGTACCAAGACAATGCGCACCGACGATGTGCGTCTGAAGCCCGCATCGTACCCGCGAGTGTATACACGGAGAATACGCTTTTATTTGCGACCTGTTGCCCAAGCCGAGGCAGACACCCAGACTGCCGTGATGACTCGCTCGACGACTTGGCAACGCGCGCATGTTTTCGCACCGCGTGGCCCTTTTTTCGCGCCGAGTGCTGCGTCGTTGCCACCCGCCAGCGCCGCGAGTCGTCCCAGCGGGCTTGCTCGCAAGAGCGCCCCCCGCTTCACGGCGACGGCCGATAGAGCACATTGTGCGTCATCCGCGCGCGCGTGCCGTTCGGAAGCGTGGAGTGTGGGTGGGATCCGGATGTACGTCGAGCTGCCGTCTCGGCGTGTGGCATCCGATTTTCTTCCGGAAAAGTCTTTGAATGTCCCGGTGGTGCAAAAAAGTGGAAAGAGCGTGCCAGTCTCGCCCGCTTCTCGCCACCATCCCAGTAACCCGTCGGAGTCGGCAACTCACCGCCGCGACATGCTGCGCGATGTTCCGTCTGCTTCGCAGATGGTGTCGTTTCGAGTCGTGCTGCAAACAGCGATTGGGCGTCGCCGACCGATGGCCGTAGTGGACGAATGAAGGTGTTGGCTTGGATCAGTAGGCTCGGATCGGCGACGATGTGCTCCGATGTCGCGACGACTACGGGGGCGGCAGTCGCGGGGCAGAACTGTACCGAGCGCCGCGTTCCGCCGTCTCGACGGCGAGTCTCCCGATTCGTCGGAATTCTGGCCGCCGGGGTGAGCGCCGCTTGTGCTTCACCGGAGCCGGAGATACTGCCCGGCGCTTACGTGGTCGCGCCAGGTCCCACGGGTGCCTTCGGCCCGGCATCCCCATCGCCCGCTGGGCCCGCTTCCCCGGGGGGCACCATCGCACAACCCGGATCGACGACCGTCGTCGGCGTGCCCGCGGGAGAGCCGTCGATTGCTGTGCCCGTCGACCACTGGGCGTTTTCGACTCCGAGCGCGTTGATCCCCGAGGTGAGCGATGACGACGGTTGGGCTCGCAACGAGATCGATCTCTTCGTGCTCGCGCGCCTCGACTCCGAGGGACTCACGCCCGCGCCTGCGGCGGATCCGGAGAAGTTGGTGCGTCGGGTTTTCCTGACGCTCACGGGCCTGCCGCCGAGCCTGGCGGAGATCGAAGCCTTCACGGCGGATCCGTCGGACGCCGCGTACGAACGAATGGTGGACGGGCTGCTGGAGTCGCCGCGCTACGGCGAGCATATGGCGGCGGCCTGGCTCGACATCGCACGCTATTCGGACACCGATGGCTATCAATACGATCGCAATCGACCAGCGTGGCCGTGGCGGGATTGGGTGATCGAAGCGTTCAACTCCAACATGCCCTTCGATCAGTTCACGATCGAGCAACTCGCGGGTGATCTGCTACCCGAGCCGACGGAGCAGAGCATCCTGGCCACCGCTTTCAATCGCAACCACGCGATCCAGGGAGAGAACGGCCTGCTCAAAGACTCCTTCCGGGACCGCTACGTCACCGACCGCGTGGAAACCCTGGGCAAGGCATGGCTCGGGCTGACGCTCGGGTGTGCCAAGTGTCACGATCACAAGTTCGACCCGATCTTGGCGCAGGACTTCTACGGTCTCTACGATTGCTTCAACCAGATCGACGAGAAAGACAACGGCCCCACGAGCGACTTCCAGCCCACGAACGACGCTTCGAGTCCGTTGGCGGAGCAGATCATCACCGACTTGGACGCACGCCTCGAGGCACTGCGCGCAGAAGAGGCACCAGAGGGACAGATCGCGGAGCTCGAGCAGGAGCGGACTGCGGCGACGACCACCTATTCCATGCGCGTGATGCAGGACATGGATCCGGGGCGCAAGACCTTGATGTTGGCGCAAGGTCGCTACGACGCGCCTTACGGTGATCCGGTCGAGTGCTCTGCTCCGGGTGCACTGCCCCCGTTCCCTGCGGATGCACCTGCGAATCGTCTGGGGTTGGCGCGTTGGCTGGTGATGCCCGAGCAGCCGCTGACGGCGCGGGTCGTCGTCAATCGCTTGTGGTTGCACCACTTCGGGCGCGGGATCGTGCCCAGCATCGACAACTTCGGCGTCTTGACGCCAGCGCCAGAGCACCTGGCGCTGCTCGATTGGCTGGCGACGCACTTCGTCGCTTCGGGTTGGGACATCAAGGCGATGCACCGCCTGATCGTGACGTCGAGTACCTTCCGTCAGAGCTCGCAGCTCGACGAGACGTCGCAGCAACTCGACCCGCAAAACGATCTGCTCGCGCGCGGTCCTCGCTACCGCTTACCCGCCGAAGTCATTCGTGACTTGCCGTTGGCGGTCAGTGGGCTGCTGGTCGAACGCGTGGGCGGTGCGCCTGCCTATCCGTACCAACCCGCGGGCTTGTGGGAGGAACTCTCCTGGGAGCACAGCCAGCTGAGCTACCCGCGCATGACGGGAGAGAGCCTGCATCGTCGCAGCGTGTACACCTTCTGGAAGAAGACACTGCCGCCGCCCCTGATGACGGTATTCGACGCCCCCGATCGCGAGGTCTCTTCGGCCTACCGCATCCCGAGCACGACGCCGCTGCAAGCGCTGGCTCTGCTCAACGATCCGCAGTTCATCGAGGCGGCACAGAGCCTCGCGGTCTCGTCTCTGGCCGCCGCTTCCGGCGATCTGAGCGGCGCGATGTCCGTCGCCTTCCGAAAGCTCACCGCCAGGACGCCCAGCAGCCGCGAGCTCGACATCATGCTGGAGCTCTACGCCTCACAACTCGCCGCCGCCCCAGCAAGCGCCGACGGTACGGCCACCGACACGACGCCGACGGACGGCACGGCCAGCGGCGCAGACACGGCCAACACCCCCGAGGCAGCGAAGCTCTTCGCGCTCAGCCAGGTGATTCGAGTGATGTTCAACTTGAACGAAACGATGACCCAGCAATGACTCTCTTCAAGACCGGCCCCACCCTCCGACGTCGCGACGCGCTGAAGCTCGCTGGCATTACTGCCGTCGGTGCTGCTCTGTCGCGCACGAACGCGCTGGCCACGACGGTCACGCCACGAGCCAAGCGCGTCGTGTTCATCTTTCAGGCAGGTGGGCCCTCCCAACTCGAGAGCTTCGACTACAAGCCAGGGCTCGACGATCTGCGAGGCACGGAGTTGCCGGCGTCGGTGCAAGGCGGCAAACCCATCACCACCATGACCTCCGGTCGCGGCGCGCTGCTGGTCGCCAACTCGCTGGTCCCGTTTCAGCAGTACGGCGAGTCCGGCATGTGGATCAGCGATCTGTTCCCGCACCTGGCGGGCTTGGCGGACAAGTTGTGTCTGATCCGCTCGATGAAGGGCACGGCGCTCAACCACGGCCCGGCGACGGATCAGATGATCACCGGCTCGCAGATCATCGGCAAACCGAGCATCGGCTCTTGGGTGAGCTACGGCCTCGGCACTGCCAATCCCGACTTGCCGAGCTTCGTGGCGATGCAGTCCCAGTCGGAGGTGGCCTTCGTGCAGCCGCTGTCGAAGCGACTGTGGAGCTCGTCGTTCATCCCGGTCACGTACACCGGTGTGGCGTTCCGCTCCGGCGCCCAGCCGGTGCTCTATCTCGACGATGGCTTGGGCCTGGCCGACGCCCAGAACCGTGAGTTGTTCCAGGCCGTGCGTGCGCTGAATGAAGAGCAATCGGTTCAGCTTGCGCCGCACCCGATGATCCAACAGCACAACGAGGCCTACGATCTGGCCGCCTCGATGCAGACGTCGATTGAAGAGCTGGCCGATCTGAGTGACGAACCCGAATCCGCCTTCGAGCTGTATGGGCCTGACGTGCAGGTGCCGGGCTCCTATGCGGCCAACTGTCTGCGCACGCGCCGCCTCTTGGAGCGGGACGTGCGCTGCGTGTTGCTGATGCACCGCGGGTGGGACGCCCACTACGACGTGACGAAGGAAATGGGCATCTGCGCCAAGGATACGGACCAACCCACGGCAGGCCTGATCCTCGATCTCGAACAGCGCGGCCTCTTGGAAGACACCTTGATCGTGTGGGGCGGCGAGTTCGGCAGGACGGCGTACTCTCAGGGCGAGATCACGGCGGACGACCACGGTCGCGACCACCATCCCTACTGCTTCCCGATGCTGCTCGCGGGCGGCGGGGTGCAACCGGGGCTCACCTACGGCGAGACGGACGACTTCAGCTACAACGTCGTCGATAACCCAGTCAGCGTGCACGACCTGCACGCCACCATCCTGCACATTCTCGGTCTCGATCAGAACGCGCTCACCTATTACCACGAAGGGCGTGAGCATCGACTCACCGATCTCGGGGGCCAGGTGGTCACGGACATCCTGGCGTGAGCGCTCGCGCCGAGACGGCGCCGTGGCGTTTTTTGGATCTGGCTTGGCTTCCAAGCGTCGAAGCCGTTAGTCTCGAACCGTGGAGCTCACTTTGTTGTCAGCGGAGGATCTGCGCGAGCGCGTCTCGATGGGGGCGGCGATCGAAGCGATGAAGTCGGCCTTCGCGGCGCTTTCGACGGGTACGGCGGTGGCGCCTCCGCGCACCCACGTCGAGGTGACGGAGCAGGAGGGCAAGGTGCTGCTGATGGGCGCAGCGATCCCGGAGGTGGGGCTCGCAACCAAGGTGGTTTCCTACTTCCCGCACAATCCCCAGCGCGGTGCGAGAGCCATCAACGGGCTCATCATCGTGCTCGATCCCGATACGGGCGTGCCCACGGCGTTGTGCGATGGCACCTACTTGACGGCCCTTCGCACCGGTGCCGGGACGGGCGCCTCCATCGACCTGCTGGCGCGGCCCGATGCGCGTGTGGGGGCACTGATTGGCGCAGGCGGGCAAGCCGCGATGCAGCTGCGAGCGATGGATACGGCGCGTTCGCTGGACACCATTCGCGTCTTTTCACGCAGCCAGGAGCGGGCGGAGCTCTTCGTCGCCAAGCAGCAGCCCCACGTCGAGGCTGAGCTCGTGCTGGTAGAGAGCCCGACGGCGGCGGTCAGTGGCGCGGACATCGTCGTCGCTTCCACCAGCTCGGCCAGCCCGGTGTTCGATGGCAAAACATTGGGTTTCGGCGTGCACGTGGCAGCCATCGGCAGCATCACCGAAGCCATGCGCGAGGTGGATGAAACGGTGGTGGCTCAGGCACGCATCTTCGTCGACTCCGTCGCGGGGGCGCTCAGCGAGGCAGGTGAATTGATAGCCGGCGAAAGGGCTGGCCTCACCCAGCGCAGTGACTGGACGGAGCTCGGCCTCGTGGCTGCCGGCAAACACGCAGGGCGCCAAGGCGCTGAAGAACTCACCTTCTTCAAGTCCGTCGGCCACGCCGTGCAAGACGTAGCGATCTCGCGCTTGGCGCTCGATACCGCCCGCCGCCTGGGCTTGGGGCGCACGGTAGAGCTGTGAAGGACGCTGCGAAGCTGTGAAGGACGCTGCGGAGCCGAAGGACGCTGCGAAGCTGTGAGTGAGTCTGCGAAGCTGTGATGAAGACGATGGCCTGGTCCCCACCCGCGAGTTGGACTCGCATCACGTGCATCGACGCTCACACCGCGGGCGAGCCGCTGCGCATCTTCACCTCGGGCTTCGACGAGCCACCTGGCGCGACGATGCTCGAAAAGCGCCGCTACGCTCGCGACCACCTCGATCACTTGCGGCGCGCCACGATGTTCGAACCGCGGGGGCATGCCGATATGTACGGTTGCCTGCCCACCGCACCGGTCACGAGTGACGGCCACCTCGGGGTGCTGTTCTTGCACAACGAAGGTTACTCCACGATGTGCGGCCACGGCATCATCGCGATGGTCACCGTTGGGCTGGAGTGCGGACTGCTCGAGCCCACTCTCGACGAGGTGCGCATCGACACGCCCGCCGGCAGAGTCACAGCCTTCCCGAACTGGCAGGGCTCGCGAGTGACCAGCGTTTCGTTCGAAAACGTTCCGTCGTTCTTGCTGCAAGCGGACGTCCAGGTCGAGGTTCCGGGCTTGGGACGGGTGAGCTGCGACATCGCCTTCGGGGGCGCCTTCTACGCCTACGTGCAGGGCGAAAGCTTGGGGCTTACGCCCGAGTCGCCCGCGCCGCTGATCGATGCGGGCATGCGCATCAAAAGAGCGCTGATGAAGAGCCACGAGTTCGTGCACCCCGAAGGACAAGCGGATCTCAACTTCCTGTACGGCACCATCTTCGTCTGGCCCGGACGGGAGCCGAGCCGCAGTCGCAACGTGTGCATCTTCGCCGAGGGCGAGGTCGACCGTTCACCCACTGGCACCGGCGTCAGCGGTCGAGCCGCCATCGAACACGCGCGCGGACGCCTCGCCCTGGGCACACCACTGACGGTCGAGAGCATTCTGCGCACCGAGTTCCAGGTCCGAGCCCTGCGCGAAGTGCCCTGCGGCGCGCTGACGGCGATCGTGCCCGAGGTGACCGGCAGTGCGTTCGTGACGGGCCGGAACGAACTTCTGCTCGATCCGCAGGACCCACTGCGCCACGGTTTCTTCCTGCGTTGAGTCGTGGCGGCTCGCTACTCGTCCGAGCCCCAGTGCCGTCAGTTCACGCCGCAGCAGCGCTTGTACTTCTTGCCGCTGCCGCAGGAGCAGGGGTCGTTGCGCCCGGGTTGATGCTGTTTGACGATGGGGCGCTGCTTGGGCCGCAGCGACGGGTTTTTGCGTGGCTCCAGCCAGAGCATGCCTTCGTCCCGGCTCCAACTCGTGCGCACGCGGTCTCTGAACGGCACGTAGAGATCGCCCGGGTTGAGCTGGCAAAGCTCCGTCAGACACATCATTAGATTGGTGGTGCTGTCATCGCCGCTCTGGAATGGCAAAGGGAGGGTGGTGTACAGGGCGCGCTTGGATGCGTCTGAGAAATTCAGCAGGCGCTCGCGCTGTGCGGGCGTGAGTCCGGAGTCGGCCGCGAAGCTGTCGTGTGACTGCAAGGCGTAGCGTGTGAGTAGATCCGCAATCGGGTTTCTCCAGATCGCCAGCAGCAACGCGGCCCAACCCGCGAGGAACAGGTGGTCGGCGTCTTCGTCACGCTTGGACCAGCGCTCGAGCACAGGCACGATTGTGGTTTCGAGCTCCGGCGATCGGATCAGCGCCGCAAATAGAGTCACGAGGCTGCCAGTCATGTACTCCACGGAGAACTCGTCGCGCTCCAGTTCGGCGATCAACGTGGGCACGACCAAGTCCGACAAGCTGACGCCTTCGAGGCAACCCACGTCGATCATCATCATCGCCAGTGACAAACATCGTGCACGAGGGCAAGCTCTGCCCGTGAACGCCTTGCCAGAGGAGATGCTCGCTGCGCGGCCCATGCTCCGCGCCCACTGCTACCGCATGCTTGGGCACCCACAGGACGCGGAGGATGCCGTCCAAGACACGTTCGTCCGCGCGGTCCGTGCCGTCGGAGCTTTCGAGGGACGCTCGTCCGCGACGACGTGGCTCGTCAAGATCGCCACCCGCGTCTGTCTCGATGCCCTGAACGCGCGCAAGCGCCGCCGCATGCCCACGGAGATCCCGCCGGGCGACCCCAGCGGGCCGTTCCTTCCGACCTCCCACGACGAATGGATCGGACCGTATCCCGATGCCTGGCTCGAGCGCTCCGAGCATCCCGACGAGCGGCTCGCCCTCCGCCAGCGTGTCGATCTGGCGCTGATCACGGTGCTCGAGAAGCTTCCGCCCAAACAGAGAGCAGCCCTGCTCCTGACGGAGGTCTTCGACTGGAGCGCGTCTCAGGTGGCCGATACGCTCGAGCTGAGTGTGGCCAGCGTCAACAGTGCGCTGCAGCGGGCGCGAGAGAAACTGGGGCGCGGCATCCCGGGACGGCTGGAGATCGATCCGATGGTCGTCGCACGCTACCGTGATGCATTCTCGCGCTACGACGTGGACGCCCTGGTTCAGCTCCTGACTGATGACGTGGTCTTCGATATGCCGCCTTTCCCACTGTGGTTGCGAGGACCGGCTCACGTTCGTCAGTTCCTGCTGGGGAGCGGGTCGGCTTGTCGAGGCTCCATCACGCGCCCCATTCAGATCTCTGGCGTGCCGGGGTTCGCGCAATACCGCCACGCGGGCGAGACTCCGTGGGCCTTGGTGCTGCTCGAAACGCGCGGCGACCGCGTCGCCGGGGTTCACCACTTCTTGGACACGAAGGGGCTGTTCCCGCTGTTCGGGCTGCCTGAACGGATTGTGGAAGAAACACCGATGAGTTCCGAGTCGCCGCGCGGTCTAACGCCCTGAGAGCCTCCCAACTGGCTCCAAGGAGAAGAAAGAACGATGATTCAAGAAGCTACCCCTTTCCTGAACTTCAGCGGTGACTGCCACGCGGCGATTGCGCTCTACGAAAAAGCGCTGGGTGCCACGGTGGTGGACCGCAGGCCGTGGGACCCAGCGATGTTCGATGGCGGCGTCGTACCGGAGGCCATGAAGGACGGTGTGATGTACGCGCGTCTGCAAATCGGCTCGGTGCCCCTGGAAATGTCGGACATGCCACCGACGATGAAGGCAGTTGCCGGCACCAATCTGTCCATCAACTTGCACATCTCCGATCCAGCCGAGCTCGACAAGTGCTTCGCTGCGCTCTCCGAAGGAGGCACCGTGGTCATGCCCCCCGAAAACATGTTCTGGGGTGCGCGCTACGGCAAATTGACAGACCGCTTCGGCATCAGCTGGTCCATGCACTGCCAGCTCAGCTGAGGCGAGCGGAGGTTGCCCGCAGCCTGCGCAGATCCCCCCGCGTCATGGGCCCCTTCAGCCAACACAACGTGTTGCGCGACTGCAACAACCCCAGCTCGTTCGGACGATGCAAATCCCGCATCACGAACCACCGTGGCGCGAGCGCCTTGAGCACGGATCGCAGCTGCTCCTTGTTGGCGCCCGCGCCCTGCGTGTGGGTCATCGCCTCCACCACCCGACGACGATCCGCGTCGGTCGCCAGTCTCCCGAGACACCAGAAGCCCGTGTTCGAAAGCACCCGGTAATCGACGTCCATCGGGTTCTGCGTCGCAACGATGACGCCGAGCCCGTAAGCCCGAGCCTGCTTCAGCAACGAGAGTAGCGGCTTCTTCGTCGGCGGGTCCTTCGGATGCGGCGGCACGAAGCCGTACACCTCGTCGAACACCAACAGTGCTCGTAGATGTCGGGTGCCAGGTTGCGTGCGCACCCAGGCCAGGAGCTGGTCGAGCACGATACCGAGCACGAGGGAACGCTCATCGTCGTCGAGGTGGGCCACGCTGACGATGCTGGCCGGCGTGCGACCGTCGGGCTCTGGGGTCATCCATTCGTGGATGTCGAGCGCCGCACCCGTGCGCCACGACTCGAAGGTGGGCGAGGCCAAGAGCGTGTTCAGCGCCGTCATCAGCGAGGTGCGCTCGCGCTGGGGCAGGAAGTCGTCGATCGGCATCGCGCCGACTTCTTCGACGGGCGGCTGGTTGACGTCTTCGAGCAGGGCGCGGACGTCTGCCGTCTGGCCTGCACGCAGGCGCCGCTCGGCAAAGATGGACAGCACCACGTGGTCGCGACTGCGAGTGGGGTCGGGGTCGCGGCCGATCAGACGCAGCAACAACGAGATCGATGCGCTGAGCGCTTCGCGTGCCGTCTCCGGATCGGTTTTCCACAGCGGGGAAGGTAGCTCGAGTGACGACAGAACGTTGACGGGCTGTCCCGCTTGCGTGCCTGGGGTGAGCACGCGGACTGCAGCTCCGCGCTTCAGCGCTGCGACGTCCGCAGCGCCGAGCTACCAGCTGCCGAATTGGTTCGTCCACCGCTCTGAGAGCTCTGCAGCGGCGGCCTCGCATGTTGTATGACGTCGATGTAGC
>JBNKZR010000104.1:0-19637 GCA_050301735.1 Polyangiaceae bacterium | reverse complement strand
ACTTTGGAGCCACCGTCACGATCGCCGACCTGGATCGAAACGGTCGAGCCGAGGTTCTGAGTTCAGCGGCGTTGGTGCGCTCGGGGGCTTCCTACCGCGCGGAAGATGCACCTGCTGGCAGCGCAGAGGCCCAAGGCGGCGCGCCTGGTGGGCGGGTGTACATCGCCTGGGATGACAACTTTGCAGGGGATGTGTGGCCCGCGGGTTATAGCTTCGACGTATCGGAGCCGCCCGGCACCGTCACTACGCTGCTGCCGGGTACGGTCGACGATTTGGCCAACCGTCAAATGGGCGAAGAGCTGATTGGGGGTCAAGATTACGACGGCGATGGCCGCCACGACTTGTTCGTGGGTGACCTGACGGGCATCTCCGGCAGTGGTCGAGGCAACGGCGGAATTGGCGTCGTCATCTACGAAGCGGGCCGTTTGCGTGACTTGGCGACTTTCACGCCACTGCAGCCGGAGGAGGGGTTCGACGTGACGGTTCTGAAAGGGCCCACCGCCGGCGCCATCACTTCGGACACCGTGCACCACGGTGATTTCGATGCGGACGGCATCGTGGATCTTGCGGTTGCGGCACCCAACGCCAGCCCCGATGGCCGTGTTCAAGCGGGCACCGTCTACGTCCTCTGGGGAAACAAGACTCGCTGGCCGGCGATGGTGGATCTGGGGAACCTGCCCTCCTCGGCGGAGATCCAGGTGACGGAGCTGTGGGGCGTGCTGGGCGCGGACGGTAGCGACGGAGGCGACATGTTAGCCTACAGCGCGGATACCAGCGACATCGACGGCGATGGCCTCGTCGACCTCATCATGAACGAGATGGGCGGCAACGGCACGAGCACGGCTGCCATCGACTCGGGTAACTTCTTGGTTCTCTCTGGTGCACTCCTGTCGGCGACTCGTCCGGATTGCGCCGGCTACGTGGGGGGTGGGGCGAAGTTCGACGCCTGCGGGCGTTGTTCTGGTGGTCAAAGTGGTTTGGACGAGACTCTCGACTGCGTTCAGTTCCGGCGCGATGTGCAGCCGCTGCTTTTGGGAGAATGCTCCCAATGCCACGGCAACTCCGGCGGGCTCAGTGTGTTCTCCTACGATCTCCTGATGCAGGGTACGAGCGATCATGGCCCGGTGATCATCCCTGGGGATCCCGAAAACAGCGCGCTACTGTACAAGATATTTCGGCAACCACCCTTCGGCGATCCCATGCCCCCAGACTACGAGCTGCAGCCCGAGCAGATCGACGTCATCCAAGGATGGATCGCGGAGGGCGCTCTCGACAACTGAAGCAGCTGGCGGTCGCCTGCTGCGTTCCCCAGGCTTGCTGTAGCAGGCTAGGGCTTGGCGCCCGGCGGGCAGGGGAGCTTCTGATGCTTGGCGAGAGCAAGCTGCGTTTCCACGTTGGACTGCAGACAGACCCGATAGGTGTCTCGTCGCTTCTCCCAATCGAACACCGACTTCCACGCCGAGGCGTGCTGGGGACCATAGCCGCTCGCGTCGTCGTTGCAGCGTTCGGTGGCGGCCTCGTCGTCTCGTGCGAGCTTGCCGGATGAGAGCGCGTCGTTGCGGCACTTCGCCCACTTGGCGAATTCCGTCTGCCAACGTACTCGTGAACTCCGGAGTCGGGACGTGCTCAACTTGATGGCGGCTTCCAGGCCACCCTCGGTCGAAAGGTCGTCGGCTGTGAGGCTCAGTTCCAGCGCAGAAAGGACAGCCTCCAATTCTCTGGTCAGTTCTCGTTCTCGAGCAGCATCGCTTCCTGCCTTCACCAGCGCTCCGAGCTCCGCTTCGAGCGCAGCGCCCCGTTGGTCGCGCCCACCGATGACCTTCAGTGCTTCGCCGAGATCTTCGCACAGCCGGGCATGCTGGCCGAAGTAGCCAACGGCGCGATGCAGGTCCAACAACGCGTGCAACGCATCCGTGCCCAGGCGTTGCTGGATGTAGCGCTTCCACGCTTCTTCCTTGGGCGCGTCGTCGCACCACGCGCAGGGTGGGGGGGGCGTGCTCGGCAGAACGGGTCGCGGTCCTGGGGCAACACAGTGTGCTGGTAGGTTGGGCCGCTCGACGATGCAAAGGTGAGCCTCGCCGTTCTTTGGCTGGGCAGCGGCCAAGGTGTACAAGGGGCGCTCGTGGTTTGCGAGCCCGCGCTCTTCTCTAAGGGCACGTAGGGCGACCATTGCGGCGCTCAGTGCTTTCGCCTTCAGCAAGACGTCATGTGCCGGAGCATCATGGCTTGCCGAAGGAGCGCCTCGCTGGGTCGCCGCCTGCGGCTTCGCACCTGCCTCCAACGACAGGGCGCACGACAGCACGACGCTTGCCCACCCGAGCAGGTGGGAGCGGGAGGGCCGATCTGGCCGTTCGCGCGGGGAGCTCTCCATCTCACCTCCTACGCGTTCTACAGTAACACTCAGCAACGAAAACGGGCGGCGGGGCTCTGGCGGTTTGTCGCCGCGTGCCAGTCTCAGTGGATCCCGCGCGGTCGCTTCTTTGGCGGCCTTCGCGAAACCGCCGGTTGCCGTAGTGAGCATCCGTCGAACGTCGTGAACTCCGTTCCTGTGTGGGTCAATCTTCGCCTTTGGTCTCGATATCGCCGTCCATTCGCGAGCTTGGCTGCTTGGGGGTCCAGGGTGCGACCTTGGGCAGCAGCATCAGACCCGGTATCGCCAAGGCGGTGCACAACAAGAAGAAATCGCGATAGCCGAGCCACTCGGCGGCCTTGCCGGTGAGCGAGCCCAACGCGATGCGCGGCAACGCGATGAAACTCGAAAAGAGAGCGTACTGCGTGGCGGTGAAACTCTTGTTCGTGGCACGTGCCATGAATGCGACGAAAGCGGCCGTACCCAGGCCTACACCGACGTACTCGAAGAAGACCACCGTTCCGAGTGCGACGAGATTCCGTCCGATCACGGCCAAGGCTGCGAAGCCCAGGATGGAGGCCATCTGAATGCTGCCGAAGACCCACAGTGCTCGATTGATCCCGATGCGCAAGATCACGATCCCGCCGACCAAAGATCCCCCGGTCGTCGAGCTCAAGTTGATGAATTTCTCGACCAGACCGATCTCCGTCGCGGTGAAGCCGATGTCCACGTAGAACGGGCGCGCGACTGCCGTAGCTAGGTTATCACCGAGCTTGTACAGAAAGAGGAAGCTCAACAAGACACCGGCAGACGAAAGGCTCCCCCGCCCGAAGAACTCCTTGAACGGTTCGACGATTGCGGAGACCAAACGCCGGGGTGGGGGTTCGGGTGCTTCGACGCGAGGGGCCGTAAAGCTCGCGATGATGCCGACGAGCATGAACGCCGTCGAGGTCCAATGGCCCCAGAACCATGACACCTGATCACCGATGATGACAGCCAACGAGCCCGGTACGACGGAAGATAGGCGGTAGGCGTTCACCGCGAGCGAGTTGCCGAAGCCGAGTTCGTCGTCGGCCAAGATCTCTCGTCGATAGGCATCGATGGCGATGTCCTGAGTTGCACTGAAGGCGGCGATGACGAAGCAGATCGAGGCGATGGCCCAAAGCGACTTCTGCGGGTCGAACCAAGCCAGGCTTCCCATGACGCACAGCAGACCCAGTTGAGCGACTAACATCCAGTCGCGACGGCGTGTCAGCCATCGGAGCTGGTAGCGGTCCACCAGTGGCGCCCAAGCGAACTTCCAGGAGTACGGTGCACCGACCCAATTGAACAAGGTGACCGTTGCCGTGGTCACGCCGTAGGCCTTGAGCCAAAGGGGTAGCATCTGCCCCAGCACGTAGAACGGCAGCCCCGAGGAGAAACCGAGCAAGGCGCAGGCGAGCATGCGCCGGTTGAACAGCGCGTCGATCAGCCGCCGAGACATTCGGCCCATTGTGGTCACTGCGTACCACGAGGGACAAGTTTGCGCGCGTCGGACTCGGTGCTCGAGGGGCTATTAAGGCGCAGGTCTCCCCGTCAGTCGCTGCAATCGAGGCCAGAGCCAACGCTCGAACAGGCGCTCGACCTCGAACAGGGGGGCGAAGGCGATGCCCAAGAGGGCGTAAGGAAACACGATGGCCATCAGCGCCAAGACACCGACGTGAAATCCCCACGCGGTCAACGCCCAGACTCTGGCCCAACGCCCGCCCAGCAGCGCCAGTGGTGCGCCGAGTTCGAAGGCGAGCGTCAGCCAGGCCAGCGGGGGAAAGGCCCACACGTGGGGCACGAGCGCGGCTCCCAGGGGCGAGTGGATGCTTCCGAGTTCGAGCTTGCGGACCGCGTCGAACGCGATGTGCGAACGCAGCTCTTCTCCTGACGTCCAGGTCCATCCTGCGGCTCGCAGTTTCGCCACGCCGGCTACCACGTAGCTCAGCAGGACGACGAGCACCATGGCGCGCACGGCCCAGCCGTAGCGGCCGCTGGGCGCCGCCGGGGAGGTGCCTTTGCGCTCCAGACTCCAAGCGTCCGCCGCGGGCGCCAGCCCGATGATCAGCGCGTGCAGGACCAGGAGGTTCTCGGTGTGGAAGATCATGCCCCACGAATTTCGGTAACTCAAGACCCATAGTAGGGAGAGCCCGAAGATGGGGCCGCTCAGACGGTAGCGAAAGCCGACTGTGGCGGCAATCCCGCTGAGCACGGCAACGGCGAAGAGGCCGATGACGGCGCCTGCCGGCAGGGGTTCACTCAGAACGGCTATGGGCCCCACCGGGCGGAAGGATCGGGCAGAGAAGTGCGCGAAACTGGTCAAATGCGGGATGCGGCTGAGCAGGTACACGACGCCGAAGCCCGCGACCAAGATGCGCAACGCCGCCAGGCGCGTTGCCGGCGTCGCGGGGAAGAGGGCGCGCTGCCATGAGCTGCTCAGAGTCATGGCGCCTCCGGTTGCGGTTCCTGCTTTTCGCGGGGCTCAGCGCCGTTGGACGGCGAGTGTTCGAGGCGGCAAGTCGCCAATCGCTTCTGCTCCACTGGTTCGGGGCCCGACGTGAAGTACTTCACGGGATCGAAGCGCACGCTCCGCAGTTCGAGGCGCACCACGTCGTCGTAGTCGGCATCGCTACTCACGCGCGCGGCGACCTGTCGACAAAGTGCTCTGCGACGTTGGGAGCTGCGGGCTGCACGGTCAATCAAGGCTTTGGCCTGGAGCACTTCGCTAGTTCCGAGGTGTTTCGGTTCCAGGTGTCGGCGAGCGCCGTCTTTCGTGATACCCAAGAGTTGATGCATGCGCGGCTGCCCACGGTGTCGGGCGAACATCGGAAACGTGGAAAGCGGAAAGGAGTCAGCCTCCAACGGTCCGAACGCGGGCCAAAGCATCGCCAACGAAGCAGCGACGATCACCGTGGTACCGAGCCAGTGCTCCCCGCGGGAGAGCGCCTGCGTCGACGAGCTGTCCTCGGGTTCGGTCATAACGCGAGCGCTCGTTCCCCATGGCCCCATGCTGCCCAGGCGTGTTGGACGAAGTCGATTCGTGTTATGGGTGAATGCGTGTGCTCGGACAACGAGCCTAGGGCGCGGCTGTTGCATCCGAAGCAATTGTCCTTCGTCCACTGCTGGCGCTTCAGGAAGGTCATCACCTTGCGCAGCAAATCCTGCTCGCGGGTTACGTCTCGTCCTTGGGCCCGCTTGACGGAAATTGCTGCGGCGAGAGCTTCGCCGAACCCGGCCGCTCCCGTGTTGTGAGGCGGGATCACGTTACCGAAGCCGAAGCCTCCGACGAAGTTCGGGTCCACGTTGCTGTCCTCTTCCAGAATGATGCGGGACTTGAACGCGACGTAGTCGAGACAGAAGCGTTCGTAGTCCGGGTCACGCTGGAGCGACAGGGCGGCTCTTGCCGCCAAGCAGTTCCAGTTCTCTTCCACGAAGAAGAAGGGGTAGAGCGACGATGGCCAATGATGGTGTGCCACGTGGTCCATGGCTCGGAGTCGTGCGCTCTGAAGTGTCGCGGCATCCGGCAAGCCTTCGATGGGGGCTCGTCGCACTGCGGATTCGAGCAGGACCAGTGCCAGGATGGATTGCCCGGGGGCATACAAGGGTTCCGGACCGGATACGGACTTGCCGGAGTCCAGGTCGAACTCCGGGGCGAAGCTGCCGTCCTTCTGTTGCAACGCGACAATCAGACGGGTCAGACGCTTCAGTGTGGCGTCGAACGCTTCTCCCACGCGCGTACGGCATTGGATGAACGCGGTCAAAGGCAACGCCGAATCACCCAATTGCACTCGGCGGCGTCCCGGAGCCATCGTCAACCCGGAGACGTCGCCTTCGGCTTCTTCGTAGCTGGCGAGGAGCTCGAGGCCGCGTCGGATGGCCTCGTCCAACTCGTCGTTGTCGGAGCCGAGCTCGCACAGTACCAGCAACGTGCCCGCTTGTCGCGCGAGGTTGAAATTCTTGCGTTGCTCGTATTGCGAAAAGGGGTGCAAGAGGTAGCGGAACTTGCCGTCATCGAGTTGAGCCTCGACGATGTGGGCTTCGGCTGCGCGCTGGGCGGCGTGCAGAGAGCTTTCGTCGAGATCGACGTCCACGGGGCGCAGGCGTTCCACACGCACGAGGCGGTCTTCGTGCAAGAGCCAGCTCTGGGTCGTTACGCGTTGGAGCGACGCTTCTGCCGGCGTATCTTCCGAGCGCAGCTCGGCGTCGAGCCTGACGAGATCGACGCCGAACTTGAGGTCCTGGAGGAAACTCAAGGGTTGGTTCTGAATGAACGCATTGCGTGCCAGTAACTGCCACGGCATCCAACACCGGTTCGCCAGGCATACGCCGTCGAGGGCAGGGCGCACATTCAGTACGCTCAGCCAATCGGGGCCAGCGGTGGTGCTGGCCACGCCCGTCAGGAGGTCCAACTTGATGGCGCTTCGCGCAGCCCGTCCCAACAAGCCACGACGCAGTTTGGCGATCGCCGCATCGAGCTCTTCTGCTTGGGCGCACAGGCTGTCGTAACCGGGGCCGACGCGACGCGTGAAGGTGGCGATCAGCGTGAATGCGGCGCGAGCTGGTGGAATCTCACATTCCGCGGCGGAACGACGCGAGACCCGCCACTGCTTGCCGGTGCGCTTTTGCAGGCCAGGCGCGTCGCCCAGCTTGTCGAAGATGTCTGACAAGCGCTGCAGCTTGCTCTCCGCACCTTCGGGATTGGCCAGAGGACTAGCCGTGCCTTGCCCATGCGCGAGCAGTGAGCTCGCCGCCACCAACAAGAGTGCGCCCGCGGTCCCTATCCAGGGCCATTTCCCCAGACGTGGAGCAGCGTGCCGCGTTCTTACGAGGGCCCAGCAGGACGTCGGCAGCGTCAGCAGGACGAGCTGTCCCCAAATCGCCAGTAGTGCGGCAAACAGCCCCTCACCGAGCGAGCCGTAGAGCCCCGACAAGTACGCGCCTCCCGAAAACACCTGTACACTTGCGACGAGCAGTGTCAAAGCTGCGAACAGTGCCGATATCTTCCACGCGCTTGGCGCCCAGGTAGGGCGAGCGATCAGGCAAGCGACGGCCGTCAGGTGGGCGCAGCCGAGCAAACCCGACAGCAAGCTGAACCAATTGACGCTCTGCCAGGGCAGGGCGACCGCGGCCCAAAGAAAGAGCGCGCCCTGAAGTGAGGACAAGCCTGCGATGCTCCAGCGCTCCGTGCTCGACAGGACACATCCGGACAAGAGCGCTTCTTTGCTCGCGCTGGCGTTCGCGTCGCCGTCGGCTTCTGCGCGGTCACGCTCGACCTGCTCGTCGTCGGTCACCGCACGCCTCGAGCCGCACGTGGAGCTAGCGGGCAAAGGCCCCTGAGCAAGTTTGCCATGCTGGTTTGCTGTTTCGCTCAGGGCTTGTGCTCCGTCAACCTCGGCGTTTTGTGGGCGCTATTCGGGAGTATTGACTGGGGCGGGGCGACCGCTTATGACACCCGGGCCTCGAGTGACTGGCGACTCGCGTGGATGGACCACGGTGGAGCTCGGGGCGTGAGCAAGCCGCGCGCCTGGGCTGAGTCCAGATAGTTTTTGCCAGCTCACGAGCCAACGTAGGAGCCTCATGACCGATCCCAAAGCGTCGCGTTTGACCAAGTATCTCGCTAGCCTCGAAGGTAAAGCTCCCGAGCCAGCGACGACCGCCTGTTTGGCCGCCCTCGACCACGTCGCATCCGTCTCCCCTTCGGTGGCAGACGCCATCGTGAAGGAGCTGACCGATCAGCGTCAGAGTCTGAAGCTGATCGCGAGCGAGAACTACAGCTCGTTGGCGGTGCAGCTGGCGCAAGGAAACTGGTTCACGGACAAGTACGCCGAGGGCTACGCAGGCCATCGCTTCTATGCTGGCTGCGATAACGTCGACGTCGTCGAGCAAGAGGCGGGCGACCTCGCGTGCCAACTCTTCGGTGCAGAGCATGCGTACGTGCAGCCGCATTCCGGTGCAGACGCCAACATGGTGGCGTTCTCCGCCATCTTGGCGGCGACCGTGCAGACCCCAATGCTGGAGAAGTTCGGGGAGAAGAACCTGGCGAAGCTGACCAACGAGCAATGGGCGGAGGTGCGCTCGGAACTGATGGGGCAACGGCTTCTGGGTCTGGACTATTACTCCGGCGGGCACCTGACCCACGGTTACCGCTACAATGTCTCGGGTCAGATTTTCGAGGCGCACTCCTACAGCGTCGACCCGGAGACGGGGCTCGTGGATCTCGATCAGTTGCATGCCCAGGTGAAGGAGCTCAAGCCGCGCATCTTGTTGGCTGGGTACAGTGCCTACCCTCGCAAGTTGAATTTCGCCAAGATGCGTCAAATGGCCGACGATGTCGGTGCGACCTTCATGGTCGACATGGCCCACTTCGCCGGGCTGGTCGCGGGTAAGGTCTTCACTGGGGACTACAACCCTGTAGCGCACGCCCACGTCGTTACCTCGACCACCCACAAGACGTTGCGCGGTCCCCGAGGCGGCATCGTCTTGTGCAACGGAGACTACGCGGAGTTCGTGGACAAGGGATGTCCGGCGGTGCTCGGCGGCCCGCTGCCGCACGTGATCTGCGCCAAAGCAGTCGCCTTCCGCGAGGCGTTGTCGCCGGACTTCGGCGACTACGCTCGTCGTATCGTCGAAAACTCTCAGGCGTTGGCTGAGGCGTGCCAGGAGCAGGGCATGCAGGTGCTCACCGGAGGCACGGACAACCACCTGCTGCTGGTGGATGTCAGCAAGAGCTTCGCTTTGACGGGACGCCAGGCAGAGTCCGCCTTGCGGCAGTGCGGCGTCACCTTGAACCGCAACTCTCTGCCGCAGGATCCCAACGGACCTTGGTACACGAGCGGCTTGCGTTTTGGCACGCCGGCGACCACGACGTTGGGCATGGGGCCAGAGCAAATGCGCGAGATCGCAGCCATCGTGAAGCTCGTCTTGTCCAACACCAAACCGGGAACCACCGCCAAGGGAACTCCGAGTCCAGCCAAGTTCGAGCTGGAAGACTCGATCGTAGATCAGGCCCAACGGCGTGTGATGGCGTTGCTCGCCGATCACCCCCTGTATCCGGAACTCGGCCCCCTCAGCTGACCGCACCGTCCGCTTGCGGCGGAGATGGTCGATGAGCGAGCGCGCCGGAGTCGCGCTCGCTCTAGAGGTCCAGCACGCAGCGGCCTTCGGCGCTCTCTAGAGGCTTGGCGTAGGGGAGCGACGCTGGTACCGACTCGACCAAGAGACGGCCGCCGGTCTTGGGTCGAGGGACGATCGCGCCGACGATCAGTGGTCGCCCTGGGTTCGCTTCTTCCACCATCACGAGCACGTCGTTGCCCTGCTCGATGTAGCCACGGTAGGTAGCGCCTTTGCTGTCCTCCGTTGCCTCGGCGCATCCTGCCATACGGAAGGCCACGACCATTTGCGTCAGCGGATTGATGCGAGGAACCTTCGCCTCCCAGCCCAAGCGCGGATCGTCCGCGGGCGCGGCGACGACCGAAAGGCAGGAGCAGTTTTCCACCGGATCGGCTTTGACGAAGACGTCGTGGCGTGCACCCAACAGCGCGGGATCTTCGCCGGAGGTCTCAGGGGTGAGCGCGAACTCGCCGACGCTGCCCTTTTCGTCTTCGACGGCAGGATTGTCGAAGTCCGCGAAGGCGTCCACCTCACCCTCGGCGCCCGAGGAACTCGCTTTGGCTTCGCCTTGCACGCTAGCCTTGCAGCTCACGCAGGCGAGCAGCGCAACGAGTAGCAATGGCTGCCGGGTTCTAGAATGATGAGCGCGTGTCGAGTCGAGTCTGGCCATGCTGACGGTCCTGGACTCAAAGCCTGACAAACTCCCCGAGTTGGGGCCAACAACCTGCTCTACGCACGCTTGCCCTACGCACTGCGTGAGAGGGGGCGGACCCCTCCCGTGAGCGGCGTGCGCAGCGGATCGGCGAGGGGTAACTCCGGCCGAAACATCACCGCGATGCGGGCAGCTGCACGACGGACCTTGGGCACGCCATGCACGAAGGTGCGCTGGCACGTACCGCCCATCACGATCAGATCCCCTTGCCCTGACGAGAACTTGAGAGACCTTCCGCCTGTGGCGGGCTTGAGCAGGAATGGCCTCGGTCCACCCAGCGCGACGACGGCGACAATCGTATCGTCGACCAACGGTCCCATCTTGTCCCCGTGGAGGGCGACACTGTCGTTTCCGTCGCGGTACAGCGCCAGACTGACCGACCCCAGCTCGTGCCCGTAGCGACGAGACAGGCAACGGCTCATGTCTCTGAGCATATCCAGTGCTTGCCCTTGCATCGGCACCTTTCCCAGCAAGCGGGGCACGGGCAGCCGGCGCTCGTACATCACCGTTTCCTGGGCTTGCCAGGACACGCCCTGCTCGCCGGCTGTAGCAAGCTGCCCGAAGAGTAGGTCATGCCTCGACAGCCAACCGGGGACCCACTCCACCCAGGCACCCCGGCCCAGCTCTTTGCGCTGGAGTCCGGAGAAACCTTCATCGATGCCGACGGTCGTCCCGCCAAACAAGCTCAACTGCATGGTCGTGAGTTTTACTGATAATACGTTCAGTTCCAAGTCCTCTCTGGACATCGACTGACCGCGTGGCCATGAAACGCTGCATGGAGCATTCCTTCTGGTCATCGCGCTGGCAGAGTGGGCGCACTGGCTTTCATCGCGCTCAGGTCAACCCCAATCTGATCGAGTACTGGGCCGAGCTCGCTGGCGAGGAAGGGAGGGTGCTCGTCCCGCTGTGTGGCAAGTCGAACGACCTCGAGTGGCTCGCCCAACGGGGTCACGAGGTGGAAGGTGTCGAGTTCGTCGACAAGGCGGTCGAGTCCTTCTTCGAAGAGCGGCAAATCGAGCCGGAGCGCGCGGAGCGCGGAGGCGTCTCGTCGCTGTCGAAAGACAACCTACGACTCGTGGTGGGCGACTTCTTCCGGCTGTCCTCGGAGCACGTCCCCGCTTGCGATTGGATCTACGATCGCGCCGCCCTGGTGGCGATCGCACCGGAACGACGCCGCGACTACGTGCAGCAGCTGCACCGTCTGAGCGCGCCAGGGGCGAAGATGTTGCTCGTGAACTTCGTGCACGACACCGGCTCGGGGCCGCCTTTCTCCATCGAGACTCCGGAGCTGAAGCGCCATTGTGACTCGCTGTTCGAGCTCGAACTCCGGAGCGAGCGCGACATCATGAGCGAGGAAGATCGCTTCTCCGACCGCGGGGCGACGTTTCTATTGGAGCAGGTCTGGTTCTGCCGCCGCTTGGAGTGAATCGCTCGAACGCGCGTTCGCGAATCGAGCGCAGGCCACGTTTCAGAGAGTCCGCATGTAGGCGACCAGATCGCTCTTTTCAGCGTCGGACAGTTGCGAGGTGCGGCCGTGCGCGTCGCCCCCGCCGCACTTCTCGTCAAAGCGCTCTTCCAAGGTCTTGGCGCAACCGTCGTGCATGAAGGGGGGGTGCGCAGCGACGCCGACCAGCGACGGGACCTGCATCGGTACCTCGCTCGTGCCGACGTCGTAGCTGCGGTTGTCCGTCAACGCGCCGCCGCTGTGGCAGGAGGCGCACCCAACGTCTGCCGCTTCGAACAAAGCCTTGCCGCGTTTAGCCGCAGCATCCATCTCTTGCAAGTGGACCGGCACCGGTGACTTGAACAGCCAGTTCTGCAGGGCATCCAGTCGTTGCTCGCTTTGGAACGAACCGCCCATGCGCACCACGAATACTTCGTCCATCAGGTTGGAAACCGAGGTCAGTTCGCCATCCCAATGGAATGGCGCTGTGTCCCCCAGGGGAACCGCCAGGTTCTGCGTGCGCCGCGGACCGAGATCGGTGAACGTCCACACGTGGCCGTCGTCCGTGCCCTCGGGATGGCAAGAGGCACACGCGATGCCGGCGCCAGTGTCCCGGTGGAAGATGTCGTGGCCGGTGTCGATGGTCGAAGCTCCGCCGAGCGAGAGCACTGCACCTCGCTGCACGAGCGTTGCCTGCCTCACCGAGAGTGAAGCGACCGCGTTACCCTGATAGGCGACGGCCGTGCTCGGGCCCTCGGCATGCGCTTGCTCGATACCGTCGACGCAGCCGACGACCGTGGTTTCCGACGTCGGGCTGCTCAACGAGGACTTGTCGAACGTCATCACGCTGGAGCGCACCGAGATGTCCGGGCTACTGCTCTCGGAAGTGCTGTGCTCGCTGATGATCATGGTGCGGGACAGGGGTGCGTTCGGGTCACGCACACCTGCGTTGGCGACGAGGAACTCGTTGCCACTCGGTGAGACCGCCAAGTCCACTGGTAGCACGACGCCCGCCAGCGAGGGCGACGTCAGGACCACGCCTTCCGAGTTCACCTGGCTGATGCCCGATTGGACGATGCTGGTGCAATCGGGCAGGCCCACCGTGCTGCCGCCCCCGCCGTAGGGGCTGGCGGCCACTTCGCCGTCTCGCTCATCACCTTCGGTGAGCTCGATGGGCACTTCGTCCACGGTCGCGCGTTGGTGAACGACTGCGACACCACCGGAGGGTATTGCCTGCATACGCCAGGCGACGGTCGGCTTCATCGAGCGTTCGATGTCCGTGAAGCGCGCGGTGACCAACACAGTGGGTAGCTCCACCTGTTTGACCACTTCGCCGCCTTCGACGAAGAGCACCTCCGCCGAGCGGAAGCGACTGACGTAGAGCCGGTCATCGGCTGCGACGACATCTCGCAGGTCGGAGGCGAGGAACACACGAGCCGCCTCTTCGCCGGTTTCTGCGTTCAAGCTGACGAGTTCACCCCCTGCGCAAGCGACGTGAACTCGTTGCGACGACAACTCGAAGTCGAGACCACGCGGCGCGGTGCACACCGAAGCTTCCCAAAGTGGATCCCCCGCGCCATCGACGTCCAAGGCCACGACCTTACCGGTGCCGCGCAAAGAGACGGCGAACGTGCTGCCTCCGAGCTGGGTCATGCGCCACGGCTGGCTGCCCTCCGGCAACGCGATCTCCGAGACGTTGCCGTCCAAAGCCACACTGATCCGATCCCGCGCCGGATCGCTGCTCACCAGGGCGCCGCTCGTGCCCAAGCTGAGCAGCGTGCCTCCAGAAACGGGCAGCGCCGTTATCTCTGCCTCTCGAGGGGCACGTTCATCCGTGGGCACGACCCGTACGGTGCGCGAACCGGAGGCTTGTGGTTCGTCGAACGCGTTGCAGCCCGTGCCGGCTGCGAGAGCCCCCAACGACAAGGCCAGCGTGAACGGTAGTGTTCTCATTTCTCGGTTCCTCCAACGGCTCATGCAAGGGTAGCGGAAGCGACGAGCAGAGGCCACTCGTTGTTCCCGGGGCTGCCACCCCTCGTGCAGCCAGGCCGCGTTTTGGTGGTGTAAACCGCTCCCGCGGCACGAGTGCCTGGCGGTGCAACTCCGCCGCATCCAAAAAGAAACTGGTGGCTCGCTTCTTGCGACAGCATTTACTATGTCCTGCTGTATGACTGGACGGGTTGGGCGGCTAGCTGTTGCACTGTTTTTCACGCTCGCCGGCCTCGGGTTTGTCGCGCCGCCATCGGCACTTGCGCAGCCGGAATCCACGCCTCCGGAGGCTCCTACCCAGGGGAGTCGAGTGCGATCCGCCGCGCAGCCCGGCGTCGACGATGCTGCTCCCGCCGCACCGTCGGCCGAGGTGGAGGCGGCACCGGTTGATGGTGAAGGTGAGCACTCGCCCGCAGCTGCGACGTCGGGGATCACGGGGCCAGCACTGCCGTCCAGCGGTTTGGAGCGGCGTTTGCGCACGTGGCTTGCCTCGCGAGACGTGGCTTGTGACTACCGGGGCGTGTGGTCGGACGCCTCTCAGGTGCTGGTTGCCTGCGGTTCGGATGGCTACCTCGTGCTGGGTCGCTCCGAAAAAGACTTCGTCTTTCATGAGGCGCGCCAGTTGGAGGGCGACGTCGTCGGGTTCTTCCAACACAGCGGCAAGGTGTGGGCTCGCGTCTTGGAGGAACGCGCCGTCGTAGTGCGTCCGGCAAGCGCGACGGGCAGTGCTAGTAGCCAATCCCCCCCGAGGCGCCCCTCCGCGCCGATCCCAGAGTCTGCCGAGCCGGCTTCAGTCGTGACCGGAGATACGGCCGCAAGCAGTGAGGCCGGGGTTTCGGTGACGGAAGAGGTCTGGCCCGAAGGCGAAGTGTTGGCGGTCGAAGGACTCCAAGTCAAAGTCAGCATGGGCGCTCAAGACGGAGTCGAGACGCGCATGCGGGTTGCCTTCTCCGACTCGAACGCGGTCGTCGGTATCGTAAGCAAGGTCATGTCCGACCACTCGTGGGTGGACGTCGGGATGAACGAGACGGTGAAGGTTGGCGAGACGGCGTTGGTCACGGCGGCGTCCGTCACCGCTAGTCGTTCGGCTCCGGACCGCGTGACCGGCGTTTGGGAGCTGCGCGCCATCCTGCGCCCCATGCTCAACCTGGGCTCGTTCGGTGGTGGCCTGTTGGGTGAAGTGTCGGCAGCTTCTCGCTCGAAGCACTTTCACTACGGCGTACAAACGGCTCCGTTCGGGATTGCCGGCTCTGACAACGCTGGCGTAGCTACGGCGTCTGCGTTCATCTTCGGAGCGTTCGACAGCAAGGTTTTCTCTGCCGGCATCGGGTTGGGTGGGCAAACGGTGAACAAGCCGGAGTTCGGCACAGACAAGGGCAGCGGCATGAGCCTGGTGCAGCTCCTTCGCATCGGGGCGGTGGATGGTCTGCATCTGATGAGTCGCACGCGCGCCGTCGTGTTCCGCAGTCGCACTGAGTTTTCATCGCTGGAGCTGCAAGGGCAGCTCTCCGTCGCTCGCGACAGCTGGTTGATCCTGCGAGGCGGCGGTGGCATCGAAGGCTACGGCTACGGGGAGGTCGCGGTTCGTAACTTGCTTCGGGGTAACGGTGGAGCAGGCTCGGTCTTCCTCGAATTGAGCGTGGGCGGGGCGTCGATTTTCCAGGACTACGTCGAAAGTGATTCCCCCATCGTGCCTGCGGGCAGTCAGCCTCGCGTCAACGAAGAGGTGGCGGGGCCCATCGCCGGCATCGGCGCGGAATGGCGCCTGTGAAGTGGCGCTTCGCGGTGGCGTGGCGCAGGATGCCGTGGGGCTCGCGCGATGGTGCGCCTGTCTACGAGAAACACCGAGCATTCAGTGTGCCGAGACGAAATCACGTTTTGCCGAAATCACGTTCAGAACTGAACGTTACATCGCAGATTTGCGATCATGTAGTTCGTAACTAGTTGATTCTATTGTTTCGTGAAGATGCGCAACTTGGCACGTGAAGTGCTGGTACGGAGGGAGCGCTGCAGAGCCAGGAGCCCGACTTTGAATCAAGACTACGCCGCTGACCTTCTCGAACTTGCATCATTTGCCGCCGGGCCCAGAGCGCTCGGCGAAATTTTGACGAAGGCGCTCGACGCTCTACGGGATATCGTGCCCTACGACCTGGCGGCAGTCTTCGAACTGGAGGCGGATTCATTGAGGTTGGTCGCGGCGGAGGGTCCGCTGGCAAGCCCCTCTTTACACGGCCATCGGCTGGCATTGCTTCAGTACCCCGCGTTGAGCAAGGCCATGGACGAGCGGCGTCCGGTCGCGTTCACGGAGGCCCACTTGGCGTATCAGGCGGATCTCTTCACCGGCGTTTTGGATTCACATCAGCCCGCACGCATGTTGGTGCCTCTGTACTCAGGGCCGGAGTCCTTGGGCTTGATCGTTCTGGATCGTCGGGACGGAGCGCCGTTCGCGCCCGACAACCTCGCGTTGGCAGGAACGTATGGCAAGGCGCTGGCTTTGGCGATGGTGTTAGCGCGGCAGGCGCAGCTGCTCGAACGGCACCGGCGTCAGTTGGCCGAGCAGAGCCGGCTGCTTCGCCTGGAGATCGGAGCTGACCGTTTGGCGTGCGAGCGTTTGGAGGCCAGTGAGTCGCCCGCGATGCGAGAGCTCGTGGTCCGAGCGCAACAACTGGCGGCGAACGACGTCCCAGTGCTGATCTTCGGCGAACTGGGTACCGGCAAAGAGGCCTTGGCCCAGGCGATGCACGCTTGGAGCCGCCGTGCCGCTGGGCCCTTCGTGAAACTCAACTGCGCCGCGCTACCTGAAAACCTCATCACGACGGAACTGTTCGGCCGTGTGCGTCCCGGCGACGTCGATGGCTCGAGCCGTCTACTCACGGCTAACGGCGGCACCCTGCTGTTGGAAGAGGTTGCTGATCTCCCGCTGACCGCACAAGGCAAGTTGCTTCGACTCTTGGAGAGTGGTCGCTTCCAACCGCTTGACGGCCACGGTGAGTACAAGGTGGATGTGCGCGTGGTCGCCTCCACCAGCGTCGCACTGGACCACGCGGTCGCCACGGGGCGTTTCCGAGAGGATCTCTATCACCGTCTGGCGGTCTTCCCTGTACGCGTTCCGCCGCTTCGCGAGCGTCCAGAGGATGTCGCGACCATCGCCGAACGTCACCTCGCCGAGATCAGTCTGCGCTCGGGACGCGGGCCCTGGGTGCTTTCCGAGGCCAGCCGGGCTCGGTTGAGGGCCTATCCCTGGCCGGGCAACGTGCGCGAGCTGATCAACGTGGTGGAACGCGCGGCGATCCTGCGACCCGAAGGCGAGGTGCTCGCGTCGGATCTCGGTCTGCCGGTCGCCGCAGATGAGGCCTTCGGCAGCGCCATGCCGACGTTGGAGAACCTGCCTTCCTTCGTCGAGAACGAACGCAGCTACTTCGAGCGTGTTCTGACGGTAACCCGCGGCAAGCTTCATGGCAAAGACGGGGCGGCTGCGCTGGTTGGCCTCAAACCGACGACGCTGCAGAGTCGCCTCAAGAAGCTGGGCATCGAACCGCGCAGCTGGAAGCGTCGTTTCAACTCGACGAGCCCGGTGAGGTCCATGCCGTCACTGGCCATGCGACATCCGATGAATTGAGGGCGTTGCCCGCGTGCGTGCAGGCACCATGCGGGGACGCTCACGACAGCGCGACGATCACTCGAGCGGTGTTTTGGTCCTCGCGGAAGCGCACGATTGGGATCACCCAGCTCAACGGGAAGCCCGGATCGAGGAGCCCCCGTGCGACCTTGGCGACCATCGCGTCGCGCTCTCGGATCAGCCCTGGCCAACGCTCGCGGTCTGACTTTGCGAGGCTGGCGCCGAACTCCCACGCTGACTCCCGCAGCCATTGGAGGGCGAGCTTCGCGAGCCATTCGTCCCACGAGCCCAGCAGGTAGTCCGCCAAGCCGAGCCACGGGGAATGTTCACCGACGCGGTTCTCGGTCGGGTCCAACTGTTCGAACAGGATGTCGTTGATGCGCCGAAAGTCGTTTTGCAGAGTAGTGTAGGCGGGCCCCGGCGCGGCTTCGGCGGCCGCGATCCCGAGGTCGAGGTAGATGTGGGCGTTCATGCCCAGCAGCAGGTGCTGTAGGATCAAGGGTTTCCGAGACTGCGTTGCCTCGAAGGCGATACTCCACGAGCGGCGGAGCTCGCCGCCCGCTTGGAACGCGTCGAGCGCGCGAAAGTAGTGCTCGGCGAACAGCGCATCGAACTGGGACATGCGCTCCCCATCTTCGAAGTCGCCGCGTGAGATGCCGTCTTTGACAGCCTGAGTCACTCTCCGGTACATCGCAGCGAAGTACCCGATGCGAGAACTGCGCGTGACAGATTCGTCGACGACCATTGCCAGGCGTTGGAGCACTCGATCGATGTCGGACATGAGTGATGTAGGTGTGATGGCCAGGGACGGGTTGTCGCGCCTGCTCCGCCGACGCATGAGTTACCTAATCAGGCGCGCCTGTGCAAACCCGAACTGGACGCCGTCGCGCGCTAGCGGCGAGCGGCGCGTTGACGAAAGCTGATGGTGATGGAGCGAGGGCATCCGGTATTCGAGAACGAGTACTTTCGCGTGACCCGCGACGAAGACGACCCGATCGTCGTCGTTGTGCGCTCATCGAAGCCGTTCGCCTCGCCACGCGACGTCATTCATGCATTTTCTCCCATGCTGAGCGCTCTCGACGGATTGGGGCGTGGGCAGCACTATCTCCTTCTCGACTCGCGTGACGCGGTCGGCAACAACGATCCCGCCTACGAGGCATCGTTCGCGCGTTTTCGCCGTGAGCTCTTCGATGGCTTCCTGAAAACCGCGGTCGTCGTGCGCACGCCCGTGGGCATGCTGCACAGCAATCGGTTGATGGAACAGGACGTCCAGCGAGATCGACCGGGGGTGTTCACCGATCCCATCTCCGCCATGGCATCGCTCAAGGCTGCGCTCCGACGCTCACTCATTCCGCGTTGAACCGCGGGCACTGCGTCGAAAGCTCAGATCCCGGCGGCGCTGGGCGTGATTCAAAACGCCATGCGCAGGTCGAGCATCGGGAACCAGTGGAACCGGGTGCCGACGGGAAAGCGAGCCCAGGCCGCGCGTCCCAGCACGGAAAGCGCCACCTCATCGGTGAACGACCAGCTTGCCTCTCCTGCCGCCTCCAGCGCGAACGCGCCGTCGACGTCCTCGACGAGCAGCCAGTCGTAGCGCGCGTTGCCTTGCAACGAAAGGTGTCCGAAGCCCCACGCAAGATCGACCCCGACGTGCGGCACGAGCGGAGCATCGAGGGCTGCGAAGCGTTGGTAAAGGAACGGAAAGTCCAGCAGCACCGGGTTCTCGGTTCGTGGGGCGACCTCGGCCCCCAATTCCAGAGTGACCCAAGCGTCCGTCGCCAGCCGCCGCGTTGCCAGCACGTCACTCCGCAGCATCAGCGCCTGGGGCACGGGCTCGTCGGGTGGGAGGAGTCCGCCCGTACCCTCTCGGGCAACGACGTTGAGAAACAGGCTTGGGTACGTCAGCCCATGCCGGGTCGAGATGAAGCTGTTCCCCTCCGACCACCAACGTACTTTGGCGTCCACACCCGGTAGGATGAGGGCAGCCAAGGGGTGAGCGCGGAGCTCGAGCCAGTCGTTGGGGGCGTAGGCGGAGCGTGAGACGAGCCCCAATTCCAAGCGTCCGGGCTCCGTTGTGAGCGCAGTCCCGTCCGCCCAACGGCTGAACGTCGCATCTTCGGCGCTGGCTTCGGTGGCCAACAGAAGCGCGAATATCGTCGAGGGGATGACGGCGGCTCGCATCACGGGTTGCCATCTCCAGCGTCACCCGTCGTGTCCGTGACTTCGGCGCTGGGTACCCCATCACCGTCCAAAGTGAATAGCGCGGAAAGTGGCGCGTGGTCCGATAGGGGCATCGTCTCCATCCCGCCGCTGCTCGCGTCTTGGTGGACTAGGCCATTGGAGAAGTGGCCGTTAGTGAACAAGTAGTCCAACTTCCGATTCCAGAAAC
>JBNKZR010000103.1:0-19643 GCA_050301735.1 Polyangiaceae bacterium | reverse complement strand
TCGTCGACAGTCGGCAGCGACACGCGCCAGTTGAGGCTCGCGCAGGCGGGGCTTTCCGAACTGGTGCCGGAGCTCCGTGCCGCCCTCGCCAAGTGGGGTCCGACTCGTGTGGGACTCATACTGGGTACATCCACTGGCGGCATCCTCGAAAGCGAAGCTGCCTATCGGGTGCTCCGCACGACCAACGAGCTGCCTGACGGCTACTCCTGCCATTTGGGTCACGCCTTCGACGCTGCACCGACCCAGCTCGCTCGTGAATACGGGCTGCTCGGCCCTGTGTATGTGATCTCGACGGCGTGCTCCTCTGCGGGCAAGGCGCTAGCCGCCGCCAAAAGGCTCATCGACTGTGACGTTTGTGACGCGGTGCTGGTCGGGGGTGTCGACACCCTGTGCCGGCTGACGCTGATGGGCTTCTCGGCACTCGGAGTGCTCTCCCCCAAGCCATGCGAACCCTTCGCCGAAGGCACGGGCGGGATGAACGTGTCCGAAGGCGCGGCTTGGCTTCTGTTGGACCGCGAGGTTGGTCACCTGGGCTTGTTGGGTGCTGGCGAAAGCGCTGACGCCCATCACATCGTGACCCCTCACCCCGAAGGGTTGGGAGCGGCATTGGCTATGAAGCGAGCGCTACGAGATGCCGGCGTCGACGCCAGTGACATCGACTATCTCAACGCCCATGGCACGGGTACCCGAGCCAACGACGATGCCGAACGAAAAGCGATCGCACAGGTACTCGGAGAGTGTGTCTTCACGTCGACGAAGAATCTGCACGGGCACCAGTTGGGCGCCACCGGTGCCACGGAAGCCGTGGTCTGCGCGGAGGTCTTGGCCCGGAGCGAATGCACCGCTCTTCCCGGCGCCGGCCAAGGCACTCCCCGTCGGCCCCTGCGGCTCGCGATGAGCAACTCGCTCGCGTTTGGGGGCTCGAACGTGAGCCTCGTCTTCGGTCCCCACGAGGCGCCCGCGCCCCGCCAAGCCCCAACCGGGGCCTTCGTGCGAAGCTTGGGGTTTTGGTGCCCGGGCATCCCCAACGCGCAGGCACTCATCAGCGCGACGGCGCGTCGAGACGACGCGGACGAACCCGCCGCGGGCCTGCTTCCCCCCCGACAGCGCGGGCGAGCGTCGCTCTTGACGCGCATGTTCGCCGAGGTCTTGGAGCAGCTCGCTCCAAAAGAAGAGCTGCGAGACCTGCCGCTGGTTTACGGGTCGGCGTTTGGCCCCGTGCAGACGACCCTCGGCCTGCTCGAGCAACAGCAAGCTGGGGAATGCTCACCGCTGCGCTTCCAAAACAGCGTTCACAACGTGGCGGTGGGCGTCCTGTCAATCGCGCTGGGCAATCGCCAACACGCGACGGCGGTAGCCGCCGGTCGCAACACGGTCGCAGCGGCGCTCCTCGAAGCGTCGTGTTGGCTCGAAAGCAATCCAGAATGCGACGCCATCGCCGTGATCGTGGGCGACGAACGCCCCCCTGAGCCACTCACGGTCCAGCGCTACTCCCCGATGACGGCTGGCATCCTCCTGACCCGGAGTCCATCGGACGCGTTGGCCCACCTGAGCTTGCCGTCAGCGAGCTCGAACTCCTCGAGCGATACACTTCCGACGCTCGATGCCCGCCTCGATTTACAACAGAACCCCGTTGGACCCGCTGCCAGTTTGCTGTGGTGTCTGGGCAACGGTCTGTTTGGTGACTACCAGGCGACGGACGACCCACGCTGGCCGCAGGTGCTTTCGCTCCGTCCCTCCGTATGACTGGCCGTCGACGAATTGGGGGCGGGCTCAGCTTTCAATCTTCAAGCTGCGCACGTCCTTGGCGGCATCCGACGTGCGCCGTACGAGTCGCACGTTGCAACTTCGCGCTGTTGCGCTCCTCGCGCGCCTCTCGAAGCTGCACAAATCCGGCGGGCTCGAGACCAGCTGCTCGGCGCCGCTGGACAAGCGCAACCGACCGGACTCGATCCCGTCGGCGCTCGCACGCAGTTGGGTTGCAACCTGCGCTCGACTCAGAAGTGCCTCGTGGTGCAGTTCGTCTTGCGCCTTGATCATGGTCTTCTTGCATTTTGACCAACCTCGTCCCGACCATCGGGCGTTTCACTGCGCCAGGGTCAAGAGTATCTCGGCGAGCAGACGTGGGCAGACTCCAGGGCGGTCATTCCCGACCAGGCGTGTATCGATCACACTCACCCCGTGCGCCTCGATTCTCGCCTTGTTGACCGGGGTTTCGTAGTCCCCGCGTTCGGTGTCGACCAGAACGGCGTTCACCAGCCGAGATGGCTCGACAGCTCCGTCCACGTCGCAGCTCAACGTCTCGAGCAACTTGCCGAGCGCCTCGTCCACGCTGGAACCGACCTGTTCTGGATCGTGCCCCATATTGGGAATGTACACCTTGGGGCAGCCGGACTTGGCAACGGCTTGCCCCACACCTGCCGGCAAGAGATTCGCCATCACGCTGGTGTAGAAACTCCCCATCGGAAAACAGATAACGTCCGCCTTGTGCACGAGCTCGAGCGACTCGGTGTCTGCCTGCACCGCGACTCGGTGCGGAGACTCGAGGCTGTCCACCAGAAAGAAGGACTCGATCGGATGCTGCAGAGGAGCCACCTCCTTGCCCGTCAAACGGTGCTGCCCGACGACGATTTCGCCGTTGGAAAGCTCAGCGGCGAGGTGCGCTGTCGACTCTGCCGAAGGCATGACGAGCCCTCTCACTTCGAGCAACTTGGAGAAGAGGAACAAGGTCGAACGAATATTTCGATCTTGAGACAGGTAACCGCCAGCTAGCAACAGATTGCCGACGTTCGCCCCCCTCAGATCGAAGCTCTGCGCAGCACGCGCACGAAAAAAGCCCAGGTGAGTCTGGATGATCTGCCGCATGGGCTGCTCCACGGCGGCAACCAGCTCGTGCTGCCCGTTGATCATCGCGTCCAGCTCTTGGCGCAACTCCCCGATCTCCGCGTCCTTGGCCATGCGGTAACAGAACAGACGGTAAATCTGTGGATTGCCGCGGCTGCTCTCGTCCGCCAAGGCCACCAGTCGGTTGCGCAGGTCGCCGATGGAGAGCATGTCGAACGCTGCACGCAGCCCGGCGGAACTCCCCCCGGAATCGAACGGCGTGATGAGGTGAACGGAGTTGTGCGTGTACTCCTTGAGTCTGCGACTGAGGGGCCGCAGAGCGCTCCCACCACTGAAGAAGAGCACGCGGGGCCCCAGTTCTGGCGCACGCAGGCAGCGCGCCACTCGCGTTTGATCGGGAAGCCGCACTGTACGGCAGATGTCGACTCGCACACTCATCTCAGGATCCAAGCAACCACAAGCACCACTGCACCCCGGCCGTGAAGTACACGCTTCCGGAAGCTTCGTAGCAGGGTACCTCCGACAAGGCCTCCAGGTAAGGCGCTAGCTTCAATTCGTCGTTGCCAGACGAGCGCTCCCCTTCCCCTTCGATGTGGATCGGACCCGGCCCTTTAGTGACTAGCGCCTACAGAGCGTCAATTGGCGATGGCGCCCAGCGCTCGGCGAGCGCCTCGATTTCCCGCAGCTCCAGCTCCTGCCCTGTGTTTTCGTTCACTCGGCGGGCAACGTCCCGGGCCGTCTCCGACGCTCGCTGCATGCGAGAGCAGTCGATGCCAATGGCGAGCGCCGGACCTCGCTCCTGCGCGAGCCGGCACCCTCCGGGCGCCCGCCGCCTGCTCGTGCTCACGGCGGGTGAGCCCCTGGGGCAACCAGACGCTTGGAGTATCCGCCGGTTGGGCGTACTCAGCGTGTCGGATCAGGGCCATCAGCGTCGCTACGAACCAGGCAACGGTTGATGTCGAGTTTCGGGGCACTGAATGACAACTGGGTGAACAGCGCGCAACAACGCCGCAGGCTCCCACGACGCGCTGCTGAACCGCAGCAAACAACGCACATCAAGGCCGACCGACTAGCCGCATTGTGTGAACCAATCAGTCGTCGCTCAGCGGCCAGATCTCCTGTGCGCTCGAGTGCACCAAGGAGAGGGGCGCCGACAGCCCGTCGCCATCGACGCACCCCGCAACAGCATCGTCCGCTGGCACACAGACGACAGGCGCGCCAAACGGCAGGGTGGCCAGTACGTCCGCCGCGGTTCCGAGCACGCCGAGGCCCGCCCAGTCACTCCCTGCGAGCACGCGGTACCGCCCCGGCTCGGGCAACTCGAACGAAAACTCGTAGCCAGCGTCGGCATCCGTGGTCGTCATGTCGACGACGGTGCCCGCGTCTACATCCAGCAAGACGACGGTCAACTCTCCAACGTCACCTGAAGCTGGCTCCTGCTCCTGCTCCACCCGAATCATCACCGCGACCGTACCCACGTTGGTCTCCAACGACAGCACGGCGTAGTGCTCTCCGACTGGGAGCGCAGAACGCTCGACGCGGACGATGTTGGCACCGGTAGCCCCAGGTTCGAGGCTGACCCACGGATCCGACGACAGGTGGGCGAGCAGTTCCAATTGTCCCGGACCGGTATTCGTGAGTTCAAGCGGCAACTCGTCGAGCAACGTCCCGAAGTCCAACCCACGCGGCGACAGGTGCACGACCGGACGTACCCGCGGTGGTAGCCCTGAAGCCTCCAATGCCGCTGCGACCGCGGCGGGAGCATTGAGCAACCCTTGTCCAAAGGACCCGTCCGGCCCCGGCTCACCAATGTCCACGACCATTTCCGGGATGAGCGCATCGAACTCGTCCGGTGTCAGCGCTGGGTACACTGCTTTCATCAGAGCGACTACACCGGTTACCTGAGCTGCAGCCATCGAGGTCCCGTCGATGTCGCCGTACAGAGTCTCACCGTCGTCTCGAAACAGCATGCTGTAAACGCTGTCCGCGTTCCCATCGAGATCCCGATCCGACCGCACATCGCCGCCAACCGCGGCCAGTTGGATACCATTGGCAGTGAGCGAGTAGTTCGAGTACCAAGCCAGCTGGATGTCCGGATCGACAGCCGAAACCGCGACGACTCCCGGCTCGGCTGCAGGCGTGTACTCCTCGACGTTGCGACTGAAGTTACCGGCAGCAGCGATCACGATGGCCCCCGCGTCACGGGCCGCCGCCACCGCTCCCGCCAACGCCTCCGAACGGCCCGGACCGGCTATGCTGAGGTTGATGATGTCCGCTGGACGGGACGGCACCGCGCCGGTGGCATTGGGTAAACCTGCAGCATAGAGCACCCCCTCGATGACGTCGTCCAGCGTACCACCACCACGCCCGAGCACTCGCACAGGCAATATCTTGGCTCGTGGAGCCACCCCGACGATGCCGGTTGCGTTGAACGTCGCCGCCGCGATGTTGCCAGCGCAGTGAGTGCCGTGGAATGTCCCGCCCCCCGGTGCACCACGGTCACCCGGGTCTTCGGGATCCGGATCGCGACCGTCACCGTCCGCGGCGGACTGCTCGTCGGAGATCATGTCGTAGCCATCGTCGAGCAATTGGGAGGAACCGTCCGCGTTGACGAAATCGGGATGCGCCGAGGCAATGCCGGTATCGATCACCGCCACCACGACCCCTTCTCCCAGAGCCCGTTCCGAACGCTCACTCTCAACCCACCCCGCGAGCAAGTCGACCGGCCAGTGATACCACTGCCGAACGAACTCGGGATCGTCTGGCTGAGGCAAACCCTGCGCTTGGAAACGCAGAACCGGTTCGGCGTTCTCCACCCCCGGCTGACGGCGAAGGCGCTTGATCGCGCGCAACGTCGAGCGCCTGTCACCACTCGTCGAGGAAGGGAGCGCCTCCATGCGATAAGCAGTAGCGGCGCTCTCCTCCGTCGAAACACTGGTGCGCCTGACCAACGCAGCCTGTCCGACGCTCGCGAAGCCGGTGCTCAACCGATTGGCAGACACCCGCTCTTGCACGCTCGGGGCGAGCGGTACGTTGACGCTCAGGGTGTAGCGCGCGGCACGAATCTCCCCGTTGCCGGATGTTGCGTCGTCCGGACGGTGAACGGCTACCCAATACCGTCCGTCCACGGGAGCCACGACTTGCTCGGTATCCGCGGAACCGAGGGAATCCTCGACCCAACTGCCCCCTTCAGCGATGTCCTTTTCGACGCTGTCGAGCAGATACAGGTCCAGATCCGCCACCGGAGCCAAAGTACCAGACGGCAGCGGCGCGGGGTGAATGAACAGTGTCACGGCCTGCCCCCGCTTCAAGTCCACCCGGTAGTAATCTACAGCGTCCATCCCTGTGACGAGACCCAACTGCGGCCACGGGTCGAGCGCCCCCGCATCTGCACCGCCGTCAACGTCGCCGACTGGCGTCGCGGCATCACCGACGCCGGCCGCCGCTGCGTTCGACAGCCCGCCCGTCGAACGCAGCTCTGGAGGCGCTCCTGCTCGGAGCCCCTCGAGCTGCGGCCCTAGATAGCCGCCCACGCGCGCGGGGTTGGTTAACACCTGACTTTCGTCGACTGACTCGTCGAAGACGTTCAGCAGGTCGTTGTGCGCGCCGGTGTCCAGCAACAGGTCGGTGTCGAGTACGATCGCAGGAGAAACTCGAACCTTGCCGTTGATACCCTCGGGGGCCTCGACGGAGGGAGGCTCCGCATCAACGGACGAATCGGCGACCTGAGCGTCAGACTCGACGGCGGCATCCCCCGGCTCGACCAGGACGGGTCCGACACTCGCGTCGATTCCAGAGTCTTGACTGCCCGCGTCAATGCGGACGGCAGCGTCCTCGAGCGGCGCGCCCCCATCGCCCGTGGGCTCAACCCCGGAATCTGCCCGTTGTGTCGGCTCCGTCTCCTGCAGCGGCTCGTCCGTGACCCCTGAGTCGATGTCCAGCGCAGACAGCACCTCGTCGTGCCCACACGCGCTAGCCACTCCGACGAAGAGGACCAACCCAACTGCAGCGCGCCGCCGCACCGGCTCACGAACACGGGTCCGACGTCGGCGCATGCTGCTAGCCTAGCCCAAAGTGGCCGAAACGGCGGAACTGCCAGAGCTCGCACCTGCTGTTCGGCCGCGCTCCAGCGGTGCCGACGGGGGAAAACCCCGCTCCTCACCCCCCCAGCAGCGCCTGAACGCCAGCAAGAAGCTGCTCGCAGGGCTGGACCAGCTTCAGGGTCGCGAGTCCGTCCGCCCGTGTCTTTCCTCGATTAATGATGGCAACCGGCAGACCGCGCTCGGCCGCGGCACGGACGAACCGAAAGCCCGAGTAGACCATCAGCGAGGAACCAACGACGAGCACGGCGTCGGACGCGTGCAACTGCCGCAGCGTCGTTTCGACGGTCGCCGGGGGAACGGATTCACCGAAGAAGACGACGTTCGGCTTGATGATGCCTTCGCACTCGGCGCAGGCCGGCACCACGAAGCTAGCAGCTTCTTCGGGGCTCACTCGAACGTCGCCATCGGGTGCCCACACGCCCGTCGAACCGAAGCCCGGGTTTGCTGCCTCCAGCGCCGCCTGAAAGCGTTCGCGAGGAACACGGTGTCCGCACGCGAGGCAGGCGACTTCATCGAGCCGACCGTGCAGCTCGACCACGGCGCGGCTGCCCGCGCGCCGGTGCAAGCAGTCGACGTTTTGGGTCACCAACCAGCGGATCCAGCACCCCCGCTCCAAAGCAGCCAGTGCTCGGTGAGCAGGGTTGGGCTGAGCGTCGTGGATGCGTCGGTAGCCAGCGGTACTGCCTGCCCAATACCGGCGACGCATCGCCTCGGCGGACAAGAAGCGCTGCAGCGTCATCGGCTGACGGTGCTTCCAATTGCCGATGTCGTCCCGATACTCGGGGATGCCTGATGCCGTGGAGCAGCCAGCCCCGGTCAACACGAACACGCGGTGGTGCTGGTCGAGGAAATCCGCCAGTGCCAGCGTGGCCCGGTCCGTCGCTCCCGTTGGAAGGCTTGATGACAGCATACCCGTCGTCCCAACGGGCAAGCATGGAGCCACCCAGTCACCGGTGCAACCGCACCGCCTCCCCATCCCCGAAGACGCGAGACAGCCCGCCGAGAGCTGCCTCGACTACCCCTCAGCTGATGACGACTTTGTAACCCACACCGCAGTGACGCTGCACTGCGTCTTGGAGCGCGAGTCGAACTGGCTCCTTGTGATCGATCCCCAGCGCGTCGGCATACCACCAGGCCGTCTCCGGCTTGATGAGCTTGTTGCCACGCTCCAGGTCGACGACTCTCGGGGGGGCAACTTGCAACTGCCGAGCAAGAGCGCGGAGGGGGGTTCCTTTGGCGAGACGCATTTTCTTCAGGGTAACGCCGGTGTTGACCTTGCCCACCTTCTGGCTCTTCACGGTGACCTTGTAGTTGATCTCCGCGTTGTCGAGCCAGTACTGAAGGACGCCAGCCAGGAGCTTGGCCCTAGGCAACTTGAGTGCTTTCGCGAGCACCTCCGTCTTTTCCAGACTGATCCCCTCGGCACCGCGCTCCCAGGTACTGACCCTGAAGTTGGTGGTGTTCGCCAACTCGGCCAAGTCTCGCTGGGTTAACCCAGCACGTTCACGGGCTTGTTTGATGAGCGCTCCAAACATGACGGCATCCGTAGACGGTTGTGATGATCATGGCAACCCAGAACCTGTATTTCAGTGTCACTACACCAGCCGTTCACCGTGGACACATGGCGTAAACCTCAACCGCGGGATCCATTTCTGGCCGACGTGAGTCAGTCCCCCACCGCCGACGACTCCATCGCTCGAACTTCGTAAAGCAGCGCCCGACATCTCACAATCGTTCATGCGCCCCGGCCTGCAAGTCCAGCGGCAAAGCTCCGCGTCGAGGGGCCTCGGCTGCAAAAGGGGGCATTTCCTTCCCCTGCTGGGCTCCACTGGCTGTCATGGCATCATCATTTAGTCTTGCGTTTTCGGGCAGCTTCGTCCGGACGTCGGAAACCGCGCGCGTCCTGGCCGACGACGGTCACCCGTCCCCCGCCCACGAAAGTGGCGAGTAAGGCGGTGACGCGTTCACTCGGCGGCCGGAGAGCACTTCGCATGATCCCGCTAACTCCTTCGGGGCATACGGGGAGCGCTGGCGTCCGATTTCGTCCCACCTCACGGGACTGACAGGAGCTCAGTTTCCGAATTGTTGCCGCTTGGGAACGATCACCCCCCCCCAGCGCCGCCCATCCGCTCTGCCCCCCGTGCCCCTCAGGTTTCCTCTCCCACGCGGTGCGACATGCGATCGTCTCACCGACCGCGGCTTGGGAGTTGGAACGGGGGGACGCTCTCGCTGATCATGGCAGATAAACAAACGACAGCTGCAGCGCCAGCGGCACTGGTCAAATACACCGGAATTGTAGCCACCCTAAGCCACCGGAATTACCGCTCGACCGCTCTGCTCACGGTCTCCAGAATGGCGCACGTACACAACCAGATGGTCGCCATGTCGCTCAAAGTCCACTCCACCAGGCTAGCTATTTTCACATTCACCGTTGGGCTCGCCACCACCTTTGTTGGCTGTTCGGGCGGTGACACCGCGTCCGATGCGCCGCCGCTCGTCGGCGGTGGCATCACGATGAACGCCAACGGTCAGACGGTGGTCCAATCGCCTGGAGGGACGGCCCCAGGGCCCACCGATCCGATGCTGATCACAGAACCGGAGAACACGACGGCTGGCGCTTGCGGCAATGGCCAGGTCGACAGCGAGGCGGAGAACTGCGACGACGGCAACACCCAGGGCGGCGACGGCTGCTCCGCGGACTGTTCGACCATCGAGCCGAACTTCAGTTGTCTGCCAGGGTACCAGTGCGTCTACGTGCACAACTGCGGCGATGCCGTGGTGGGCGGCGGGGAGACCTGCGACGACGGCAACGCCACGCCGGGCGACGGCTGCTCCGATCTCTGCTTCGTGGAGACGGATTGGATCTGCCCCACACCGGGTGCAGCCTGCGTGTTCGACGTTCTTTGCGGAGACTCGCGACTGGGCGGTTCGGAGACCTGTGACGACTCCAACACGACGCCCGGCGATGGCTGCGACGCCTCGTGTCAAGTCGAGCCGGGTTGGGACTGCAGTCAGATCGGAAGCAAATGCACTGCGTTGTGCGGCGACAGCGTCGTCGTCGGTCTGGAGGATTGCGACGACGGCAACACGACCGCTGGCGATGGCTGTAGTGCCACATGCCGCAGCGAGTTGGGTTTCGAATGTGACACTCCTGGCACGCCCTGCCGTGCGACGCAGTGTGGCGACGGGGTCGTCGAGGGAGGAGAACCCTGCGACGACGCGAACAGCCTGCTCGGCGACGGTTGCTCCCCGGGCTGCATTGGCGAGCCCGATTGCACGGGTACCGACGGCTGCCGCTCCTTGTGTGGTGACGGCTTGATCCTCCCCGGCGACGTCGAAGAATGCGACGACGGCAACATCAAGAACGGCGATGGATGCAGCGCGGACTGCAAGGTGGAGACAGGCTTCACCTGCGAAACCGTCGAGACGGTGACCGGCAACACGCTGACGCTGCCCATCGTCTACCGCGACTTCATCGGCGTCGGGCAGGCCACCGTCACGAACGAATACGACGAACCGCTTCAGAGCTACTACGCCGCCGACGGTCACGCCGACTTCGAGAACATCACGTTCTCGGAAACCTCAGGCTCGTACCCGATTGAGGTCTTCCACGCGGAGGGCATCGTCGAGACGCGGCTCGGTGCGGACGGTCGCCCCATCTACGCGGGGGCCACCCCGGAAGCCGTCGACCAGACCACCAGCGCGGCGAACTTCGCTCAGTGGTTCACCGACACCCCCGGCGTCAACGTCACTTTGCTCGATCAGCTCACGCTGCGGCGCCCGACGGCTGCCGACCCCTACGAGTTCGATGACGAGTCCTTCTTTCCCCTCGACGGTTTACCTGGCTCCTTCGTGGAGACGGGCGAGGAACAACTGCGTGCGAAGGACTGGGACGGCAAGGGATGCTGGATGGTGCTCGAGCAAGAGCACGATTGCGGCACCGGTTGTGAGCGTGACGGCAACGCCTTGCAGGCCTGGGAGGCCTGCAGCCTAGCGGACAACTTCGAAACCTGCGTCGACTACCACAACTTCAGCTTCACGAGCGAGCTGCGCTACTGGTTCGAGTACCAAGGGGGCGAGCAACTCACCTTCCGAGGCGACGACGACGTGTTCGTATTCATCAATCGCCAATTGGTCGTCGACCTGGGCGGTCTCCACGAACCGCTGGGCGCCGACGTTTGCGGCCAGGTATGGGGTGCAGCCCAGCGCGACCCGGATGCTTGGGACACGCCCAACGCAGATGGTTACGACCGTCAGCCCCTGCGCGACGCCATGGGCGACCCCATTCCCGACGAGCCTGCCATGACTTGCGCCGGACTTTCCGACGCGACGGTGGACGTCGACGGCAACCCACTGAACCTCGTCGTCGGCCAAGTCTACGAAGTGGCACTATTTCAAGCCGAACGCCACACCTGCCAGTCGAACTACCGTCTCACACTCTCCGGCTTCACACAGCGCGAGTCGCAATGCACGAGCATCTGCGGGGATGGCATGATCGCCAGTACGGAGGTGTGCGACGACGGTGAGATGAACGGCATGGGCTACGGCTTCTGTACCGCCCAGTGCACGCCCGGTCCGCGTTGCGGTGACGGTGTCGTCGATGCCGGCTTCGAGGAGTGCGACAACGGCGAAAATGGTTCGGGCTACTTCATGGCGCAGGGTGACTGCGCCCCAGGCTGTGTCATCCCGCCGTTCTGCGGAGACGGCAACGTCGACACCGCTTTCGGTGAGACCTGTGATTTGGGGCTGGATGCAGAAGGCAATAGCCTCAACGTCGGTGCCTATGATGGCTGCAATGCGGCGTGCCTGCGGGGGCCGCACTGCGGTGACGGCATCATCGACGACGGCTTCGAAGAGTGTGACGACGGCAACCGCCTGAACAACGATGGTTGCTCCGTTGCCTGCAAGAACGAGCCGAAGTTCATCAGCAAGTAGAGCTGCCCGCCCGCGGGGGAGCTCGTTGGCAAGTAGAACTCCCCACTTGCCGGGGAGCTCTTTGGCTCAGAATCGGTACAACATCAGCACCAGGATCAGCAGCCACAAGAGCTGCAGGACTCCACTACCCATGCCGAGCTTGGCCAGCAGCGGTTTGATGTCGTCCACCCGGGGCGGGCTTGCTTCGACAGCGCGCACGATGGCGGCGCCGGTCGGACCCATGAGCGAAAAACCGATGCCCACGGCGATGATCATCAGCCCCATGGCGATGTGAAAGTTCGTACTCACCTCGCCAAATCCCCCAGACATCAAGATCAGCAGGATGCCCGACAGCAGGGTGAGCAGTCCCGCGGTCTGAGCCAGCTTGCCTCGGCGTTCAGCCTCGTAAGCCGCTAGACGAAGCGCCTGGTCGTGTTTGCTTTCGAGTGCCCGATGCAACATGCGCCCAAGCCCCAATGGGACTCCCAGCACCAGGGCTGCTAGCGAGATGTGGACGATCACGACGATCAGACGAAGAGTGAGCATGCTGGGTCGGCAGCTTATCCCCAAAACGAGCCGTGCGGGAAGCCGCTAAGCCCTCACCCACCTGCCACGACTTCAGTCGTCGGGCGCGGTATCGCTGATGAGGTTCGCCAGCTCGAACACGTGGGCATCTTCGACGCCGAGCTCGGACAGTGCCTCGGCGAGTTCGAGAACGTACTCCACGTTGTGACCGCTCGGGCCGCGGCTTGTCCGAACTTGCTCGGCAATTTCGACGAGGGGTGCCTCGCCTAGGTAGTTGTCGTTGTCGGGCGGGGCCATGTAGGCCACTGTCTGCAATGCTCCGTTGCGGGTGCGGTCCTTGCAGATGAACTCGAGCTCGAGACGCTGGTAGCCCCCCTTCTCGCGGAGATCCAAGTGGGACATCACCGTCTCGAGAGCCGCCTCATCGATGCGATACGCAAGCCCCCAACACTCAGCCTCTGGCGCTGGTACTAGCGTCACGACCCGCCCCGGCGCTTCCGGCGTCCCACGGTGATCCGTGGAAGCCTGCCAAAAGCGACGCTGGTAGCCGCGCACGAAGCCCCGCACGCGTTCCTGGTAACCGAACCCGGGCCGCCAAATCAGTGAACCATACGCAAAAAGCCAAACCATCGAATCCAGGCTAATAGTCCGTAGAGCCCGCCCCGCCAAGGTTACCCTGGCCTCTTGACACCCCGACTGGAGTGTCCGAGCGTGAGACCGTGCGCGACGAAATCGACGTCTCGGAGCTCGCCCAAGCCCCGGTGGGCCACACCGAGCAGTTGCAGCACGCCGCGCCCACAGTGCAGCGCTTCCGCCTGACGGCGCTCGAAGGCGTGAGCGGCACCCCGAACTGGGAATCAACGAGCGATCGCCTCACCGTCGGCTCTCATCCTTCCAACGACGTCGTGGTGAACGACCCGGCGGTTTCGCGGTTTCACTGCGAGGTCCGAGTGACGCCCAAGGGCGCGTGGGTTCACGACCTCGGAAGCAGCAACGGAACGCTTCTCGACGGCGTTCAAATCGGCAGCGGTTGCCTCCGAGCTGGGAGCATCCTGAGGCTGGGAAGAGCCGCACTGCAGTTTTCGCCGGTCGAAAGCCTCAGCCCCATCGCCGTCTCGGCTCGTACCGAGTTCGGCAACCTCGTTGGTCAATCCTGGGCTATGCGCGGCGCCTTCTACCTGTTGGAGCGTGCTGCCAAGACGGACGCGACGGTACTGATCGAAGGCGAGACGGGCACGGGCAAAGAGGGCGCCGCAGAATCGATCCACAAGCTCGGCGCACGCGCCGACAAGCCGTTCATCGTGGTCGATTGCAGCGCGTTGCCGCCCCAACTGTTGGAGAGTGAACTCTTCGGTCACGAACGCGGAGCATTCACAGGCGCCACTCAGTCACGATGTGGCGCTTTCGAGGCCGCAGAAGGAGGCTCGGTGTTCTTGGACGAGATCGGCGAGCTACCTCTCGATCTGCAGCCGAAGCTGCTGCGAGCTCTGGAGAAGCGCGAGATCCGCCGCCTCGGTGCGAACCAGCATCAGCCGATCGACGTGCGCATCATCGCCGCGACCAATCGTGACCTGCGCGCGCTGGTCAACGAAGGGACCTTTCGCTCCGATATCTACTACCGCCTCGCCGTGCTCAAGCTTCAGCTTCCGCCCCTGCGGGAACGCCCCGAAGATATCCCGCTTTTGGTCGAGAAGCTGAGCGAGCGCTTGGGTCTGGGAGAGGAACTGCAGCAGCAGCTCTTCGGGCACGAGGCGTTGAACCGAATGCAGAAGGCAGCGTGGCCGGGCAACGTTCGGGAGCTACGCAATTTCGTGGAGCGCTGCGCGGTGATGGAGCAGGCGTTGCCATTGGAGGCCGCGACCCGAGAGCCGGGCTTCGTCGTCGACACCAGCCTGACCTACACCGAAGCCAAGCGCCGCGTGGTCGAGGAGTTCGAACGGCAGTATCTCTCGGCCCTGCTGCGAGACCACGGTGGCAACGTCTCCAAAGCTGCACGCGCCGCAGAATTGGATCGCCCCTACCTGTACAAGCTGCTCTATCGTCACGGCTTGCGCGAAAAGGGCTGAGTCGACAGCTGCATGGCGCATCCACCCTCTGAGGATCTGGCGCGAGGGCAGCGCCTCGGGCGCTTCGAGATCCTTCGACGTCTGAACGCGGGCGGCATGGGGGAGGTCTACGCCGCCCGCAGCCAGGCGCTGGAAGGCTTCGTCAAGCTAGTCGCGGTCAAAGTTCTGCTACCTGGCGACAGCCTGGACCGCTCGGAGCAGCAGCTGTGGGACGAAGCGCGTGTGATGGCCAGCCTGCACCATCCCAACATCGCGCAAGTCTACGAAGCAGGGCGCGTGGACGGTCGGGCCTTCTTCGCCATGGAATTCGTCCATGGCCAGAGCCTGAGCCACACTCTCGCTCGCCTAGCCCAGCGCGGTCGGGGGTTGAGCTTGGAGAACGCACTCTGGATCGTCAAGTCCGTCGCCGCAGCGTTGCACTACGCCCACGACAAGCGTTTACCTGACGGCAGGCACGCGCAGATCGTTCACCGCGACGTGTGCCCCAGCAACATCATGCTGACTTACGACGGCACGGCGAAGCTGATCGATTTCGGTGTGGCCAAGGCCGCAACCACCACGCCCAAGACAGCTCCCGGCACGATCAAAGGCAACCTGCGATACATGTCGCCGGAGCAGCTCGTCGGAACGGCTCTGGACCGACGGAGTGACGTCTTTTCGCTCGGCATCGTCCTGTTCGAGCTGACCACCGGAACGCGTTTCATTCGCGAGCGCGATGACCAGCGCGCCGCACAGGTCATTCTCAATGGCAAGCTCCCCCGCCCCAGTGAGCGACGTTCAGGCTATTCACCAGTGTTGGAGAGCATCGTGATGACGGCGCTCGCAAGGAGTCCGGACGACCGTTACCCCGACGCGCGTGCGCTCCAGCAGTCCATCGAAGAGTTCGCCCGAGACGAGCAGCTCGTCCTCTCGGACATCGAGCTGTCGCAGACCATGCAGCAGCTCTTTGCTGACAGCGCCGAGCTCAGCACCCAGCGGGACCTGTTGGCGACCCTGGGACTTCCAGAAGGAGCTCCCCCCGCGGCGCTGGCCACAGCCGTTGCTCCGTTGCACGCCATCGGAACCGGAACGTTGCCGATGACCCAGGAGCCCGCGCCCACGGCACCTGGCGGGACACTGCCGATGACACAAGCCCCCGTACCAGCGCGGGGGCAGGCGAGCCAGCGCGAGCTGCTCGCAGAGCCCATCGCTCAATCGGGCAGGACCCAACCCCTGATCCCAGCCAATGACGCTCGCCCCCTGTTTCTGCAACGCGAATCGGCCCCGCTTCGCCAAAGACGAGATATCCTGCGCCGCGCCGTGTGGGTCATGCTTGCCTCTGCGGTCGGGTTGCTGTTGGCGGTGCTCGTCGCCTCACTCGTGTGAGTACCATTCGCCGGCGAACCGTCGTTCGCCGAGCGCGGCTCTGCTCTCCATCGAGCAGCCGCACCCCTCAGTGCACGCGCGTGGAGTCGGGGCACTGTTGCCCGGTCACCAGATCACGAATGGCTTCGGCTTCGGGGCAAGCCGCGACAAGTGTGACTGCCGGACTGCCCAACACCGCGGTGCGGCAGACCTGCTGCAGCATTTCGCCCGCAGCCGCGAGGCTTCTGGTCAGCACGATCAACACGCATCGAACTTTTGCACTTTCCGTACCAAGGCGCTGCGTAGGTTTTTTCCGACCCTGCGGGCCGATCCGCGGCACTCAGCTATGACATCGCTGTCATACTGGGCCACAGAATTTGCTGACTTCACAACAGAATCTCGGAAGCTGCTCAAGGCTCGGGCGCTCGCAGAACAGCATCCTTCGCCTCAGGGCCCAGCAGAGTCCCGCACATGGTCTTACATAGGGTGTCTGTGTCAGAGCAGGTACAGCGACCCTCCGCCTTCAGACGCAATTTGTCCTTCATCTCCGCCACCGAAAAGCGCGCCAGCCGCTCGACGCGAGAGAAGTCCCAGTCCCGTTTGATTTGCTTGGGCGCTCGCGGATCTGTCGGCGCGCCATCTGGCTCGGCGCAGCAGCGGAAACCGAGGAAGTAGTAGTAGAAGCCCTCGTTGTGGGTGTAAATCTTTGGACGACACTGGTTGCGCACACCAAGGTACCAGGGCCCGCCCGTGTGAACACTGTCGAACTTGCCGCGGTAACCGCTGGCATAGGTTTCACTGGTGACGACTTCGTCGTTGTTGCCCGGCAAGTCGTGCACGCCGTAGTCGCTCACACACATCGGTTGGCTGCCGCTGCGAACACCTTGCCACAAGCGCGCAAGCTCCGCGGGGTCACGTTGTGCGACCAGTTTCATGTTCGGATGATCCCACTCACGGTCTCCGTTGCACTTGCCCGTGTCGCGCACGTACCCGTACGGAAACGGCTTCATTTCCGGCCCCTCGCAAGCCATCGTCCATTCGCTCTCGGTGCATAGTCGTTTACCGACGGCCGCACATTTGACCTGCGCTTGGTAGAAGTTGTTCATCACTTCCGGTCGCTCCCCCTCCTGATTGGGCCACGCAAACTCGTCGATGCAGAAGCGCTTCGGTGACTTGGACCCGACGCACTTGGCCCAGGGCTCGAATTCCTCGCAGACCTTCTTGTCGTTGGCCTTGGAGTACCAGTGCTTGACGCACTTGTGTTCCACCTCGCTGCAGTACTCTCCCTCCACCAGCACCATGTCGCTGGGACAATGCTCTGGTTCCGGTTCGGCAGCGGCCTCCTCAGGTCCAGGAGCAGCGTCAGATGCCACGATGGGAGGCTCGTTCGAAGCGTCGACAGAGGCATCGAGCGCCCCATCCGTGGAGGCGTGGGACGGCTGCGTCGACACCGGCTCAGGAGCGCTGGGCGGTGGCGGCTTCGGCGACTGTGGCGCCGAACACGAGAGCAACCACCAAACCAAGCAGCACGTCATCAAACCGAAGCGGCAGCGTCCGCGCGCGAGGTCTGACTTCGCTTCCAACCAACCCAAGCGCCCAAGCGGCGCACCTCGTCGATCCCACAGCATGGTGCGTACGGTTAGCGAAGGCAGCAGGATGCGTCATCCCCCTCTCGCTCACGAGCGCTCCAGGCCGAACGCTACTCCGGACATCGAGCCTTGCAGCCGCCCCGCCCGGCGCACTCATTTTGCCCGGCGCAAGCGTGGGACTCGGGCACGGCACAGCCCCCCTTTCCCTTGCATGCGTTCCGGCCCATGCAGCACTCCCGCTCGGTTCCTTCCCGTGCTTCATCCACGGTAATCTCCGGACGGGAAGGGGCGGCTTTGGGAGCCGGTTGTGGACGCCCGGCACTCTGCTCGCACGCCGCCGCCAGCAGGCCGACGGCCGCGGCGCGAGCCCAAACTCTCGCTCTCGGGTGACGCTGCATCTCACACGAGGGCTACCACGAGCGGAGCCCGCTGCGGAGCCGACATGGTTGCTTTTGCCAAACCAGGTGCGAGACTCCGCGGCCATGAATCGACGCCGCATTCTGGTGACGAGTGCCCTGCCCTACGCCAACGGGCAGATCCACATTGGGCACTTGGTGGAGTACCTGCAGACGGACATCTGGGTTCGTTTCCAGCGTTCGCGAGGACACGAGGTTCGCTACTTCTGCGCTGACGACACCCACGGGGCCCCCATCATGTTGAGCGCTCGCGCCGCGGGGATCTCGGAGACGGACTTCATCGCCAAGATGAACGAAGTGCATCAGAAGGACTTCGCCGGGTTCGGCGTCAGCTTTGACCACTTCAGCAGCACCCACAGTGACGCCAATCGGGCTCTGTGCGGCGAATTTTGGCAGGCGTTGCGCGCCTCGGGCATCGTCAAAGAAAAAGACGTCGAACAACTCTACGACACGCAAGAAGGCCTATTTCTCGCCGACCGTTTCGTCAAGGGCAACTGTCCTCGCTGCGGCGCCCCCGATCAATACGGCGACAACTGCGAAAAGTGCGGCGCAACCTATGACGCCACCGAGCTGAAGAACCCAGTCAGCGTGCTCAGTGGCACGACACCGGAAATCCGAAGCGCCAAGCACCTCTTCGTCGAACTGGAAAAGGAGCACGCTTTCCTCGACCAGTGGACGCAGACGCCCGGCAACCTGCAACCTGAGACGGCCAATTACCTCAAAGGCTTCTTCCTCGACAAACCGCTGCGCGATTGGGACATCTCACGCCCTGCTCCGTACTTCGGTTTCGAAATCCCCGACAGCCCAGGGAACTACTGGTACGTCTGGTTCGACGCGCCCATCGGCTACATCGCCAGCAGCAAAGAATGGTGCGATCAGCACGGGCAAGAGCTCGACGCCTGGTGGCAATCGGACGAAACGGAAATCGTTCACGTCATCGGCAAAGACATCGTCTACTTCCACACGCTGTTCTGGCCGGTGATGCTCAAACTCGCCGGGCGCAAGCTCCCCAAGCAGGTTCACGTCCACGGCTTTCTCACCGTCAACGGTGAGAAAATGTCGAAGAGCAAAGGCACGCAGATCAACGCTGGGACGTATCTCGAGCACCTCGACCCGGCGTACATGCGTTTCTACTACGCCAGCAAGCTCGGACCGGGGTCCGAAGACATCGACCTCGACCTCGACGACTTCGTCCAGAAGGTGAACAGTACGCTGTTGGCCAAGGTCATCAACCTCGCGAGTCGCTCCGCTCGCTTTTTGCAGGACTCTGGTTTGAGCGCGAACTACCCCGAGGACGAAGGCCTGTTCGAAACGACCAAGAACGCTGGCGACGAGATCGCCGAGGCCTACGAAAATTTCGACTATGCGCGCGTCGTCCGCAATGTCATGGCACTCGCCGATCGCGCCAACGAATACATCGACAAGAAGGAACCCTGGGCCCTGAAGAAAAAGCCCGGCAGCGAGCAGGAGGTACAGGACATCTGCACGGCCTGCTTGAACGTATTCCGACAGTTGGCGATCTACCTCGCGCCGGTGCTGCCCGATCTCGCCGAAAAAGCCGCCGCTCTGTTGCAGGAGAGTACGAGCAAGTGGAGTGATGCGGCGAGCCCGGCACTGGGGCACCCGATCGGGAAGTTCTCCCACCTCATGCAGCGCGTCGATCCGAAGAACGTCCAAGCCATGGTCGATGCGAGCATCGTCAGCCCCGAGCAGCCCGCGGCAACGAGCGTCCAGGACGATGACGGCCCCTTGAAAGACGAACCTCTGGCAGAGCAGTGCAGCATCGACGATTTTTCGAAGATCGACCTGCGCGTCGCGCGAGTCATCTCCGCCGAACCCGTC
>JBNKZR010000102.1:0-19657 GCA_050301735.1 Polyangiaceae bacterium | reverse complement strand
GTCTGTCAGCCTTGGCATCGCCGCCGAACGTGTGCGTCCGTCAGAAGCCCACCGGAATGGGGCGGCCGACCTCGCCGCCAGAGCCGCTGCCCACGGCGACGTCCACCGAGTCCAGGCACGTATTCATCGCCGCGCTACAGGTATCCCAAGCGGTGTCCGCCGCAGGTGCGTCGAACTCGACGCCATCGCTGCCCGACTCGCAGTAGCACAGGTAGGTACCATCCCCGGAGTCCGTACAGTCCATCCATATGCCGCCCTGCAAGTAGACTTCTTGCCCCGCGACGTCCACCGCTTGACGGCATTGTTGTTGGGCGTTGCAGTAGCCGGTGCCCGCCGACTGGTAACTTTGCTCGCACGTGATGGGTCCGTACGGTTCGGCTCCTGCGAATTCGCCGCATAGGTCACGCGCCTCTTGGCAGGTAGCTGCGCTTTCGCTGTCGCTTCGAGCCCACTCGAACTCGGCCGATCCGGATTCATTGTTGCAGCTGCACAGCCACAAGTCGCCTTGGTCTTGACACCAGATGCTGTCCGACGAGTAGGTTTGGCCGTAGCCTCCATCGACGAACTCGATGTCCTGCCAGCACTCCCGACTGTCGAAACAATACTGCGAGGTAGCTTCCTGCCACACGTCACACTCTTCGGGCGTGCCCAGATCCACTTCTTCACACAGCTCGGCCATGTAGGTGCACTGGTCTTCGATGTTGCCGCCAGTGGGCAAGTCGACCGACGTCCACGACGAGTCTGATTGGCACCAACAGTAGGTCCAGTCGGCGCTCTGTTCGCAGTTGGCCGACACGTAGTCACCAGCGCAGTCGAGTTCCAAAGCGCAGTACCCACCCTCGTCTACCGACTGATACGTGGGGGTGCACTCTTCCGGCAGCACGCCGTCTATCTCCGGCGGCACGTCGGTGTCGGGCGTGGGGGGAGCCCCTCCGGTGCCCGGATCGGGTGGGGGCACGGGCGTCGGTCGGGGCGTGATGATCGGCGGCTCGGGGATCGGAGGCTCATCTGGCGGCGGTTCGACCGGCATTGGAGCGTTGGGTTGCTCCTGGCAACTTCCGGATACACAGCTGAGCGCCGTCTGGCACTCGTCCGCCGTGACACAAGGGCAACCCATGCTTCCTGTTGCTACACCTTCGCAGGGGCCGGTTCCTGGCTGCACGGGGGTGGGGGCTGGCGTCGGAGTAACAGGCGTCGGGTTTTCGGGCGGGACTGCCGGTTGGCTCGGCGGGGCGGGTGACGTTGGGTTCACCGTCGTGGTGCCGACGCTTGGAGCGCCTCCAGTACCTGGAGCCGTGCCGGGGCTAGTCCCTTCGGAGGGCGTGCTCCCGCCGGGAGGGGGAGATCCTGGATCTTTGGGGGTGGTGGTTGGCTCGGTGCCCGGGGTCGGGCCGGGTTGCCCGTCCGAAGTCGTGCCTTCGTCCTCTGCGGGTCGTTCGTCTTCCGCCGCTTCAGGGCCCGCGTCGACGTCGTGACCCGAGCCCGCTTCCACCTCGATGCGGGTATCCTCGCGATCGGGACGAGCATCGTTCAGAGCGGACTTGCCCCCGCAGGCCGTGGCGATGGAAGCCAGCAGAGCCAACAGCAGGTGGCGATGTGTAGGACAGGGCATGTTCGATATCTCCCGCATGACTGGACTTTCAGGATACACCAGCGCCGGTCGGCGAACACGCGCCAATTGGTGTCGAGCTTCCGCAGGTGTTCACCTTCATCGGCGCCTTGTTTCACCGGCCATTCTCAGCTCAGGACTTCCATCGGAATTGGAGTCAGCTCCTGAGAATCCTTCTGCTTTTGCGCCTGAGCTGAAGTGGAACGCGCGACCATGGCGGCTAGGCACGGCGCCACGACGCTGTCGAGCACGTCCTTGCGTAGTTGCTTGCGCTCCACATCTCCCACGATCCCGAATCGAGCCAGCGCGCTGGCCTCGGTGTTCGACGAACCCCGCACTGCTTCCCACGTCGCGTGCGCACTTCGTCGCTCGTCCTGGAGTAGCTGGCTCACTTCGGCGCCCAACGACGGGTCGCGCATCAGCGCCCAGTCGACGAAACGCCAGGCCAATTCGGCGTGCCGCTTCTCATCCCGCTCGATCGTCTGCAAGACCTCTCGGATCTGCGGGCTGCGGGTCTCACCGAGGGCCAAGCGCGCCTCCAGCGCCGCTACTGTTTCACCGATGCACCCCTCCAGGACCGTGTTCAGGACGATGGCTCGAAGGTCCATCTGATCGAGCGAGCCTGCGACGTCGAGGCAACCCGGGCCGACGACGCTTCCGCCCAGAGCCGTCGCCAGCGCGAACGCGAGCCTTGCGTGTTGGGTTTCGTCGGCCATCGCCGACGTCGTCGCTTCGAGCAGGCCAGAGGGTGCACCCAGCGCCATCAGTTGCATCGCGAAGCGGGCGAAGGCCGCAATCGAGGCGTGCTCCATCAGGCCGATGCGCGCCCAGGCGTCAGCAGCGAGTCGGCGCGTGTGTGTGTCGTTGTCGAGAACGCGCGGCATCGAGTTGGCCCACTCTCCGAGCACCCAATCGTCGCGGTCGACGACGACCGCCAAGCGGTCTTGGCCTCGAACCAAGAAGGGACGTCCAATCACGCACTCCGCGATTTCACAGCGTCGCGCGCTACCGTCGTCGGGTTCGAAGGCACAGTAGCCCTCGGCGCAATCACTCGTGAAGCGGCAGCTGTCTTCGGGGCTCGTGCAGGCGTAGCCGACGGTCGGCCCACAGCCGTCGTCGTACTCGTAACGGGCGCACGCTTCACCCGTCGGACAGTCCGCGTCCGTGGCACAGTTCGCGGGCACGCACCGCCCGGCGGGTGAACCGCATTCGCACACGAAACCCTCGTCGCAGTCGTCATCGATCGCGCAGCCATAGCTGCAGTAGGAGCTGAAGCCGGCCCCTTCGTTGCTGCCTTGTTGGCAGGAGCCGTAGGCGGACGCCGCACAGTCGCTGTCGTAGAAGCAGTCGTAGAAGTAGTAGTTGCCGGTTGCTTCATCGACGTATTCGAAGGGCAAGGGCGGTAGGGCACCGGCATCGGCCGCGACAGCTCCCTCCGGCAGGGGTACGACCGTCATCTCCTCCCGGGGGAGCTCGCTGTCGCAGTTGGGAATGCCCACTCGATGCACCAAGCCGGAAGCACACTGCTGCAAGCCGTCCCCGAGCGGCAGTTCTGCGCCTTCGCACTGTTCGTTCGCGGGTGGCTGCGGCACACCGCCCTCGACCCCGCCATCTCGGGGCGGCGACGTCACGTCGGTGCCGAAGTCGTCGTCCGTGGGCAGGTCGTCGGTGGGGAAGTCGTCGTCCGTCGGCATGTCGTCGTCCGTCGGCATGTCGTCATCCGCCGGTGTGTCGGTGGGGAAGTCGTCGTCCATGGGCAGGTCGTCGGTGGCGAAGTCGTCGTCCATTGGCGAATCGTCGGTGGGGAAGTCGTCGTCCATGGGCAGGTCGTCGTCATCGATGTCATCGGTGGGCAACTCGTCGTCGCTGGTCGCGTCATCCGTGTCGTCGTCCGCCGACGCATCGGCGGCATCGCTGTGCCGCTCGCTGCCCGAGGTCGTCCGCCCGCCGCACGCGTGGAGTAGGCCCAAGGTGGTCATCAACGCGAAGCGGTAGGAGAGCAGACTCGAATAGCGCATTGGCACGCCTTACTGCACGCATCGTGCCGACTCACAGCTGCCCCAAGTTCGTTAGATAGCTCAATGAGTTCAAACTGATACGACGCTACTCACGGTTCCCATGGCGCTTCGTGACACAACACGTGGCACACAAGTGCGCCAGACTCGGGCGCTTCTGTCAGCGCCAGCACCGCGCCGACGCCCCCAGAGCTCATACTCTGACGCAGCGGCCACTCAGGAGCAGGGTCCAACCCGTGAGGTGTGGCGCCCACCCGCCGAGAGAGTCGCAGAGAGCAGCGTCAGTTGAACTGGCGCAGCTCGGAAGGACAGTCGATCTGCTGCACCAAGAAGTCGGGGTTGTCTGCAACCTGGAACCAATCCACGAACCAGAGACAGCCCGCTTCGAGATCCGTCAGCCCGCGACTACCGAACACGTTCGCGCACTTGTCGCGCACGCACTGTTTCTTGCCGTCGAGCGAACCGGCGCCAGCGCACTCCGTCAAGAAACCGCCTCGATTGGCGCCCAGTTCGCCTTCGGGGATGCCGAGTGAACTCGTGCAGCCGTTGTTCAGTCCGAGCCCACCGCCGGGGATCAGTAGATCGAAGTGCAGCTGTCCGTTCAAGTCGCCGATGTTGGTCGCCATGACGACCATGGTTTTACCGGAAATCGCGGCAGAGCCTTCGTCGTTGGGAGTCGTCGAGGAGGAGCCGGTGAACTGGAGCTGCCAGCAAGTGCCACAGCCCGCGCCGTTCGCAGCGGCGTAGCCATACGAGACTTGGGTGCTGTGGGCCCAGGGCGCCATGCCGTGGCAGGTCGTCGCGTTGCCACCATCGCAGACGTTGCGATCGGAGTCGTTGACGCCGATGTTGTTGTTGTTGAAGTCACAGCTGGAGACGGGTTGGCTCGCGTTCGCCGTCCAGCCGCAACTCTGTTTGCAGCAGTCCCAATATCGCGTCGAGTTACCCTGTTGCCCGCCTTGGATCGGTTGGTAAGGATTGTCGTCTCCCAGTTCGCCGGGCGTGTCCGGCGTGCCGCCGTTGTCGCCGCCTCCGTCGTCAGCCCCGGGCTGCTCGCCTTGGCAGCGACCGCAGGTGCGATTGCAGAAGCCACCGTCGATCATCCATTGTTGCTCGCAGTTGCCCCACTCCAAGCGCTGCTGACAGCTCTGCTCCGGGTCGGGGATGTCGGTGCACTCCTCTTGGGGTTCGGCTGGGGGCTCCGTCATCTGCGGGTCGCTGTCCTCCCCCATCGCGGAGCCGTCGTCCGTCATCACACTCTCCATGTCCGTGCCGACGTCGCTTCCTGCCGCATCCGTGTCGGTGGCGGCGCCCATCTCGGAGTCCGTCTCCGCGGCGGCAGGCTCGCTCGTGTCAGGGCCTGGGGTTGTCGGGCTGGGCGCCGATGTGGACGGGGTAGACGGGGGCGGCGTCTGCGGTGGTGCGCTCGCGCTCTCGGGACTGGACGAGGTTGCAGTCTCAGTGGAGCCGATGGTGGCGCTATCACCCGTGTTGCCGCAGCCCGCGCACAGCAGGTTGGCCGAAGTGAATAGGGCGACGGTCGGGTGGTGAACAATCCGCATCAATGAGCTCCCGCTATCTGTTTCCGCCGGAAATGGCCGGCACAAACGACGCCGGAACGTACAATGGGGTCTGGTGAGCGTCCAGGTGACAGCCGGCGTCGCCGCACGCGCGGTTCTGCTCACGCAGCTACCTGAGGTTGCGCTGCTGCCGCTAGTTGTGCCGGGGCCCGAAGATTCCAAGCAGCGCCGGCGGCTGGGTGTTCGCCGGGTGATCGATGCAGCGATTTGTTCGCGGCTGAGACGCTGCCCGATCGGCGGGTGGTTCAGCCGACAAACGCAAAAAGTGCAATCTGGGCCGCCGCAATATTGTCCCTCATACGGAGAAGGTCGGTGCGGGACAACGTCATACGCCCTGCTGTAGGAGGTGGGCTGGCCATACTGGGTGCGATTGAAGGCTCTAGCCGGCAGCGACCAACGGTTGTTTGACGCGCTTGGGGATGCGTGCTGTGAGCAACTCGAAAACGTTGTGTCGGTCGAAGGACAGCGCGTAGTTTCTCGCTCGCACCGCCAAGGCCTGCTTTTCGAGCTCGCTCATCTCGAACATCACGTGATCGAGGGCTGCCGTGATTGAGGCTGGGCTGCCCGCTTCGATGCTCAGGGCGCAATCGCCGACAGCCTCGGGGATGCCGCCCGTTCGTGTCGTGATCACCGGGCCGCGGCCACCGACGAGCATCTTCTCCGCCAAAGCGATGCCGAAGGTTTCGACGAATTCGGGGCGCGGTTTGCTCGGCAGCACGTAGGCGGCGGCGCCGAACATCAGTGCTTTCTTCTCGTCGTCGGAAACGTCCGTCAGAAGTCGGATCCACGGGTCGTTGCCCACTTGGGCCACAATGTCCGGCAAGGCGGGACCGCTACCGGCGACGATCAGCGGCAGTGAGCCATAGCTCTTGCTCGCGCGATAGCCGTCGATCAAGTCGTCCACGCCCTTTGCGGCGGCCAAACGCGACAGGAACAAGAAGTAGCTATCCCTCCGTAGCTCACGCCGAGTGAACGTTTCGTCGGCTTCCTCCTCGCTCAGCTCGACGAACGCCGACGCGTCGATGGCCGGGTAAGAGATGCCGACCTTGCTCTGGCAGCGTTCGGCGAACGCCGTTCCACACGCCGCGTCGACTTCCGCAGCTGCTTCGACGATCAGATCCTTCGTGTACTGAGACACGGCCACGCAGACGTCTTGCGATAGGTAGGTCGAAAACAGGTACGCAGCTGGACCAAAGCGACCTTCGCTGACGCAGCTTCGGACGACGTTCGTGATGTCCGAGCCGACGGCTTCGGCAATCGTGCTCACGTTGACGGGCAGTCCCGTGCGTCGTGCAGCGGTGACGGCATCGTCGACCACGTTCATGTGCGGCAGGAGGTACATGGACATGACGACCGTATCCATGCCGTCGGTGAGCAGCTCGAGCAGCCTTCCCGTCATCGCCGTCGTGAAGCGACCGTCGATGACCTTGTAGTCGCCTATCGGCTCGGGGCGTTCGACGACGATGTGAGGACTGTAGGGCAGGATGGACTCCAGAGGCTTCGTCGGAAGTCCCGACTCTTCGATGCGCGCCAAGGGCCAGGTCAGCAGACGAACGTCGGTGAAGCCTCTTCGAACAGCGGCCTCCGCCAGGTTCCGGGCTTCGCCTGCGTGTCCGCAGATGACGGGATCAGCTCGAACCACGATGATCAAACGGCGCTCACTCTTTTCCATGTCGTTCTCCAGTGCCGTCGAGTTCCCCCGAGCCGAGCCGCCCGGGCGCTGCTCACTCCCAGCGGCGTGTTCGCTCGCCGCCGTTAGGTCGAAGGTCGATGACATCTTCGTCAACAGCCAGCGACAATCCGAGCAACGAGGGGTCCATCAACTTCTCGACGTTCAAGCTGACACGGCAAAGGTGCACGGGCTTTTCCGCTTTGTTTCGCCTGTGATCAGTCCCCAGTTCCGCGTTTCCGGCGGGGCGTGTCATTACGGGCTCAGCTGGGTCGAGCTGGGATTGGCGTCGTGAGACGCGTCGCGTCGAGGGGCGTTGGGTTAGTTTCAGTCCGACACGGACGGCGGTCGTTCTGCTTTGCCCCAGTCGCCGGGCGTCTCGCTCAGCTCCAGCACGAGTTCACCTCCGGCAAAGAGCTCGTTGCCCAGTAGGTAGCTGCGATTCAGCTGCTTGCCGTTGAAGAGCGCCCGCTCGACGAAACGCACCTCTTGCGAAAGGTTCCGAGTCTGAATCTGCAGCGTTTTTTCTCCGACGCGCATTTCGACGCGATCGAACGCCGGAGGGCTGATCAAAAAGACGTTCTGTCCGGCGACGGGGAAGAGACCGATCGCGGCCCACACGTACCACGACGAGATGGCGCCGGAATCGTCGTTGCCCGCGAGTCCACCTCGCGTCGTGCCGAACATGTGAGTGCGTGCGGCGTGCACCACCTCAGCCGCGCGATCGGGCCGCCCAGCGTAATAGTAGGCGTACGGGACCTCCATGTCGGGCTCGTTGTTGAGTCCTTCGAAGCGGCCGAGTGCGTAGCCCGCCGCGAGTTCCTCGCCGATGGGAGGTTCACCCAGTTGCTCCACGGGCTCAGCGCCGAAGCCGAAGAAGTCGTCGAGCTGCGCGACGAACGCTTCATCACCGCCACTGAGTGCGATGCGCTTCTTCATGTCGTGCAGCAAGCGGAAGGAGTAGTTGTGCTTGGTGCCTTCGTAGTAGGTCGAGTCCCGAAGCAGCCCGGTCTGCGGATCGTAGGCGTTCTCCCAATCACCGGAATGCTGCTCCAGCTTGTCGGCCAGCGTGTGGTCGCGCAGCGCGCGTGCGACCTTTGCGGTGCAGAAGTACCCGTAGGCCAAGTCCAACGTGTGAGTGATGGGGTGGACCAAGCCCTTCTCCGCGAACTCTTCCCCGTAGGTTCGCTGGAGGTCTCGTTCCATGTGGCCCAATACCCACTCCCAATCGATGCCGGGCAGCTGCAACGCGTTGACGTCGGCCAGCGTCGTGTGGGCGAGCGCACTGGCCTGGCGAAAGAAGCGATCGGCGCCACGCGCCATGCGATAGCCGATGGGGTAGTTGCCCTCTTCTTCGCACACACGTGTCAGCGCCGTTAGCAGCTGAACGATGCGTTCGGGTGCGAGCGCCGTCATCAACGGGAGCTGCGTCTTGTAGATGTCCCACATCGTGCACACGTCGAAGACGAACGGTCCAGGCGTTGGCCAGAAGGGGCTTTCGTCTTGAGCGAAGCACGGTTTGAGAAACGAGTGATAGAGCGCCGTGTAGAACGTCTTCTGCTGCTCAGCGCTCCCACCCGAGACCTGAACGCGACCCAAGTGCTGCGCCCAGACTCGTTGAGTCTGAGCTTTGACTTCGTCGAAGCTCATGCCAGCGATGGCGTCGGCATTCTGTTCAGCTTTGGCCACGCCGCGCATCGAGAAGCTGAGCTTGATGGTGACCTGTTCGCCTGCCTCCACCTTGCCGGCGAACATCACCCCGAAGGGGCGCAGGGTGGTTTCGCGAATGTAGTCGAAGACCAGCCGCGTGCCCCCGCCGATCACCTGACAATCGTACCACAAGGACTGTCGCAAACGCGGGTGGTCGACCTCGATGTGTACGCTGAGGGGGACGCCCTCCATCACTACCGTACCCCTTGCGCGGCCCGGCCCGAGCGTTTCCAAGTCAGCGCGCATGGGAAGCGTACGACCGTGTTGCAGCGCCAAGCCGCCACACGAGAAGTCGATCACCAGTCGGGCATCGCCGCTGTTGGGGAAGGTGTAGCGATGCACGGCGACCTTGTTGGCCACCGTGAGCTCGGCGCGAATGCCGGGGGCCATATCACTCGGGTTGGAACTTCCGCCAAGCTTGGCTGAGTAGTAGCCGGGCTCCGCATGCTCGTCTTCCAACCTGAACTGCTTGCCGAGCTCCTTCAACGGGTCTGTCAAGGGAGTGACGCGAAAGTAGTTGTAGTACTTTCGGATGGCTCCGGTGCCTGACTGCTGAAAGTGAGTGAAGCCCGAGGCTTGGTAGCGGTCGTACAACTTGCGCGGAACGCCCTCCGTGTTCTTCTCGTACAAACCGTACCCCGTAGGGTAGGCGCCGGAGTAGGGACACGCGGATACCATGCCGAAGGGGAAACACGCGCCGGGGTGGGTATTGCCGACTTGCGGCTTGGGCCACCACCACGTGCTCGCCAAGCCGCTTGGTTTCGGCAAGTCGGTCGCAGCACAACCGATGAAGGGGTCGACGTGGGACAGAAGCGAGTGTGACAAGGCGCTAGGATATCACCCCCGCCGAGCACCGCGCCATCCCCCACATGGGACCGAATTGTTTCCGGACGACATCCAGACGAGGTCCGGTGCAGTTTGAGCCTAGCGCCGTCGTGGAAGCGACGAAGTCAGCGTGGCAAGAACTGCAGCTGCTGTATGGCAGCCCCGGCATCTATCAAAATGGGTTCGCCCGCGGGGGTGCAATCCACCATCGGCTGCCAGTACATGAGGCTGTCGCGGACGCTCCACACGAAGCCCGCGCCATTGGACTCCACCGCAACACTTGCGATGGAGGCGATGGGTGAAAGTACTTCCTCGAACGTCGATGCGTCTGCATCGCCGATGAAGAACCCCGTTTCGTCCCACGCCACCAAACACGAACCTCCCACCTCAAAGGAGACGACCGCGTCGAGTCGCGGCTTCGGTTCGACAGCATCCGCGGCCTCCGCCCAATACAATGTCGATGGGGCGTCTTGGGTGCAGTCCTGGTAGAGGAAGCTACCTGCGTCGAGCCAGCGCAACGGACAGCCGTAGCTGAAGTTGGGGATCTCCGTTCGGTCCAGCTGGACGTTGCTCGGGTCGATCGGGTGCAGCCAGCCTCCAGCCTCGCTCGAGTAGGTCACGTAGTCACCCGCGGGAGACCAGGCGGCAGGCGAAAGGCCAGCCTCCTCAGCCAGCTCGGTCACTGCACCCAGGTTGCCGCCGTCGAGATGACCGTGGACCAGGACTGGGCTCTCGGCGGCGCCCCACAGGTGGCTCACCACGCTCTCTCCCGTCGGTGCGAAGCTGTGCAACGGCGTGTACGAGGTGTCTTCTGGAGAAAAGCGGACCGGTTCATCGCCGGGCGTTGCGTTCCACAGGTAAATGCCACCGGCTTGGCTCGGTACGCCGTAGGCCAGCCAATCTCCAGCGGGCGACCAGATGAACGACAGTGCGGGCGCCATGTCGTAGCTGGCAAGCAGTTGTGGCGCGCTGGGTTCCGCCTTGTCTCGGGCATCGACGAAGTAGAAGGGATAACTCGCGGCGCCGCCGAGGGTGTAGACGAAGAAGTCGCCGTTCGGCGAGGCGCTGCTCCCCGAGAAACCCTGCATCTCGGGTTGGGGCACGAACTCCACGATGCCGCCGTCGAGCCCCACCATGCTGATGCCGCCATTGGCTTCAACGAGCACGAATTCGCTGCCCAGCCAGCCGAGCACTCGAGACACTCCCTCGAGTTCAACGGAGTCCGCCAAATCCCCGGTGGTCAGGTCGTAGAACGTGAGCACGTCCGCCTCAGAATTGGCCAACCAGCGCCCATCTCGCGACCACGGCTTCATCTGTTGGTCTTCTTGGCTGAGCGAATTGATCCCCACGAAACGTTGGCCCGAATCGTTGACGTTGATCACGCTGAGGCTGGGGGCGGCGATCGATATCCACAGTGGGTCCGAGGATGCGACGGGAGTGGGTGTTGTGTCCGTTTCCTCCGGCGTTGCATCGGTTTCGACCGCGCTATCCGTTGTTTCACCGAGTTCATCCGTCCGGGTGACCTCCGTTTCAGCGGCCGTGTCCGTCGACTCCGCGGTTTCGGTTTCCTCGGAGCCCTCATCCGTCACGTCGGTTGGCTCCTCGTCGGTTGCTTCGTCGCCGCCTTCGGTCACTTCTTCCGCGTCCGTCGCTTCCTCGGAGGCGTCCGTGTCCGTGTCCGTGGCGTCCTCGTCAGTCCCGGAGGTGCTCGTCCTGCTCGTCTGCTCGTCGGTTCTGCCGCCGCAGGCTGTGACTGCCACCAGCGCGGCGAGCGCTCCCAGTCTTCTCGCATCGTACTTGATCGACATGTGGTCTCCTCATCCGCCGTGGCGAGCTTTGAGGCAGGCCTGCTCGGCGTGCTGTTCGTGTGGCGGGTTCCTGACACCCCTCGTGTAGCTGGCTCCCGACGACAAGTCCAGCTCGCCTCTGGGGCGCACCGACTGCACCTGTGCCACCAGTCTCTGGCCAGCCCGCCTCGGTGTGATCCGTTCGGGTCCGCTCGACCTGACCTTGCCAGCAACGCCTCGGTGCCCGACGATGGGAGGGGCTGAGCCGCCTCTGTTTACCTCCTCGCTTCGAACTCGATATTGCTCTGCCGCCCTCTATCGCTTCCGAACTCGCCATGGCCGACGAAGATCCAAAACGCACGCTGTCTTGCCCTGTGCCATTGGCTGCGCAATGCGTGGAACTCGCGCATGGCGCTGGGGGCCGCCGCAGCCGACAATTGCTAGACTCGGTGTTCGGTCCACTGCGCGGTGATGGGGTGCTGGAGCCGTCGACGTTGGTCGACGGCACACGCCACGACAGTGCCGTGTTAGCGCTCGGCGCCGGAAGTCTGGCGTTCACGACGGACGCGTACGTGATCTCGCCTTTGGTCTTCCCTGGGGGCGACATCGGCAAGTTGGCTGCTTGTGGCACGCTGAACGACCTGGCCGTGGTCGGAGCGCGTCCGATCGCTCTCTGCGCGAGCTTCATCCTGGAGGAAGGCTTGTCTTTCGACACGCTGAGGCTGGTCGTCGACTCCATGAGCCGAACGGCACGGGAGCAAGGGGTTCGCATCGCAGCCGGGGACACCAAGGTCGTCGAACGTGGGCGCTGCGACGGGATCTACATCACCACCAGCGGCATCGGCCAATGCGTGCTCGAAACGCCATGGTCACCCAACGAGATAGCGCCGGGTGACGTCATCGTCGTCAGTGGCGACTTGGGTCGCCACGGGATCGCGGTCATGGCCGAGCGAGAAGGACTCGGTTTCGACGGCGCCTTGCCGTCGGATTGTGCTGTCCTGTGGCCACTCGTCGAGTCGTTGTTACCTTTTGGCGCTGAGGTGCACTGCTTGCGCGATTTGACTCGTGGTGGGCTCGCTAGCGCGTTGATTGAGCTCTGCTCGCAAGCCGACGTCAGCTCCGAGATCCGGGAAACACAGATCCCCGTAGCTTCTTCGGTTGCCGGCGCGTGCGAACTGCTGGGGCTCGACCCGCTGTACGTGGCCAACGAAGGTCGCTTCGTGGCCTTCGTCGAGTCGTCGATCGCCTCCGAGGTGGTTCGGGCACTGCGGGGCGCGGGGGCGGATGCGGCCGCGATCATCGGCGAAGTGACCCACGCGGGCGGAGCGGAAGTCGTGCTTCGCAGCGCTTACGGCAACGCGCGCGTGCTCGATGGTTGGGGAGCCGAACAACTGCCGAGAATTTGCTGAAGAGCTCCCCACGCGAGCCGCCGTCGCACTATAGCGACGCGATGTCCAAAGCGGCGGAGTCACTGCGAGTCATCTCTTGGAACGTCAACGGCGTGCGGGCGGCCGCCGAGAAGGGGTTGATGCGCAAGTTGAGTCGGCTCGCGCCGGACATCGTCGGGTTGCAGGAGGTTCGCGCGCAACTCGAACAGCTGCCGCCAGGGGTTCGACGGCCGCGCAACTACCGCACCCATTTCGTTGCTGCTGAGCGAAAAGGTTACAGCGGCGTGGGCCTGCTTTCCAAGCAGGCGCCCGACGAGGTGCACGGCGCGCTCGGTGCGGAGCACTTCGACGTGGAGGGGCGCTTTCAGCTCGCGCGCTTCGGCGCTCTCTGGCTCGCGAACGTCTACTTTCCCAACGGCAACGGCCAGCAGCGGGACAATTCTCGAGTCCCCTTCAAACTCGACTTCTATCGCGCCGTGTTCCGGCGTTTGGAGGCGGACTTTCGCGCTGGCGTTCCGATTCTGGTGATGGGCGACTTCAACACCGCCCACACAGAGCTGGATTTGGCGCGTCCGCGCCAGAATCGGGAGACGAGCGGCTTTCTCGAGCAGGAGCGGGCGGAGCTGTCCCGTTGGTTTGCCGCGGGTTGGGTCGATACCTTTCGGCGTTTTGAGTCGGAAGGAGGCCACTACACCTGGTGGAGCCAACGTCAGGGCGTGCGGGAGAAGAACATCGGGTGGCGCATCGACTATGTGCTGGCATCGCCCGGCGCCATGCGCTACCTCAGAGAAGCTCACATCTTTCCTCAGGTGATGGGATCGGACCATTGCCCCATCGGCGTCGACCTCGACCCCGCCGTGACGAAGGCGCGCGTCAGTTGACGTCTTCGTCGGGTTGGCTGCTCATGCGACGCTGCAGGGGTTTGATGGCTTCGGCGACCACGAGCACGCTGGCCGCGCAACCGAGCGACAGTGCGAGTTGAGCGCCAGAGAGGGGCGTCGTGCCAAACACCGTCTCCAAACCTGGCGCGTAGACCGCGACCGCCTGCAGAGCCACGGAGACCAGCGCAGCGACCCAGAGTACGCGGTTCTGGCGCCCGAAGAACGGCAGATTCGCGTCCGAGCGGGCGCTGAGTGCGTAGAAGATCGGCCCCAGGCAGAGCACGGTAAATGCGATCGTGCGGGCGATCACGAGACCATCGGGTTCGGAGTGTCGGAATACCCACAAGCCGACGAGGCTCAACCACGCGCCAACGACTCCGATCCCGAGCCAGTGGTGCGCTTCGATCAGGGGCGCGTCGGCAGCTCGCGGTGGCCGCTTCATCGGATCTCCGGACTGCTTCTCCATGCCCAATGCAAGAGCCGGCAAGCCGTTGGTGACCAGATTGATCCAGAGGATTTGGGTGGGGGTGAGTACTGCCGGCCAACCCAGCAACATCGAGATCGTGACCAGCAAGACCAAGCCGGCATTGGCGGCGAACAAGAACGCTACGAAGCGTTGGATGTTGGAGTAGATGGTGCGACCCGCTTCGATCGCCCGCACGATGGTCGCGTAATTGTCGTCGGCAAGGACGAGATCTGCCACCTCACGGGAAACGTCGGTGCCCGACTTGCCCATGGCGACACCCACCGCGGCAGCTCGAATCGCGGGCGCGTCGTTGACACCATCTCCTGTCATGGCGACGACCTGCCCCCGTGCGATGAGGGCACGAACGATGCGCAGCTTGTCGGCCGCGGTTGCGCGCGCGACGACCGTCAGATCCAAGACACGCTCGGCCAGAGTGCGGTCGTCGAGGTGCTGCAGCTCACTGCTCGTGATGACGCCGCTCGGGCCGACGGCGATGCCGAGTTCGCGCGCGATGGCGGCAGCGGTCGTCGGGTGGTCACCGGTGATCATCAACGTGCGCACGCCGGCACCGCGGGCCTTGGTGATCGCGGCGCGCACACCCGGTCGCGGAGGATCGGAAAGCGCCACGAGCCCGAGCAGCTCCAAGTGCCCCTCTTCCAGCTCGGCGACGTTCTCGTTGGTGCTGATGTCGCGTCGAGCAAGCCCGAGCACTCTCAGGCCACGCGCCGCCCAGGCATCGACTTGCTCACCGATGCGTCGACGATCGCTTTCTTCGATGGGTCGCTGATCGTGCGCCCAAACATCGCAACGCGACAGTATCTTTTCCGGCGCACCGTGCGAGTAGAGAGTCCGCGAGTGATCAGCATGTTCGAAGGCGACGCTGGCGAGTTTGCGCTCCGTCGAAAACGGAATGACACGTAGGACCTGGCCTTCGTGCTGCGAGTGATCGTGCGTTTCGTGCAGTTCGAGCAGCGCCCTGTCGGTCGGGTCACCCGTGACTTGCACCTTGCCGTCGCTTTCCGTGCGCTGCGCCATGGGGGCGAAGCGCGCCGCGAAGACGAGCGCTCGGGAGGGGGCGTCGTGCGGGAGGGCCTCCAGTTCTTCGGGGTCGAGTTCACGTTCTCCCAACCACAGACGACGCACCGTCATGTGGTTCTGCGTCAGCGTGCCCGTCTTGTCGCTGCAAATGATGTGAGCCGCGCCCAGGGCCTCGACCGCAGCCAAGCGCCGCACGATGGCGTTCTCTTCCGCCATCCTCCGTACACCCAGAGCCAGCACGACGGTGGTGATCGCCGGTAGCCCTTCGGGGATGGCGGCCACGGCGAGGCTGACGACGGTCAGCACCAAGAAGCCCAGGCTGGCTTCCAAGCGCACGACACCAACGCCAAACAAGACGATCGCCAGCACGGCGCAGCCGACGACGACGCGCAACCCGAAGCGCTGCATCTGACGCTCCAAAGGAGTCGTCTCGCCTTCGAGGCGGTCCAAGAGAGCCGCCACGCTTCCCATTTCCGTCTGACTCCCCGTCGCGGTGACGAGGCCGAGGCCCGAGCCCCGCTGCACGTAGCTGCCCATGAAGACCATGTTCGAGCGTTCCGCCAGTGGCACGTCGGGTTGCAGCACGACGGCAGCGCTCTTGTCGACTGGGGTCGACTCTCCGGTGAGCGCGGATTCGTCGGTGGAGAGGTCTTCGCTGGAAATTAGGCGTGCGTCGGCGGGAACGCGACTGCCCTCATCCAGCAGAATGACGTCGCCGACGACCACCTGGCTTGCAGGCACCTGCACGCGTCTGCCCGCACGTCGCAGCGTCGCGTTGGGACTCAGAAAGCCACGCAGTGCCTGCAAGGCTTGGTGAGCCTTGCCCTCTTGCACGAAGCCCATTACCGCGTTGAGCACGACGATGAGCAAGATGGCGATGCTATCCCCGTAGCGTTCCAGCAGGCTTTCGTTTTCTGCCGAGAACGTGCCCATGATGCTGGCTAAAGCAGCCGCGACGAGAAGCGCGATCACGGTCACGTCCTTCAACTGGGCCAGCAGGCGCTGCCAGGCAGGGGGACGCGGTGTTTGTCGCAGCTGATTCGGGCCGTCCGCAGCCAGACGACTGTCTGCTCGCTCAGAACTCAGACCGTCGTTGGGATCGACGTCGAGCTCACGCAGCAGCGCGTCGGGTTGTTGCGACCAAGGCTTCGACATGGCGGACGAGGCGATACCACTCGCCTCGTACAGCAAATCGAACAACTGGGCTCGGCGTCAACCTCAGTTGGCGTCCAAATGCAGAAAGTCGTCGCCAGGTGCCGAGCGGTGGCAGCCACGGCATGCCGCGCCGGGCTCCGGTTCTACCGCGCCGGCAAGGGGCATGCCGCCCGGTGTCTGATCCAGGCTGCCGTCGGGGAGGTACTTGGCATAAAACCAGTCTTCGTTGCCCGGATCGAAACCTGCTACTCGACGCATCACGGTGACGGCGCCCAGCTCGCCGCTCTCTCCGAAGTTCTCCTTCAGGACGATCAGTCCATCGGATGGAGCCACAGGATCGCCGCCAGAGTAGCGGATCGTGACGTTCATCCCGTGCGGACTGGCCCCTTCCTGCTTTTCTGTCGTACCCGGGTACAGCTCCCAACTCGGGTAGACGTCTCTAATCTCTTGCCACAGCTGATCGGCGACGGGCGCTGCGTCCTCACCGGCGCTCTCGGGCATGAGCGAAAAACCCGAGACCATCAGTTCCTCGGAGTCCGCCTCCGAATCGTCTCCTGAGCAAGCCGTCAAACCTGCGACGCAGATACAGAGCGCGCCGCCACAAAAAGCAAACTTCTTCATGATGTGTTCCTCCGACGAGGAGGCTCGATGCCTCGCCGGGCCCTACGGAGCCCCACGCTGGAGGTTTCACACATTCGCCGACACGTCCGACTACTCGGTCGGCTAGCCGCGAACCGTGTCAACTCCCAACAACCAGTACACGTCAGGCTACGGCCGCAGCCCGACCGCGCAGGCCGCACGGGTTTGTGACGAACTCAAGGACCAGCGACCGCCGCGGCCAGTCGCTTGAAGGTGGCTGTTGCGTCGGAGCCATTGGCTGCGCCGCGCACGCCATAGACGACGTCTCGCTCAGCGGCTGCGGTGGACAGTTGTCGGAGGTACCGGTCTTGGACCCATTGACGGCCCTCCAGCTCCTGCACTTCGCCGAGCGACGCGAAGCCCTCACGGAAACGCTCGGCAAGCCGTTCCGCCTCTTCTGTGCTGGGAGCCTTTAGGACGAATACTTCACCCTGCTCGAGGGTGGCGGTGAACACGTTCTGCGCGAAGTCGAACGAAAAGGCGTTCTCCTTGACGAAGCTGACTTCGGCCTCTGGCACGCCGAGGGCGTCCACCAAGATAGCGTAGCTCCAAGGACGTTCGCCTGCGGCGATGTGCGAAAAGAGGCGCGCTTCGAGATGCTTCAACTGGCTGGTGATGAGCTCGTCTTCAGCGGAGCCGATGGCGCGAACGTAGAACTTGCCCCGAGCCAGGAACAGCGCGTTGCGGTCCAGGCGAGCTCGCCCGCCGCGTTCCGTGCGACTGGCGGCGTCGGCGGGTTTCTCTCCTTGGTAGGCGCTGATGGCGTTGTCGGCGTCCCCCATATCGTAGAACTCCACATCGACGGTCAGGTTGGCCTTGTTGCTGTGGCGCAACGTGAGGAAGGTGAGCTTGGAGAAGCCGCGTTCGAGAAAGAAGTCGGCTCTGCCGTTAATTTTCTTGTACAACGACTCGGCGTCGAAGGAGGCCAGGTTGGCTTCGGCAAAGCCCTCTGCAGCGAGTTGCTCCGGCAGCGGTCCGCGCTCGACTGGCGCTCTGCCGGGGTTGAGCTGTAGGGAAGTATCACCGAACTGATTGGATGGGGGATGGGCGCCCATCCAGGCGACACCTCCGCCGATGCTCACGAGGCCGAGTAGGATCAAAGCCCCCCACCGAGCCTCCGTGACGGAGTACTTCTTTCGGTAGTGTCGCAGCCCACGTGGATTGAAGATTCGGTCGTCGTTCATGTCGTGAAACTCCACCACCTGTATACTCACAGAATACGGAAAGTGGGGATGCCGTGGTCACCCTCGGGGTCCGTGCTTGTGGAGGCATGTTGGGCGTGGGAGTGTGACTTGGTCCGGATCTCCGCGAAGGGAGTCGGCAAGGGAGCGATCATGTCGAAAATGAATTGGGTTGGTTCGGTGCTGGGTCTGGGGCTCTTGCTGGTCGGTACGCAAGCGGACGCATGCGGTTGTTTCGCGCCGCCGTTGCCGAGTCCCGAGGCTGCAGAATTTGCCGTCAATCAGCAGGCGGAGCAAATCATCTTCGAGGTGCAAGAGGGCACGATCAGCGCCCACGTCCGCATCTTTTACCAGGGCGATCCCGAGGAGTTTGCCTGGCTTCTACCGATGCCGTCTGTGCCTGACCTAGCGCTGTCGAACGGCCTTCTCTTCGGCTTGATCGACGAGCAAACGGCTCCGGTGACCAGCAGCGGCATTCAGGATCTGTGCCCGCAGCAGAAGTACATCTGCCGGGCTCACCCGCCCTGCCCGGATCCGAACGCCGTGTTCGACTCCCCGCCCTCTGCGGCTGCTCCGACGGAGGGAGCGCCGCAGTTCGAGGGGGGCGATAGTGCCATGAACGGCGCTGACCCGAGCGCGCCGCCACCCGTCGTGGTGCTCGCTCAGGAGCGCATCGGTGCCTACGACACGATCACCTTCGCGGCGGAAGAGGCGGATCTCGCCGTCGATTGGCTCAACGACAACGGCTTCATCGTCAACGAGACGATGTCTCCGTACATGCAACCCTTTCTCGATGCTGGCATGGTCTTCATCGCGAGTCGTCTCGTGCCCGGTGCCGACGTGGACGAGATCCGTCCACTGCAGCTCACGTACGAAGCCGAGTACCCGTCGATCCCCCTGCAATTGACGGCAATTGCAGCGGAACCTCACATGATGGTGACGGCGTTCATCTATGCCGGTGATGAGTTCGACCCAGCTTTCTTGCCGCTGGTCGACGTGCCGGCGGAGGAAGTCGAGTTCGCTTCGGGGCGTTCGAACTATCCGATGCTCTTATCCAGAGTGGTCGATGAGGCGGGCGGCAATGCCTTTGCCAAGGAGTACGTGGGGCAAGGTCCCGTTTTTGTCGACCAAACGGGTTGTTGTAGCCAGGGCAACGACTGGTGTTACGCGGGGGGCGACGGGGTGTGCCAATGTCCCGAGGCTGATTTCGATGCGGCAGATTGCGCTGCGGAGGAGGAATTGGTCGAAGCCGTGAGCATGGCGCGCTCGCTCTCGGAGCAGTATTCGGTCTTCACCCGGCTGACGACGCGGGTCTCCCCGGATGAGATGACGTTCAACCCCGAGTTTCGCCCTGCCGAAGATCCCATCGGTGCCATGCGGCTTCGATTGGTCGGCACGCGCTATCAGTTTGGGAGCTGCGGCGATAGGGTCATCGATCAGGAAGCACTGGAGCAGTGGACCGCGGTAGACCCGTGCGCCAGCATGTACTGCGACTACGGTGAGTGTGTGATCACCAACCTGGGCGCTGGATGCGCCTGTGATGAGGGGTTCGTCGCCAGGACTTTCTTGGATGCGGATGGGCAAACGTCTCTGACCTGCGTTCCTGAAGTAAACACGGTCGACTTCGCGGCTGGCGGTATCGACGTTCCCGATGCCTGCGACGGCGCAGGTGTGAGCAACGGCAACTGCGTAGACGTCGGCGGGTTCGCCGCGG
>JBNKZR010000101.1:0-19714 GCA_050301735.1 Polyangiaceae bacterium | reverse complement strand
GTTGACATCCCCCTTGCCGAGGCGCTTGGACAGCGCCTTGGCTTCGGCGCCGAGCCGCTCCAAAGAGAGCGAGAGCGGCTCATGAGCCCAGCTTTGCAGCTCCTGAAGCAACTCCGGCGGTACGTCAGCTTCCGTCGAGAGCCGAGCCATGAGACGTGAATGCTCTGCATTGGGAACCTCGAGCAGCTCTTTGTCCCGGTTGGCTCCCAGCTTGTCCAACAAGTGGAGCAACGTGTCCCAGCGTGTGGTCAATTCATGTAGCAAGGGTGCGTCCAGACGTCCCGTTTCGACGAGCTCGTCCTCCAGCCGGTGGGCTAGGTCGGCGATGACGGTCAGTTTCATCAACGCGGCATTGCCTTTGAGTGTGTGCAGCGCACGTCGGAGAAGGGTCTCTTCGATGTCAGTGCTCCGTATTCGCCCGATGAGTGAGCTTGTCTCCTGCACGAAACGTAGGAAGCCAGCTCTGTCGACGAGCAGTCTCTGGAAGCCATTCAACAGTTCTGTTTGCTCTGCTTGTTCACGTTCTCGAGCGAGCTGCATGGTGACTTCGTTGATGACGATGAGGATGCCCTCGAGTTCACCTTGATTGCGGAACGGAAGGTAGCGAAATTGCCACGTCCGTTCGTTTGCCGACAGACGAGTTGGCAGTTGCTCCAGGCACAGTTCGAAGGGCAAGACGTTCGCCATCAGCTGCTGCCACCCGAGCTCGAGCGTCGTCGAGAACTCGGGGGAGATGTCGGCAAGGAAGCTCCAAGCCGAAGCCCCATCCTCGTACGCTCCGAACCACTCTTCGACGACGCGAGACCGCTCCAGCGTCAGTGCTCCGTCACAGTGCGCCATCAAGAGACCTTGGTCTACGTTGTCCAGCACGAGGCGCATGTCTCGGTTCTTGTTGGCGAGGTCCTTGGTTCGCTCTGCGACTCGCTGCTCGAGGGTGCGGTTCATCTCCTCGAGTTGTCGGTAGGAGGAATCGAGGTCCTCGACCATGTGATTGAAGGAGCTTCCCAGCTCTTCGAGTTCGTCGCGCGACTCGATCTTGACGCGCACGGTGCGGTCGCCGGCTGCCAACTTCCGCGAGGCTTGGGTCAGTTCGCCGAGTGGGTTCGTGATACGGATCGCTTGCACTCGACTCAGTAACAGTCCTAGGAGCATCGCGAAGCCTGCGACGGAGCCGACGATCCAGATCGAACGCATGACGCGAGCTTCCGACTCGGCCTCAGCCGTCTCCAGAGCTAGTTGCATGCGGCGTGTCGAGAGGCCATAGCGAATGGTGCCGAGCATCTCTTGGTCGTCGTCCACCACAGGAACCGCGATCTCGACGACGTCTTGTCCCAGGCGATTGGCCCGAGAGACGGCAGGCTGCCTGACGAGCAACTCGGCCTCGCCGATGTTCAACTCGCGCCAGCGTGACCCGTTGGGTAAATCCTGTTCTTCCTTCGGTAGCCCTGCCCGGCTGTAGGCCATCATCTTTCCGGAGCTGTTTATGTACAGCCCGTACACGACGTCATCGTCCTTCTTGACGGCTTCCTGAACTAGGCTCTGAATGCTCAAGAATGCGTTGTCGAGGGTCAGGCCTCGCAGTGCGAGCGCCTGGTTTTCGGTCAGGACCAGTCCCTTCCTCTCGATGCCCTCTTCAATGTAGTGCTGCACGGCGCGCAGGTGCTCTTCCGAGGAGCGCTGGCTCGTCATCATCACGATGCCGATCGTCGACAAACCAATGATGGCCGTCACCAACAGCACGATGCGCACGAACTTGCCGCGCAGGCTTTGACTCTTGGGCGTGGTCATCTATGGTGCGCGGGCCGCGGGGGAATGGTGGCTCCTCGACGCAGCAATCCTCCTCGACTCTTCAACGTGTCAGGCAAACTCCCGCGGGGCAAGTCCACGGGCCACGGAAGATGCCCCAGTTGACGACGAGGTCAGGAGATGTGCGCTGAGCGTTCGGGTGCAATGACGCTGCCGCGCTGTCCGGTGCAGGGATTTGGCAGCCCGTTGCGGTTCATTCGCATCTGAAGCTCTCGGCTTGCTCGACGTCTCCCCCGCGGTAGACCGCGGTGTGCGGGTACGCACACAGGGGTCGTGTGCGTTGAGGAGTCCAGTTGGACGGTAGATCCACGTTCGTGCCGCCGGGTTCGTCGCTCCGCGCACGCTCGCCACCAGATGCCTGGATCGTTCTCCTCGTTCGACCCAGCGCAGCAGCGGCGTCAACAGATCGAATTGATCGGCGGCTGGTGAGCAACTTGATGTGTCGGGTCATGGGTTGGCGCCAGCGCGCCTGGTTGAAGTCGGGTCAACGCGTGTGCTCTCGAGTGCCATCTTCGCCCGGTTATCCGGAACCCGCACGGAGCCCGGGAGCTCGAGCGCGGCGGGGCGGTGTGCCTCAACGCCGTTCGGACACCGAATACGACTACTTTGTGACTGAGGTGCTCGCGCTCGTCGAATGGTGAAGGCCGGACCGGCGAACGCCACTGTGCGCCTCTGCCTCTGTGCTCGATGCCCCGCGTGCAGCTGTCTTCGCTTCGGGGCGCACGCCACCTTGGGGCGGAAAACGCTACCGCCGCTTGGGCGCAATTGTTTCGCCCGTGAGTCAAGGGTGTCCCGTCTTGCTTTGAAGCTTGACCGGCGCGCTCCGTCGTTGGAGATAAGCGGGCATGAGTACGCTACATCTCGTTGGTGGGGAAAAGGGCGGAGTTGGGAAGTCCGTGGTCGCGCGCGTCTTGGCCCAGTACTTCATCGATGAACAATGCAGCTTCGCTGCCGTCGATGCGGACATCTCCCATGGTGCGCTGGCTCGCTACTACGCGGACTACACCCAACCCGTCGACTTGGAGTCGTTCGCGAGCGCCGATCAGATCATGGATCGCGCTTTGGGCGCCGATCGGCGCGTGCTCGTCGATCTGCCTGCGCAGAGCACCCGCAAGCTGGGGCAATGGATCAGCTCGGGAGACGTGCTTGGCTTGGCTCGAGAGATGGATGTCCGTCTCGTGTTCTGGCACGTCACCGACGGCGGCTACGATTCCGTTCAACAGCTGCAACGCTTGCTCGACGACTTCGGGGCCGCTTTCTCGTACGTCGTCGTACAGAACCAAGGTTGCTCCTCGGAATTCGCCCAGCTGGCGGCATCGCCGACCATGGCAGCTCTGGAACGAGCGGGGGGTCGAGTGGTCGAGTTGCCGAAGCTCGACAGCGCCGCGATGTACGAGATCGATCGGCACGGTTCGAGTTTCTGGGCCGCCGCGAACATTGCCGAAGGGGAGCGTGCACTGCCGCCGATGCAGCGTCGCCGCACCAAGCTCTGGCTCAGCACCTGCTACCAGGCTCTCGATGCGGTCAACGACTGGTTGTGACCACCGGTTTGGTGGCTGCAAGGCTCAGGGGTTGACCATGGCGGTGTCGCGTCGAGTTTGCTAGTCGCAGCTCGCCGGCGTCGAACGTCCGGAAGCCGCTTCCGCCAGGTTCGAGCAGCCCACCAGAGACGCCACGTGCAGCGCCAGCACAGTCAAGACGGCAGCGCCGATCGGGATACGGTACTTGGCGACGAAGCGACGACCGCGGTCCCAGCGGCTGTAGCTGTAGGCCGCAACTTCCGCACCCGATCGGTAGGCTTCGATGTCATGCATCATTTCGCGGGCGCTGAGATAACGATGTTCGGGGGACTTGCTCAGCGCGCGTTCGACGATGGCGGCCAGCTCCGGGGCGACACGCGGCTCGATCGATCGCACGGGTTTCATGGTCTGCGTCGAGATGCGCTCCGCTAGCGCCGCGAAGCTGTGGCCATCAAAGGGCAACTCCCCGCACAGGACTTGATACAGAACCACGCCGAGGGCCCAGACATCGCTTCTTTCATCGACGTCGCATAGACGTCCTTCGATCTGTTCGGGGCTCATGTAGGAAGGGGTGCCGATCCACCTCCGGAGCGTGGTCTTTGGCGGTCTCGAAGGCGCCAATCCGAGGTTCCGCGCCGTGGGGAGCACCTGGGCGCCGCCCCAGTCGAGGACTACCGTTTCGCCGAACTCACCGATCATGACGTTCTCGGGTTTGATGTCGCGGTGAATGACGCCTTCAGAGTGCGCGTAGGCGATCGCCTGACACAGGCCGGAGACGTGTCCCAGCAGAGTGATGCGATCGTCGAAGCTCTTCTCTTCCTCGATCGCCTCGGCGAGGGTGCGCCCCCGCACCATTCGCATGGTGTAGTAAAGTTCACCGTCTGAGCGCCGCCCCATGTCGTAGACGGTGACGATGTTCGGGTGCTCCAGCTGACCGGCGATGCGTGCTTCTCGTGTGAAGCGAAGTTCGGCATTGCGACGCCCCACCTTGGAGATGCGTTCGGGGAGCAGCTCCTTCAGGGCGACGTCGCGTCCGAGCTGCCTGTCGTGGGCGAGCACCACGCGCCCGGTCCCGCCGCGTCCCAGTTCCACGACGTCTTCGGCATGTGGATCAGGGTAGCTGTAGCGCTCCTCGGCAGCGCTGCCGTCGCTGGCGTACGCCGCAGCGCCGGGGTGCACGCTCCACGCCGCGCGGTACAAGTTGCCGCCTTCGTGACTCTCCTGGAAGTTGGCTGACGGCTGCTCCGCGTCTGCAAGAGTGGTCGCTTCTCGTTGTTCCGACGAAGCTCGACACACCATCGCACTAAGATAGCGGCTGCAGCTGGGTAGGGGCGAGGCCCCGAATGTGCTCGATGGGGCAACGTGCCCCGCTTGGGCACGGCACTGCACCGGTCCTCGACAGCTGTTCGCCCAGGCGGAGCGTCCTGGGCTCGCATGCGCAGACGTTTTTCACCGGTGCAGGAAACCGGGCGGCGACTGATTGTACGTGCCTGCCGGGTTCCGAAAACTCGCGCGCCGCGTCCACAAGCTTACTGATGTGGGAAATCCGCGAGTACCGAGCGGGGGTCAGGGCGCTGACCTTGACGGCTCATGATTTCGACGGGCGCCTCGCGGGCACCGCGAAGCTGTCGTTCACCAACGACGGCCGTGCTGATCTGTGGTTGTTTCGTGTCGAACGTTGGGCTCTGGGGTGCGGTGCCGAGCTGCTGGAGGCGGCGTTGGACGAATGCCGCCAGGAGGCCCTCGAGCTCATGCGCTGTGACCGCCAGGTGTTTCGCAGCTACGGCCAGCAGGCTCATATCCACGACCTGGTCGGCGACCGTTGTGTCGGCATCCACTTGAAAGCCCAGCGCTTCCCGAGTCAGGTCGCCTGACCGTCGTCCTCGGGTGAGCCTTCGGCGTTGCTCTAGAGTGAGCCCATGTAGGCGGTCAGGGCGTCGAGCTCTGCGTCCGACAAGTGTGACGTGACGCCGTGTTGATCACCTCCGCCGCAGGCGGTGGTGAAGCGATCGCGCATGGTGGCGGCGCAGCCATCGTGCATGAGAGGCAGGCGTTGAGCGACCCCGAGCAAGGAGGGGGTCTTCATCGGCGACTCGCTCGTGCCGACAGCGTGGAGCGCTCCGTCCGTCAGCGCGGCACCACTGTGGCACGAGGCGCAGCCAACATCCGCGGACTCGAACAACTGGCGTCCTCGTTCGACGAGTTGGTCGTCGGAGACGACACCCGCCGCTGGTGGCGACAGTGACGAGAGCCAGCTAGCCAGAGCCGTGGTACGGGATTCGGATTGAGGAGCCGCGCTCATCCGGCCAGCGAAGACTTCCATCATCAGCTCGCCCATGTCGGCGAGATCACCGTCCCAATGGAACGGAGCACGCAAGCCGGTTTCCAGGCTCTGGGTGCGACGCTCGCCGAAGCCGGCGAACTCCCACACGTGCCCATCGTCAGCCCCGCCAGGGTGACAGTGAACGCACGCCACGGCAGTGTCGACCCGATGGAAAAGGTCGTGCCCAGTGTCCGTGATGTCCGCGCCACCCAAAGGCACGCGACGCGCTTCGCTCGAGGTGGTGAGATCGTCGTGAATCAGGAGCACGGCGGGTTGCCGCAACAAGGCCACGAGTTGGGCGGGGCGAGTGGGGTTGAACTCGACGGCGGTCGCTTGCTGACCGGGGTCACCAGCCAAGGAGGCGGACGGCCCCGAGCCACACGGAAACTCGGGATCGGGCGCTGAGCTCAGCTCGAGCGCCGCTTTGCTGAACAACTGAACGGGAGCGTTCGACTGAGGCGACGTGCCTTCAGCAGTGCTGCCCGAGGCAACGCCGATCACTGACGTCTGGCCTGGCGCCGCTTCGTCGGGAATCACGAACTCGCGTGGGGTCTCGGGGTCGCTGACGCCGGCATCGGCGAACGCCCACCACTCACCGTCGGGAGAGACGGCAAAGTCGACCCCAACGTTCAGCGATAGCGCGCTGCTGGTGAGCACCGCAGCGTCTTGGTCGAGCTTGGAGACCCCAGGCTGCACGACACCCTCACAGCCACCTCCGTAGCCGCCTGCGCCAGCAACGTTGATTTCGCCGCGCTGCGCCCGTTGATGCAGCACGACGACGTCACTGCCCACGGCGCGGGCGCGCCAGGCGACGGTCGCCGCCATCGGGACTTCGACGACTTCTCCATCTTCAACGAGCACGTTGCCGAATTCGTCCGCTGCTTCCTGGGTGACCACAGTGCGCATCGCAGTGATGTCGGGCAACACACGCCCGGGGTCGACCGAGCCATCGGAGTGCACGCGAATCAACTCAGCGGAGCGAAAGCGTGAGACGAAGATGTTCTCTTCGCCAGTGTCGGGGGTGACGACCATCACGTCGCGCAGATCCGTAGGCAGTGACGCGAACGGTGTGAGCTGTCCGTCTTGTGGTGAGAGACTGAGTAGACGACCGTCGCGACACGCGAGCAGCAGCGTCTGGCTAGACGGCACGTACTCCAGCCCGCGAGGCTCCGCGCAGACGTCGGCTTGTCGGATCGTGTTGCCGCTCGTGTCCAAGGTCAACACGCGACCCGCACCCGTCAGCACCACGTGGACGGCGCCGGGGCTTTCCGCGATGCGTCCGGGGCGAGCTCCGGACTGCAACGGTACCGTCGCTATCACTTCGCCAGCGTCCAGATCGACGAAGTGCACCACGTCGCGCGCTGGATCGGCCGCGACCGCCGTGTTGCCGTCCGCGAGGATGCGCAGCGTTCCTCCCATGATCGGTGGGGGTGGGGTTTCAGCGAACACCGGCTCTCGCGAGTCCATCACGCGTTCGAGACCCCCTGCTGCGTTTGGACCAAAACTCGACGGCGGGGTTTGTCCCATGGCAGCGCCTTCGTTTGGCCCGATCTGTTCGGCTGGAGTCACCGATGCCCCGTAGTCGCAGGCGGTCACGAGCAGTGCCAGTGCGGAGGCTGTCCCGAAGTGTCGCGAGCGGAATCCTCGCTTCGTGTTCGTGGTGGGGGCGTGTTTGAAGTCGGTGACGCTGTCTGCCATTGGGTCCTCCACAGCTGCGAGCTGTTCACCACACGCTGTAATGGAGTGGGTGAATCGCTGACCAGAGACGTCAGCCCGCGCAGTCTGATGGTAGCGCAATGGGTAATGGGCCCCGCCGGGATCAATGGAGATTGGGGTGCAACGCCGCGCACGCTGCTTCGGTGAAGACTGCGAGCAGAAATGCAGCGTAGCTGCACTTCGCTTCTTGTGCGTCGCGCAGATATGGCGTGTTCGTCAAGACTTCAGGGCGATGGCGCAGCGCAAGGCGCAGGCGCCTACCTAGCGAGGAAGACCGTCAAACCGAGCAGCGATGGAAGCCCGTTTCCAGCTCGTTGGCGTCGAGGCCTAAACCCAAGACGACGAGACGACTCGTGCGTCGTGCGTCTTTCCACGCTCGGCCCAGCTGCACATCGACGGCCTCGCCGACACCTTGAACGATCACCCGAGCCGCTACGCCGTGAATCGCGAGGATGCCCTTCACTCGCAGAATGCGGGCTTCCACGTTGCCGAGCGCGGTTTCCACCCAGTCGGTGAAGCGGTCTTCGTCGAGTTCACCGTCCAGCGATAACGACACTGCTTCTATGGTCGAGTGCGCGGAGTGCTCAGGTAGGGCGTGTAGCGTCTCGGCACGAGTCGAAAGCAGCGCCCGGAGGCTTCGGCCGAGCACGCCTCGGTTCGCTTCGGCGAAGACCGCCGCCGGGGCATAGCGTTGAAGCTCGCCCCGCATCGAGTCCAGCTCCTTGGAAGCCGTAGGCGACTCCAGTTGGTCGACGTGGGAGAGAACGACCACATCAGCGAACCCCAGCTGCTCGACGGCAAGGTCGTAAGCCAGCACCGATTGGGCGCGGGTGGCGTCCAGCACGGTGACCACGCCGTCGAGCCTCAAGCGCTCTCGCACGCGGGGCGCAGCAACTCCGCGAATGACACCGGCAGGTGAAGCCGCCCCAGACGTTTCGACCAGGATGCGAGCAGGCGCGGGCTCGGCTTCACCGAGCTCACGCAATGCACTCATCAGCTCTGCTTGGCTGCTGCAGCACACGCAACCGCCGGTGATCTCGCGCAGCCGGGCGACGTGAGCTGCGAGCAACTCCCCATCGATACCGACCTCGCCGCGTTCGTTCACGATCACGGCGGTGTTCTCTCCCGCCAACTCTTCGAGCCACCTCTGAAGTAGCGTGGACTTCCCCGAGCCGAGAAAGCCAGTGACGATGGTTACTGGAATGGTGGGAATGGGCACGAGTCCGTTCACGCTAGCTTGCGGTAGCGTGTCTGTCGAGTACGAGTGCGTCGTCAGCTGGGGGAGCGAGCGGGTGCTATGCCACTTCGCTCGCTCCCTCGAGTTGCGAGTCGCTCCGCGCGAGCACGGCCACGACCTCGGCACTTGCCGACTCGTCGGAGGCGAAGAAGTCCACCGCCCCGGAGTGCACGTCGTACAGACCCCCGACGAGGGCAACCTGGCCCGACTGCACCATCTCGCGCAGCGCATCACTGCGCTCCAGCACGACGCGCATCGTGCGGTACACGTTGGCTCGCGCCACACGCTCGACGTGGGCGGGTTGCGGCGGGCTGGTCAACTCGGGTTCGAGAGATGGCTCGATCGCTTGCTGTATCTCCGAGACCAGCGTGTCGATGTGCTGGCATCCGGTGACGTCGGCAGCCGTTTGGTGCCGGTGCTTGAGATCGACTGCCGTGGTCACGGCGCCACAGGAAGTGTGGCCGAGCACCAGGATCACCTTGGCGCCGGCGACCTTGCACGCGTACTCCATGCTGCCGAGCACTTTCTCCCGAGCTACGTTGCCTGCGATTCGGATGCTGAAAACGTCACCGATGCCCAGGTCGAAGAGGTGTTCGACCGGTGCGCGACTGTCGATGCAGCTCAGGACCACGGCCAGTGGGCTCTGGCCTCCTGCGGTTGCTTTGACTTGCTTGAGCAGATCGCGGGTCAGGCGCTCGCCATTGCGAAAACGCTTGTTGCCTTCTTTGAAGATGTTCAACACCTGCTCGGGTGTGAGCGACGTCTGCACTTCCCTCGAGGAAAAGTCGACGAACTGGATCTCATCTCGCAGCGCGTAGCGATCGCGGAAGCCGAGCAAGCTCAGCTCGATGCCGCGCGCCGGTGCGGCTTTGTTCTTGAAGTCGTGGATGAGGTCGAGGATGTCCGGATCGATGTACGCGGTGCTGCGTGCGTCGAGCAGGACCTGCCCACCGTTGGGCACCGATGCCAACACCCGGTCCAGACTGGCGCGGTTGAGGAAGCTGACCTGATTGGCGAGTTCGACGCGCAGCACCTCGCCAGTGATGTGCTTCTCGCGGACCAGGCGCATGGGACGCTTCAGGTTGCTGTGCAGAATGAAGCCCACGCTGACGAACAGGCCGAAGATGATGCCCTTGAGCAAGTCCGTTGCGACGATTGCCACGACCGTGGTCACGTAGGGGATGAACTGACTCTTGCCCTCGCTCCACATCTGTCGCACGAGCGCCGGGCTCGCCAGTTTGAAGCCCGTCACGATCAAGATGGCCGCCAAGCAGGCCAGTGGGATCATGTTCAGCATCCACGGCAAGAGCAACAGGCACCCGACCAAGAGGACGCCGTGCAGAACCGCGCTCGCGCGACTGCGGGCTCCGGAGTTGACGTTGACGCTGCTCCGAACGATCACGCTCGTCAGTGGGAGGCCACCGATCAGGCCAGCGATCACGTTGCCCACGCCTTGGGCGAACAACTCACGATTTGGTGGCGAGTGGCGCTGGAGTTTGTCCAGCTTGTCCACTGCTTCCAGATTCAGCAGCGTCTCGAGAGAAGCCACGATGGCGAGCGTGAGTGCTGCCGTGTAGATCGCAGAGTCGTTCAGGGCGGACCAGTCGGGGAACTCGAGCAGGCCGAGCATTTCGGCGGGTGTACTCGCCTCCGGCACTCGGACGAGGTGGTCGGCTCCGATCAACCATGCCTCCCCGAGCCCACCCAATGCCAGGCTCAACAGGACAGCGCCGACGACGACGACCAATGGCACGGGCACCAAGCTGGAGCGCAAGCGCGGGATCTTGCCCCAACCGACCAGCACCGCCAACGACAAGAGACCTACGACCGTCGCACCCAAGTGAACGTGAAACAACGTGTCGAGGAGTTCGGAGAAGGTCGTCTGGTCATCGGGTTGGGTGAAGGCCATCTCGCCGACCGGGTCGGGGTCGTGGCCGAGCAAGTGGGGGATCTGCTTGAGGATGAGGAGCAAGCCGATGGCCGTCAGCAGGCCCTTGATGACACTGGATGGGAAGAACGCAGCGATCGAGCCAGCGCGTGCCAGGCCCAAGCCGATCTGCAGAAAGCCGGCCAGAACCGTCGCCACCAGGAATGCCTGAAAGGAACCCAATTCGGTGATCTGGGTGGCGACGATGGCAGCCAAACCGGCAGCTGGGCCCGCAACGCTGGTGTGTGAACCGCTGAGTGAACCGACGACCAGACCGCCGACGATGCCGGCGACCAGTCCGGACATCAGCGGCGCGCCGGACGCCAGAGCGATGCCCAGGCACAGCGGCAGGGCGACGAGGAATACGACGATCGAAGCCGGTAGGTCGTGCTTCAGGTTTTGCAGGGAACTCCGGGGTGACGGGCTCTTGGGTGCCTCGGGCGCGGGAGCGTGTGTTTCTGAGGAATGCATGGGTTTCGCTTCTTTGGGAGGATGGACTTTGGGGAGCGCTGTGCTGCGGCGCGCTGTGCTGCAGCGTGCCGTGCTGCGCGGGGGCGTCCCTGATCAGCTGTGGAGCCGGTGAGTGACGTCAAAAGGACATGTTCACGCCGAGCAGCTTCGGGGGAGCTGCCGGCGAATGGCGGGCGATGCTTGGACTCTGCCGAGGCTCGTCGCCCGGGCGTGAGCCCTCAGGCGCGTCTGGGCGGTCTGTAGATGCCGAAGACCAGCTTCGCCCCTTGGGACGGAGTCTTGGCGGTCGCGTCGAGGCCGACGCCAGCGAGACAGCAATCAGAGCTCATCTGAGAGTCGAGCCGGATGAGGTCGTCCTCGCTATCGTCCGACTCTTCTTCCGGAGTGTCTTCCGAGCCTTCACCCGGCTGCGAGTCGCCGCAGGGTAGGCCGCCAAAGTCCGTCGGTGGCGTCAGTGCGTCCGCGGTGAACACTGCTGTCGGCGCGCGTTTCGCGGGAGCATCTGGTGCGGCGGCCACGGTGGCTGCCTGCGCCGCTGCCTCTAGGGAGGATTTGCTGGACAGCCCCCCGCCGGCAATACCGGAGGCGAAGAGCAGGTGAAGGCAGGTGAAGAGTGCCAACAGTCGCGCCGGACTCAGCAGCGCCGAGATGCGAGAGGTACGCGCATTCGACGACGTGGAGGCGCGCCTGGTGCAGCACGCCAAGCCCCCGCTCGTTCGGCTCCCCCGCTCGGCGACATGCCGGCTGCACCTCTGTCTGTTTGCTTCCACCACCGCGTTCACTAATTCAGCACCAGGTCTGCCTACACGTCAACATCCAGGCAGCGTCCCAACTGCTAGCGAAGCGCATCGATTCCAGATCGTGAACCTCCAGGTAAGCCGAAGAGCCCACCTGGCAAGCCCCCGATTCAAAGCGGAGCAAAATGCAGGCTGGCCCGCTGGCAGGAATGATGCTTCCACATCGTCTCCCGTTTTGGGGTCTACCGGTTCGCAGGTGTGTCCAGGTGTCGGCGACCGCGCCTTGGGCGTCGCGTCAAAAACTCACGCCGAGGCTCAGATCCGCCGCCGGGCTCACGCCGGAGAAGCCGACCTCGATGTCGTCGCCCGTGGCACTGGCACTGTAGACGACGAAACCAGCACCCAAGCGCAACGTGAACGGCTTCCAATCCCACTGATAGCCGCCGAGGGCGCCGCCACCGAAAGCCGTGAGGTCGGCTTCTTCGTCGCTCGACGTGCCATGAGCGTTGATGTACTGCACGTTCGGGTAGACGTACCAACCGTTGTAGAGTTGCCGCGTCAAGAACAGCTGCACGCCAATTCCGCCACTGAACCCAGTCACGTCGACCGAGCCCGAGCCCAAGTCGAAGTAGGAACCGCTGACGTTGACCGATACGACTTCGGCTACGCCAATGCCCAGTTCGGCGTTGTAGTTCCCGAACAGCAACCCCAGCGGGTTGAAGATGAACTCCCCGGAAGCCGGCGAGTCCTGGCTTGCCGCACTGGCGTGGTTACTCCACAGACAAGCCGTCAGTGCTGTCGCCCCGACGATCACCCCAACCCGAATCCTCATGTCATCCTCTGTAGCGGACGACGCTTCACATCTGCAACAGAGGCGTGCTGAAATTCTCGCTCGTCCGCCGTCATATCGGCGCCCATGTCCGCGCGAGGTGTCTCACCCTCCTGCGCCACGACCGATTCGAATCGCAGGCGTGGGCTCGCTCGCGGCGTTCGCCGCCCAGTGAGCGGGCTATTGCCGTTCGCCAGCGACCGCGAACGCAGCTAGCCCAACCAGGCCAGCGTTGTAGTCCAGGGCGACCTCGTTGCCCACGTAGTCGTTGACGTCGTCGGCGTAGCCCGCTTCGGTATTTCCCACGGCCGTGGCGGTCGGCCCCCCGACGAGGGCGCCCGACAACACGTGCTCGAAGGGCAGGGTGATGTCGTCCTCGTCGTGGCCGTGAGCGTTGCGGTGATGGGGCTGCGTCGGCGGATTGTTACCGAAGCCGACGACGAAAGAACGGTCGTACTCGTTTGCGCCGGTGATGTAGTCGAGTTGACTCTGCGCCAATTGACGCGAGCTCTCGCTGCCCGTGGCTGCGTGGTGCAGCGCTGCGGAGAAGGCGGCGTTGGCCGCGTAGCGCAGACTGCCCCAGGCGTCGAAGTAGATCATGCCCGTGACGTTGGGCAGGGTGCTCACCTGAGCGGCGTAGTTTTCGACGTCTTGTTGCCAGTACTGCAGAGCCGCGTCCTCTTCGCCCGCGAGGAACAGACTGTGGCGGCAGTAGTCGGCCGATTGGCCCCAGTTGGGAGCCCACAAGTGCGAGCCGACCTCGTCGTTCATCTCGAGCGCGTCCTCCAGATAGCGCTGTTCGCCCGTCTCGCGATAGAGCTCCACCGCCCCGCACATCAGCTCGTCCGCCCAGGGCGTGCCGAAGGTGCTGACCTGGGCGTAGAGGCCCGGATTGGAACCCATTCGGTTGGCGTCGGCGATCTCGTAGATTTCGATCGCGTGAGTCAGGTAGCTCTCGGCCAGTGCCGCGTCGTAGGGGCGCAGCAGGCGCGCCATCAACGCCAGGGCCCCCGCCGTGATACCCGCGATGTCCGCGTTGGCGTCCAGGCTCACGGGGCGCGGTTGACCACCCTCACTGGCGTCGAGGGTTTCTTGGAACACGCAGGTGACCCAGTTCGAGTGGTCCGCGGTGGTGTCGCCCACCATGCCGACCAATTCGTCGGCGGAGAGGTGCGCCTTGACCAGATAGTCCGTCGCGTAGCGCACCTCGTCGAGCACGTCGGGCACGCCGTTCGGGCTGCCACTGTACACCTCGTCATCGACGTCTGCGAACGACGAGGCATAGACTTCGAATCCCTTGAGCATCACGTAGCTGGCGAAGGCGTTGGTGAGCGTCGGTTTGACGTGGTCGCCCGCATCATGCCAGCCGCCGCTCAAGTCAGCAGCGATGGACGAGCCGTCGGCTGTGTGGCAGCTCTGGCCGTCGAGCAGCCAATTCGGTCCCTCACCGCTGCGCTGGGCGCCGTAGAACTTGACGGCCAAACGTAACAGCGTCTCGTTGCTCGTCTCCGCCGCAGGATCCGGATCGGTCGGGCCGTCGAGCTCTGGGGGCATGGTGTCGGGCTCGGGCGTCGCCGGCGTTTCCGGCGCGGGCTCTTCGGGCATGGCCTCCGGCGTTTCGGCAAGCGCGGGTGGCTCGGCGTCCGGCGCGGGTTGGGCCTCGGGGGGCGTCATCTCGGGCAGAGCGGGCTCGCCGGGTTGCTGGCCCACGGCGGCAGGCTCGTTGCTCGGCGCGCCGGGTGTCGCGTTCACCGGTGACGGCGACGTGGGTACCGCTTCAGCTCCGGGCATCGTCGCGGGTGATGCGGGAGTGGCGGCTGTTGGAGTCGGTGCCGCCGCGCTGGGGCCTGGCTCCGTCGACGGGGGTGCGGCGCAGGACAGCTCGCCGTTGCTCGAACACGAGTCGGAGCACGCGGCCTGCAGCGCGCCTGTGGCGAACGTCAGAGTCGCGCAAGAGAGCGCGTACAAGATGGGGTGATTGCGGGGAGCAAGGGGGCTGTTCGTATGCTTCACGGCGCTACCTTCGACGGTCCGTCGTAGCACGGCCCGGGCGGAGCGGAATGGCAGAGCATGTGGGCGTTCGGTCGGCGCGGCACGCCCGTTCGCAGGTCTGCGTTGCGTCGGATCCAGTTCGCGGTCGCACGCACCGGCCCTGGGGGAATGCTGTCGTGTCGCCGGAACCGGGGCCATGCGAGTTCGCGAAAAACGTCGGCGTGCGGCCGCCCGCAGATCCTGGCGGTCGACGACTTCGGGGGGGCGCCTCGAGCGGAGACTCGTCCGGGGGTGTACCCGGCCCCCGCTGCGGCCCGCGTCGCCTGGTCCGCGTGGGGCTTCGAGGCGTGGCTTGAACCTCCGCTAGCCCTGTTCTAGCGTTGCAGCATGACGACGCTCGTAGCCTGGTTTGGTCGTGCCCGTCCGTGCGCGGGCAGTGAGGCGCTCGGGCTCGTCGAAGCGCCGATACCGAGCGGCGTGGGGCGATGAGTCCGGGGCTCCCCGCCAAAGACAGCGAAGCCTTGGAGTTCGGGCGTGTCATCGCCGGACGCTACCGCATCGAACAAGCGCTCGGTACCGGCGGCATGGGGGCGGTCTACCGAGCCACTCACGTGCACATGCGCAAGACGGTGGCGCTCAAGGTGTTGCACAAGAGCATGACGCGCATGCCCGAAGCCGTGGCGCGCTTCCAGCGTGAAGCCGTGGCGGCCGCGCGCATCCAGCATCCCAATGTGGCGTCGGCGATCGACTTCGGACGTCTCGATGATGATACCTACTATCTCAGTCTGGAGTTCGTGGAGGGCAGGAATCTGCGGCAGGTGCTCCACCGCGCTGGCGGTTCGATCTCCGTCGAGCGCGCGCTTTCGATCGCCAGTCAGCTCACCGCGGCGCTGGTGGCGGCTCATTCCCATGACATCGTGCACCGCGATCTGAAGCCCGAAAACATCATGGTGCAAGAGCAGGGGCCCGAACCGGATTCGATCAAGGTGTTGGACTTCGGGTTGGCCAAGGTTGCCTTCGATGACGATGCCGATGGTGACCCAGCAACCCAATTGACCAAGATGGGTACCATCTTCGGAACCCCGACGTACATGTCCCCCGAACAGGCCTCGGCCGGCGTCGTCGGGCCGAGCAGCGATCTCTACTCGTTGGGTGTGTTGCTCTACGAGATGCTCGACGGCAAGCCGCCCTTCGCTGCGGACACCGTGCTCGTGCTGTTGAACAAGCACCTCAACGAAGCGCCGCCACCGCTGCCGCGGCACGTCTCCCCGCGTCTGGCGCGCCTCGTGATGCGTCTGTTGGAGAAGAAACCCGAGGCGCGCCCCGCGTCGGCACAGGAGGTGCAGGACGAGCTGCACACGCTGCGCTCCGGCTTGGCAGCCCGAGCCGCTGACGACGCGACGAAGTTCTGGCGCGCCGCTGTTCACTTCGTGGCCCACACCTGGGCCCGCGTTTACTCCAAGCTCGCAGCCCTCGGGCGTCACGTCGCTCGGCGCTTCGGGCCCGTGTCGGCACGGACGTTTGCCGCACTGGAGCGGCGCATTCCTGCGCTCGCGGTGTTACGGCGGCCGCTGGCCTTCGGTCGCCATCGCGTGCGCTTGGGCGTGCTGCTGGCCGGAGCAGGGGTCGTGCTCGGGGTGATGGTCGGCGCTGGGTTACTGGTTGGAGCTGAAGACGCGCCGAGCGTCGAGATGGCTCCCGCTGCCGCTCTCGAAGCCCCTGAAACCAACGATTCCCAAGGCGCGGTGTTGGAGTCGCCCCTCTCTTCCGAGGAAGCCGATCAACTGACGGACATCGAGGCGCTGCCCGTCTACAAGCGCAAGCTGGCAGATTGGCTCAGCCTGGGGGCATTGCACGCCAAGGCCGGCGACTGGTCGAAGAGCACGTCCGCCTATCGCAACGCCATCCAGCTCGATCCTGCCCAGGCCAAAGACCCCGAAGTGCTCGGCGCGATCCGCATCGCCGCCGAGCAGCGCACGAGCTACGAGGCGGCGATCACCTTGGCCATGAACCTGCTCGGCGAGCCCGGGGTCGATCTGCTCTTCGATCTGTGGACGAGCTTGGAGTCACGGCGTCATGAGGCAGCAATCCGGGAGTTGGCCGAGCAGCGGCTGCGCATCCTGCGCGTCAATCATGCTTCGGACGCGTTGCAGGTGCGGCTGGAGCTGGAGTTCGCCAAGCCGGCGGACTGCGAGTCGTTGCAGCGCCTCTTGAAGCGCGCGACGCGGTGGGCGGATCAGCGCAGCAGCGCGGCATTGGCGAGCTTGCGCGACGATGCCCTGTGCACCCGAGGCGGCTCGAGCCGGTGCGAGTCGTGCGCGGGCGGGGCGGACGATCTGCAGGCGGCCATCGACGAGGCCAACACGCGCAGCGGGCCGACATTCTCCGAAGGCCGCTACGTCCCGGGACGTTGAGGAGGCAGCGCCACGACACCCGACGACGGCGCGGCGGGGCGCCTAAGACACGGCGCCCAAACGAGACAGGCCGCCCAAACGATACACGCCACCTCCCGATCGCGTGAGCTGGCTTGCACCCACATGCGTCGGCGTGGTTGCATCGCCACATGAGTGGCTACCGGTGGGGCGCAGGGATGATCTCGGGACTACTGCTGGTGGCTTGTGGCGGGGCTCACGACGCTACGGATACCTCCGGAGGGGATGACGCGCCCAACGCAGCCAGCGACGAGGCATCGACGGCCGGCGACTCCGACGCCAGCGCGCCGTTTGCGGCTCCCGACGCATCCTCGCCGACGGACACGGACAGCAGCGAGACGGACGCCGACAGCACGCCCGACGCGCCAGTCGACGCTGGCGCCAGTGCCGACGAGGCGACGGCGGGCTCGGACGAGGCGGCGGCGCCAACGGACGAGGCGCCCAGCAGTTCGACGCCAGCGCCGGGAGGGGTGGGCCACTGCAAACGCGACGCCGACTGTGACGACGGCTTCGATTGCACGGACGACCGCTGTTCGGAGGTCTTGACGGAGAACCTCGAGTCGACGGGGGACAGGCGGTGTGTTCACCTTGCGGACTCTTCTTCGTGCGGGGTGGGTGCCTTCTGTCTGCCAAACCTGGGGTGCGTCGAATCGCGCGCGTGCGCGACGGATGACGAGTGCCGAGACGACGACGCCTGCACGGTGCAAGAGCGCTGTGATGCGGCAAGCCGCACGTGTCTGTTCGAGCTCCTCGACGGCGACCGCGATGGCCACCCCGCGCCGGTTTGCGGCGGCTACGACTGCGATGACTCCAGCGCGGACATCGGGCCCGACGGGCGAGAGTGGTGCAACGGCATCGACGACGATTGCGACGGAGAGATCGACGAGCAGGGCGAGCTGCAGGACGACGCGTTCAACTGTGGTGCGTGTGGCGTCGTGTGCCCCGAGGGCAGCGGCTGTGACGCTGGGCGCTGCGTCGAGTGCGGCGGTGCGGACGTTGCGGGCTGCCCTCCCGCGCCGACGGTTCCACCCCCTGCCTCGTCGGAGCCGCCCTCGAGCACGCCTCCAGTGACGCCACCGAGCGAGCTGCCGACACTGTGTCCACCGGGTTGCACGGCGGGTAGCCCGTGCCTCGCCCGTTTGCCCGTGACCTATCGTGACTTCAGCAGCGAGCACGTCGACTTCGGGCCGCTCGACGACGGCTGCACCCGCAGTGTGGAGGACACGGGCGAAGTCGTTGCGGCCGAGTCGCTGAGCGTCGGGCTGGTTCGAGCTGCGCTGCCGACGGCAGGGGTGCCCGAGTTGGCCGAGTCCCCCGCGCTGCAGCAATGTTTACCTGACGCAACTGTTGGCAGCTACGAAGCGTTTTCCGCCTTCGATGAATGGTTCACCGACGGCGCGGGGCGCGCCCGCTACCAACGCGAGTTGCTTTTGTTTCGCACCGACGACGGCGGTTTTGCCAACCGACTGAACGACGACGGCGAGCAATGGTTCGGCTACGAAAACGAGACCTATGGCGAGCCGAGGGACTTCGTCTGCAGTTGGTGTTTGGACGGCTCGTGCAACGACCCCTGCCAGGGAGACGAGACCTTCTACGACGGGAGCCCCGTGTTCTTCCCCTTGGACGACGTGGGGACGGAAGCCCCGTTGCCCGCGAGGATCGCGGCGGACTACGGTTACTTGGCTGAGCCGTGGGAGGAGGACGTGCTCGAGCGATCCGTCAGGCACAACCACTTCTTCACGAGCGTCGTCACACTCGAACACGTGCACGCCGCGGGTGACGACATCCGCATCGACTTGCTCGCCAGCGACGACCTCTGGGTCTTCGTCAACGGCACGCTAGCCGCCGATCTCGGCGGCCGCCACGTGCCGGAGGCCGCTAGCATCGCGCTGAACGACACGAGCGCTGCCACCTACGGTCTCAGCCCCGGCGTCAGCTACGACGTGCTCGTTTTTGCCGCCAACCGCTCCTGCGACAATTCCACCTTCTTCTTGAAGGTGACCGGCATCGACGACCTCGGGGAGCCCGTGGCTGCCTGCGAGCCGTAGCGTCGAGGCGACGACGCCTCGTCAGCGGGCGCGAGCGACGTGCTGCGCGAGCAGCGGGTTGATGCGCTCGGGTTCGGTGGCGATGACGCCGTGGGCGGCGTCCGGCAATTCGATCAGCTGTGCGCCGGCGACGGCGTGCGCCGTCGAGCGTACGAGGGTGGGGCGGGCGATGAGGTCTTGATCGGCGCCGACGACGAGGGTCGGGATGGTCGGCAGTTGGTCGAGCTTCGCCAGTGCGTTCCATGAGCCCATGGCACGCACCTGTTTGATGACGACGGGCGGGGTGACTCCGAGGTCGTGTCCGAAGAGGGGTTCGAGCGCGGCGGCCACCTGCTCGAGATCCCACTCGGCGTGCTGTGCTTTCGTCAGCACGACCTCCAAAAAGGCGCGCCGTCGCGACGCCATGGAACCCACGTTCATGCGAATGCCTCTCCAGATCATGGCCGCGTCGAGGCGGACCAGATCTGGGCCATCGGCGGCGGTGCACAAAAGGGCGAGGCTTCGCACGCGTTCGGGGTGACTGAGGGCGAGTTGCAGGGCGATGCAGCCGCCGAGTGAATGTCCGACGACATGCGCGGAGGACCAACCGGCGGCGTCCAAGACGTGCAGCGCATCGGCAGCCATTTGTTCGACGGAGAGCTTGGCGGATCCGGCGGGCGTGCTGCGCCCCATGCCG
>JBNKZR010000100.1:0-19762 GCA_050301735.1 Polyangiaceae bacterium | reverse complement strand
GCTCGTGTACAGGGGCAGGGACGTGCCGTGCAGGAAGCCATCGAGCTGGAAGTCTTTGGAGCCGCCGATGCGTACCGTAACGAGTCCACGCGCTTGTTTGGGGAAGTTGCTGGCGGTCATCCTCACCTGCTGACCGCCGAAGCGGGCAAGTGGCTGACCGTCGGAGTCGAGCAGAGCATTGCCCGCCGGCAATACGGCTGAATCGGACAGCGTGCATGCCGCCTGTGAGGTCGAGGCCCACGAGAGCGCAACCAGGACACCCGCAAACAAAGGCGCCGCCGGGCGCCACCACTTTTCGGTAGGCATGAGTGCTCTGTTACCGCACCACACCCGAGCAGGCGAGCCAAGCCGGCCCGTTCTTCGGTCTGAGCTCGCGGCCTCAGCGCTGCCTACAGTTTTCGTCGTGAACTACAATTCTTTGCCGGCATGGCCTCGAGGCTCGAGCGTGAAGCCCGCAGCCTGCGAACATGATGCTGCCGACGGTGTGGGCCATGGCGCTCTGCAACGAGGATGCCCTGGGTATCGTGCGCCGCGTCCTATCGACGTTTCGTGGCGAGTACGCGGTTGGGGTCATTGCGTCGTTCAGCGCAGCCGAAGACGTTCCGCCACAGAGCCTCGACGCTCGGTCGCGACTTGATCGCGGTGCTCTCTGCCAGGCACGTTCCGTCGTCGAACTCGAGCACGGGGATCTGCCCGGCGGGGGCGCGGAGAAAGCACAACCCCACGCGCAGTCGTTCAGTCGCAGTAGCTCATGAAGACGTTGCGAATGAACTGGCCTGTCTCCGTCAACTGTAACTCGTCCCAATTGCCGTCTGCTGGCGCGCCCGGCTGCAGCACCGAGATGGTCTCTCCCGCCTTGTCTGAGACGGAGTAGTTGATCCAACTGATCTGGTTCTGATCCATGAAGTCGAACCAGGCCTGCCACTCGTCGTAGTCGTTGGCACCCGTGCCCGCCGCCTCACTGCCGCTCGATTCGCTGACGAAGACCGCTATGCCCGAGTCCAGTGCGGCCTGGGTGCGTTCGCGCAACCAGGATCCATGGGTCGCGGCATAGAAGTGCACCGAGTAGACGATGTTGGAAAAGCTCGTGATCGGATCGGCAGCCACGAGATCGATGCGCTGATCCCATTCCGGAGAGCCGACGATCACCAAGTTGTCGGGGTCATGTTCACGAATGGCCGCGATGACCGCCTCGGCGTAGGCTTTGACCTGCGGCCACGTTTCGTCGTCTTCGGGTTCGTTGAAGACTTCGTAGATGACGTTCGGTTGGTCGCCATAGCGTTGGGCCATCTGCCCGAAGAACGCGACGGCCTCGTCTTGATGGATGTCGTGAGCGTGCCAATCGATGATCACGTAGATGTCGTTGGCGATGGCCGCATCGACGACGGCCGTGACGCGCTCCGTCGATGCACCAGGATCCGCCAAGTAGGCGCCATCCGGTTCGATTCCCATCGCCGGTCGCACCATGTCGACGCACCAGTCGGTGCGCAACCAGGCAACGACGTCGGCATTGTAGTACTGGGGCCACCAGTTGTCCCAGCCGAAGCCCTGGCCTCGCAGCGTGACGGGTTGGCCGTGCTCGCCGACCACACGATTGCCGTCTGCTCGCAGTTGGCCGTGACGAGTGACCGGAGGTCCCGTGAGTTCGACAGATGGTGTCATCTCGGAGCCGTCGGGGGCGCCGTCGTTGCTCGGGGTCGCTTCGGGCTCCGGCGCGGCGTTGGCGGGCTCGTCGTTCATCGGAAAGTCTTCCGAGGTATCGGTGGGCGTTTCGGCGCCAGGTTCGGAACTGGTTGCGGGGACCGCGAACTCGTTGCCTGGCTCGGAGCTGTCACGCGGGCTGTCCGTTTCGGTGTCGGCGTTCGCGACCGGAGCGACTTCGTCGCTCGTGGCGTCGGAGCCGGCAGTGCTACCCGCGGGCGAGTCCGCGGCGGCCGGGGCGGTGCCCGACATGCTTCCAGCTGACGCTTCCGTGCGCTGCTCGGCCGCCGTGGCGCCACCGGCGGTAGCGACGTTTGCGCTGCCGGAAGTGTCGTCTCGGTTGGCGCCGCCGGAGCTGCAGCCGAAGGCCGCACAACACGAAGCAGCGACCATGAGCAGGGTGGGGGACTTGGAGCGATTGAGAGACATGATTGGAGGTAGAGACGCGAACCCCTGGTGCGAGGGCTCAGGTATCCCGGGCACTCTGAGTACGGGCTCCAGCCTGCGACAAAAAGCGGACTCTCGCTGCAGCGCTATCGAACATTCGGCGCGCCAAGATCGCGCGTGTCAGGCGACAGGACGTTTGGCGACGTGCGTGATTGGTCCGCTCTGGTCCATACCGCCGCGGACGCCAGCAGGTGCGATCCAATGGTGCCAGTGCGCTCCATCAGAGCGCGGTGGACGGCAACCGGCTAGCTCAACCGAATAGCTGATCCCAGGCGCAGGCCTGGTCCGCATGAATCGACTTGGTCGGCGGGATCGCGTTCTGATCGTCGAGCGTGTTGATGCGTATCACCACCACGGCGTGAGCTTTGGGAAACGCATACACCGGCGTTCCGCAGTGTGCGCAGAAATTCAGCTCGATGTCGCCTCGTCCACCGCGATAGGTATACGTCTTCGGTTCTCCGATGGCGTCGAGTTGCCTAGGGGCGAAGGCGGCGCCTGCCATTCGGGCTCCGCCATTGAGTCGTCTGCAGTTGTCGCAATGGCACACGAAGGCGAATTGTGGGTGTCCGGTTACTGCGTAACGGATGGCTCCACAGTGGCAGCCGCCTTGGTATATCTCCACGTGGGTGTCAGAATGCCCCATGCGGATAGCCTGACACAGCTGGATCGTGGCGACAACGCTCGGTATTGGTAACTCGCTCCAGGAAGTGTTTGATGCCGCCGATATTGCGGTGTCTGCGCAGATGAGCGCACTGAGTCTATTGAGGGCGCATTGTGTGGTGGAGCGTGTGCGTCAAGGGTCAGTGAATGTGGGCGCGAGGTCGCACGTGGAGCCGTTTCTCTCGGCTTGACGCACTCGACGTGAGTATCCGGCGTGCGACGTCCGGCCCCAACAGCGGTCAGTCCTCGTCCCGGTCACGCCACTTGCGGCGACTGCGCTCGCTCCCACTGAGCAAGCCCAAATCACCCAACACCGCCAGACCCGTCAGCAACCAACCGAGGGGCGTGACCTCACCGCTTGGACCCAACGAGTTCATCGAAAACGCGAAGACCAACGTCGTCATGGGCAAGAAGAAGAAGCCTAAGACGGGCCAAAGCCAGTGCTCGTAGGCGCGCCCGACGTAGCCCCCGCCGAACAGCCACATCAAGAACAGCGCGAAGCGCGGAAAGATCAGGGCCAGGCAACCGACGGCGACAGGCATGACGGCCGCACTATACCTGTTGCTCTGCCATGTCGAGCGACTTCCATTCCTCACCGGCCAAGGTATCACCGGAGAGCCGGTGCGGGTGGCCGCTCTGCTGCTGCCGTTTATGGCCCGTCGATGGGAACGACGCCAACACGCTCGACCTCTTCCCGCCAGAGCCCAGCAGAGTGCTGGAACTCCGCGAGTGCGATGACGGTCGCTGCGCTGCTGGTTTCGGCGTGAACCTTGAACGCGACTTGAAAGTGACGAGCTTCGGCGTTGCGCGGGCTGCCGCCCCTGGGCGAGTAGTGCACGGTCACCCGGTAGTGTCGCTTCGTCCCGTCGCTGCCATGGGTCATTGGCGGAAACTAGCGCCCCGCCCCGGCTGTGTCATCGGCACAATGGCGACGACGAAGGATCGTCGTGGTCGGCCCGAAGGTTCTGTTGTCGCTCCACGGCTTGTGCCGGTGGCGAGTGGTGGAACACATAGTGGTTTCAGTGCGTTACGCCTCGGACGCAAAGCTCGCGCGTCGCCTGCTCACGGCAACTCGACCAACGTCGGTGTTTCCACCTCGTACGGTCCCGAACCCGGTGTTCCGGCGCCCCAGCACCAGAGTTGGCCATCCCGGCGCGTTGCGCAGGTGTGCGTCCCTCCCACCGCCAGGGCCGTGGCGTCATTCAGCACCTCCACCGGCGTCGCTTCGTTCCGCGGTTGGCCTTGGCCAAGTTGTCCCAATTGGCCATCGCCCCAACAGTACACCTTGCCGGCTTTGGTCAGCGCGCAGCCATGGGCGAAGCCGAGCCCAAAATCGGCGATGTCGTCGAGCCCGACATCCACCGGTGCGATCCCCTTGGGTCTCTCGGGTTGCTGTGGGCCCCGTCCCCAACAGACGAGTCGCTTGTTGTGGGTTCGCACGCAGCCGGTTGTCGAGGCGATTTCGAGCTGCATGACATCTCGAAGTCCGTTTCCGGCGAGCAAGGCCGCCCCTTCTGCGCCCCAGCAACGGACGAGCCCGCCCCGGTCGAGGACGCAGGTCACGTCCATTCCAACTCCGACGTCTCTGACGGCGGGGAGTCCCTTGATCGAAGTCGGTGGCAACCAGCGGGCCGCAAGTGTTGGACTGATTTGGTGTGATGAGTTATCGCCCCAGCAGGTCAGTTCACCGTTGCCGTCGACGGCGCAACTGTGGCTTCGGTAGTAGGCGAGGTCAGCGACGTGCGAGATGCCGTGGTGGTGTACCCGGGTCGTTCCCGCCGGAGCTCGAGGGGCTGGGTCGACTCCCAGCGAGCCATCCCAGTTCGTTCCCACACAGGTGACTCCCGAGCGCTCGGCGACGCAGCCCGAGCTGGAGGACGAAGCGGAAAACGGGAGGGCGTGCGGCAGGCTGGCGATCGCTCCGTCGATGAAGTCGACGCACGTCACGCTGCCGTCATGGACCTGCTTGCAGGTGCGTGACCCGCCGGCGGCGATGCGGGTGACGTTGATGGCGACTGCCACGGGTTGTGGGCTTGCCATGAACGGCGGCGGATTGACGCCAATGGCGGCAGAGTACGCCCGCCCGCTGCAGAACACGCCATCTGCACCTCGGGCACACGCGAAGCCGCTGCCGGTCGACGACTCCTGCTGCTCTCGTGTCAGCAACACGGGGTAGCGCAGAGCGGCGCTCTCCGAGTCTGGACGGGACGGGTGCACGCCGTCACCATCCCAGCACTGGGCTTTTCCGTCCGTGCTTCGTGCGCAGGGAAGCCCCCCGGCGGATATCCCGAGCGCGCTGGCGTGGACACCGTGGATCCTGACGGGGCGTGGCGCCGATTCATGATCATCAGACGCGCCACCCCAACACCAAACGCTACCGTCAACGGTGCGGACGCAGCTTCCGAAGAGGGTTGCGCGGAGCTCCACGGCGTCCGCGATGTCCGGGACGCGAGTCCATCTCCGACTCGGCCGGGCCAATGAGTTGCGGCCCAGACCGTGTGCTCCCAAGCAGTATGCATGTGCCTCGGCATCCAGTCCGCAAACGAAGCCGTATCCCGCCGCGATGGTCTCCAGAGCGGGCGCGTCGACCAGCTTCGTCGGTGAACTCGGCGGACTTGAGCGTGTCTGCCCCGGGTGCCTGCCCCAACACGTCAATTCTCGCTCAGCGCGCAGGGCGCACGAAAAATGCAGGCCCGAGGCCACCGCGAAGGCTCCCTCGGTACCCGGCACGACAATGGGTTTGGAGCTGGCGGTACGAGTGTCATTGCCGAGCTGGCCGTCTCCATTGCTGCCCCAACAGTACACGCGCGTGTCGGACCCGATCGCGCAGACATGTTGACTCCCCGCGGCAATGGTTGCCACTGGCGTGGCTTGCTCAGTTTGTTCACTGGGTGTGGTCGCTGTGGCTGTCGCTGCTTGAATCGTTACCGCACGCCCCTGCGTCGTACCCGCTGGCGACGCCGCACACGCCATGCAGAATGCCGTGCTCAGGATGCTCGTTCGTTGCCGCATGTCTCGTAGTATACGTCTCTGGCAGTTCTGCCGTGATTGTCGATCTTTGTCGTGGGGCGGCAGTTGGGGAGCCTGCGTGGCCGCTGTTGTTGGGTGCCTGCTGCCGCGGGCCCGAGGTGACTGATAAGACCGGAATGATGACTTGGCGGACCCGTGGCGGTAGCGTTTCCGTAGCGCTGTTGCTGCTTTGCGCCTGCGCATCGGGCGATGTGCTCGACACCGGCACGGAAACGGAAGGGGCGAATGCGTCGCCCGCTGCGGAGGTTGATGCCACATTGGTTGGGGGGACTGGGGATGGGGCAGGTGTGCGGGAGGATTCCGCCTTGCCGATGGATCCGCCGGTTTCGCAAGTCAGTGCCGAGTCGCCTGGCGCGAATCCGCTTGCCGATGTCCCTGGCGGTAGCGACGCAAACGAACCCGACGGGTCGGATGGCGAGACACTCGGACCGAACACGCCTTGCCGGCTCGATGTGAACGTGTCCCTCAGCGAGGCGATCAGTACCGTCGGCATCGTCCGTTTTCTCGACGGACCTGGGCCATGTCGATGGAGGGTACGTCGAATTTGGATTGGACGAGAGCTACGGGATGCGAGCGCCGTTGGACACCTCGGCGGTCGGGTATCGCACCGTCCTGTTAGGTATGCATCAAGGGTCGGTGTATCACTACCGAGTCGTCGCAAGGTCGGGTGGGGCGGTCTGCGTCAGCGAAGACCACGTGCTGACGACGGGCTTCGCGCCCGAGACGATTCCGCCGGTCCGCGTCGCTGCTATCTCCCCCGAGCGAGTCGCTCCCGGCTTCATCGTCACGGCTTCCAGTCGGAACGAGGCGGGAACGATCGTGATCTACGATCACTTGGGCGAGCTCGTGTGGTGGTACGAAACATCCATCGGAGCGCTTTCTCGAGCCCGCATGGATTGGGATGGCAAGTTCATCTACGCGCGGGACGGCAACCCCAGCGCTGAGTCTGGCGGCAGCGTCGTGCGCGTTTCGATCGACGGAGCGTCCGAAGAAAGGGTCGCTGTCGATACCGGTCACCACGACCTTGCGACGCTTCCCGATGGCATGCTCTTCCTCACGGGGCAAGGGGGAGACGGCTGCAGTCGAATCGAAAAGCTCTCGTCAGACGACGAGCTGAGCCTCGTTTACGACCTGCGCGATGCCTTTGGGGAGAACTTCGAAGGTGGGTTCAGTGACCCCTGTCACTGCAACTCCATTCACTACAACCCGAGGGACGACAGCATCAGCGTTTCTTGCCTCAGCCAGAACGCCTTCGTCAAGATCACCACCAACGGCGAGCTACTCTGGGTACTCGGCGGCAATGGCAGCCAATCCCACTTCGGGGGGGACGTTCAGTGGAGTCGGCAGCACGGTCACCACATGATCAGCCCCAACCAGATCCTGTTCTTCAACAACAACGGGCTCGAGGCTGCGACCCCCGAGGGGAGCACTTTCGCGATCGCGGCGAACGGTGGAGGCTCCCTCGCCGTGCAACTCGACTTGGACTTGGAGCGCAAGGTGGCGACCCGCGTTCGCAGCTATGATGGTGGCTCTTCGTCGCAGACTCTCGGGGACGTGCAACAGCTTCACAACGGCAACATTCTGGTGACGTACAGCAATGCTGGCGAGGTGCATGAGGTCGACCGCGACGACAATCTGGTGCAAGCCTACGCTTTCGCCTACGGCATCGGGTACGCTTGCCATCGCAGGACACTCTACGGTCCGCCGCCAATTCCTTGAGCGATGCCGGGACCCAGGGTGGCTCTTTCTCTCGAAGGGCGGTTTTAGGCCCCATCTGCCAGCGCGCGCACGGTGCCGACGAGGCCTTCCACGACCCGCGCGAAACGGGGGAAGTCGAGGGTGTCGGGGGTATCGCTCGCCTGGTGGTAGTGCGGGTTACGCATGAACGCTGTGTCCGTGACCATCAGTGCGGGGTAGTCTTGGTTCCAAAACGAGCGATGGTCACTCAGCCCGACGATCATCGTCCATTCGGGCGCAGCCAGGCTCTCACATGGAAAGTCGGTGCTCCGCTTGAAGGCGCGCTTGACGTCGTGCATGCGCTGGCGAGAACCGAGATTGCTCACGAAGCCGATGAAGTCTCCTCGATCGGGATAGAGCAGACCGAGCCCCGGCGGGTACTTCTGACTCTTCGGCTCGGTGCTGTAGTAGCCGAGCATTTCCAGTGAGATCATGACCGAGACCTCGATGCCTTGCGCTCGGAGGTCCCGCGCGTAGGCATCACTGCCCATGCCGTCGTTTGGGAAGAAGGGAGGCTCTTCGTTGGGGAAGAACGCAAAGCGAACGGCGCGCTTGAAGCGTTGCCGAGCGGTCTGTGCCACCAACTCGAGTAGCGCGGCCACGGCGCTGGCGTTGTCGTCCGCTCCCGGTGTCCCGGGCACGGTATCGTAGTGCGCGCCGATCACGACTTGTTCGCGTGCGCTCGACTCGTCTCTGGCTGGAACGAACACTTCCAAGTTGGCGAACTCCATGCCGCGCGCCCGAAAGGTTCGCTCGGTGATGGGCACGCCGAGCTTGTCGAGTTCAGCCCGGATGTAGGCTTGCGCTCGTGCCAACGCCTCGGGGCGACGAAAGTGCCGTTCACCGACGTGTTCGGCGAGGTGGCGTACCCGAGCCTCGAGGCGTCGTTCCAGTTCTCGATTCACTCGATGATCTAGTGGACGAAGGACCGCGATGCCGCAAGCGCCCTGTCGTCTTGGTCGTGCGCGAACCGCCGCCAACGGTTACGCGGCGGCGGCTCGTCGGGTCACATGTTCAAGCGCGCAGAGGCGCGTGAGCTGGCTGTGTTGACACTGGCAAGCTGGCCGGAATTCAGCAACTCGTCGAACACGGCCTCACGTGGGGTGATGCCCTGTCGCGTGGCGTCGGCTGCCCGCTTGCACTGCTCGCGGTCCAAGCGGGCGATGACCTTGCCGTCATCCTGTTCCAGCTTCAGAGCGGAGCCCTCGAGACTAACGCGGGTGATCGTCTTTCCGTTTTCGTCCAGGAGGCTCACTCCGTCTTCCCCTTCGCGGCGCAGATACAACACCGCCAGACGACGATCGCCTTCGTATAGTTCGTGGCGTATCACGTTCGGGTCCTTTGTCGGCTTTGACGCGACGTGCCGTCCGCCAGGCAGATCCGTTTTGCCGCTGACAGGGTGCGAGCCGAACCAGAACTCGATCGAGTTCAGCACCAGGGCATCGACGAACAAGGTGATCGCGTAGATGGGCAAGATGGTCAGGCCCAGGAATACCAACCACTTCACCCACTTGCTCCCGAAGCTGTCGTTCCAGTCGTAAACCATCTTGGACAAGCCGAAGCTGCCGAAGCAGCCGGTCGTTGCCAACGTCGAGCTACCGGCTAGTGCCAGTACGATGCTTCGCCGGGAGATGTTGTCGTTTCTAGCCTGCATCACGTTCTCCTCATGGAATAAAGGGCGCCCACCAAAGAGCGCCAAAGCGATGCTAGATACGGTCGCGGGCCTGGCCAAGATAGCTTCAGATCGACATTTTTTCGTCCAGCTCGCCCAAGTTCATTGGCCGGCGTCGGCGCGGTTATTTACCTAGATTTGCATCTGGCTCGGTTCTGCGGTTGCATGGGCCCATGCACGCTCTGAAGCTGATCGCAGCTCTGCTGTCGGTTGGAGCGGCGGGGCTCGCTGGCGTCGTCGCAACGCACGCTGACGAGTCGAAGTCGGTCTCAGACGTGCTCGTCGTCGCGCTGGATGCGGAACCGCGTTCGCTCGACCCGCACACGACGACTGCGGCGAGCGACTTTCGCGTCGCTGTGAACGTCTACGAAGGCTTGACACGCTTCAAGGCAGGTACCTTGGAGCCCGGGCCGGCACTCGCACGGCGCTGGGAGGTCTCCGATGAAGGTACGCAGTACACGTTCTACTTGAGGCCCGATGTGCGCTTTCACGATGGCACGCCCTTCGATGCCGACGCGGTGAAGTTCAACTTCGACCGCATGCTCGACAAAGCGCACCCCTACCACGACACGGGTCCGTTCCCTCTGGCGTTCTTCTTCGAGCGCGTGCAGAGCGTGATAGTCGTCGACCCACTGACGGTGCGTTTGGAACTGGATGAGGCGTTTGCGCCGTTGTTGGCCAACCTCGCCTATCCTACCGGTTTGATGGTTTCCCCTCAGGCCGTGCGCTCTTGGGGCAAGGAAGTGGCTCGTCATCCCGCGGGCACGGGCCCCTTCCTCTTTGCGACCTGGGATGCAGGGCACCGAATCGTGCTGTCGCGCAACGATGACTACTGGGCAGCGCGCGCATCGACCGCCAAGCTCATCTTTCGCCCCATCGCCGACCCGATGACCCGCGTCGCGGAATTGGCTGCGGGCAGTGTCGATCTGGCGGTCGAGCTCAGCCCCGACAACGTCGCCTACTTCCGAGGGGCGCCCGGCTTCGACGTCGAAGAAGTCGCAGGGCCACACCTGTGGTTCCTGCTGTTGAACACGAACGAGCCACCCTTCGACGATGTTCGAGTCCGCCGCGCGGTCAATCTTGCCGTCGACAAGCAGGCGTTGGTCACCCAAGTGCTGCAGGACACCGCCGAGGTTGCTGCCGGACCGATCGCGAAAGCCTTCGGTCCGTCCTCCGGCGCGATCGAGCCCTATCCTCACGATCCCGACCGGGCCAGGCAGCTCTTGTCCGACGCAGGGGTTCAGGTGGGTACGAAGTTGCGTTTTCTGGTGCCCCAGGGAGGTTCCGGTATGCTGGCTCCGGTAGCCATGGCGACGGCGATTCAGGCAGATCTCGCTGCTGTCGGACTCGATGTGACAATCGAGAGCCTGGAGTGGAGCAGCTACCTGACCAAAGTAAACGCCGGACTGACGGACGCGCACATGGCGGAGATGGCGTGGATGACCAACGACCCCGACACGCTCCCCTTCTTGGCGTTACGCTCGGAGGCTCGTCCGCCCAAAGGCTTCAATTCGGGCTGGTACGAAAACGACGAGGTGGATCGGCTGCTGTTGGCAGCCCGGCGTAGCACGGACGTCAGCGAGCGAGCTGCGCTCTACGCCCGCGTGCAGCAGCTCGTTCACGACGACGCTCCGTGGCTGTTCGTCGCAAGCTGGAGGCAGAACGTCGTCCTGAGTGACCGCGTTCTGGGCCTGCAGCTCGAACCGTCGTTTCTACTCACTCTCGATCGAGTGCGCAAACGATGATGGTCTACGCGTTGCGGCGTCTCGCAGGACTCGGGTTCGTTCTGTTCGGGATCTCTCTGCTCGTCTTCTCGATGGTGGCGCTGCTCCCGGGTGATCCCGCAACGGCAATCCTGGGGCCATTCTCGACACCCGAGCGGGTCGCGGAGTTGCAGCGTGAACTGGGCCTCGATGCCTCGATGCCGCTGCGCTACGTGCGTTGGCTTTCGGCCTTGCTCCATGGCGATCTCGGAAGATCGTACTCCCTGCAGCGGCCGGTACTCGACGTGTTGCTGGAACGTTTGCCCCAGACTCTGCTGTTGGCGAGCGTCGCACTCGGGTTGGGTACCCTGTTGGGGCTTCTGCTCGGCAGTCTGGCGGCGACACATCGAGGCACGTTGGTCGATCGCGGGCTGACCTTCGTAGCGTTGCTGGGCATTTCGACGCCGTCGTTTTGGATGGCGATGCTGTTGATGCTCGTCTTCTCGGTCGAGTTGGGTTGGTTTCCCGTCAGTGGCACAGCCAGCGCCTATGGGCCCTCCGTGGGTGACTGGAGCGACCGCTTGCGTCACCTCGTTCTACCCGCTGTTGCTTTGGCCTTGGTGGTCACGGGGGTCATTGCGCGTCTGATGCGGACTGCCATGTTGGAGACGCTGTCCCAAGACTTCGTCATCATGGCCCGAGCCAAAGGCGTTTCAGAGGGCGAGGTCCTCTACGGTCACGCCTTTCAGCTCGCCTTCACTCGTATGGTCCCCGTGATTGGGCTGCAAGCGGGTTTCGTGCTGGGCGGGGCAGTGTACATCGAGTCCGTATTTCAGTGGCCGGGGTTGGGCAAGGTCTTGGTTGATGCCATCCTGCAGCGCGATTTTCTGCTCGCACAGGGCGCGGTGCTCGTCGTGGCCTGTCTCTACGTCGTGGTCAACTTGGTGAGCGATCTCGTGCAACGCGCTCTCGATCCGAGGTTCGCGTCGTGACACCTCTCTCGCAGCGCGCCAAGAGCGTCGGCGCACGCCTGTTCGCGGAACGCTCGACGGCTGTGGCCGTCTCGATGTTGGCCGTACTCGTACTCTTGGCGTTGATGGCGCCGCTGTTGCCGCTCGCGGAGCCGAACCAAACACAACTCGCGCGGCGTCTTCTGCCACCGTTGAGCGCGGGCAACCTGCTGGGTACGGATCAGCTCGGAAGAGACGTGCTCTCCCGGCTGTTGCATGGCGCGCGACTGTCCTTGTGGGTGGCTCTCCTGGGGGTGAGTATCGCTGCATTCACCGGCTCGGTTTTGGGGTTGCTTGCGGGCTACTTCGAAGGGCGGGTCGATGGCGTCTTGATGCGGCTGATCGACGTCCTGATGGCGTTCCCCTATCTGCTTCTAGCGTTGGCGATCGTGGTCGTGCTCGGGCCCGGGCTGGACAATGCGATGTTGGCCATAGCCATCGTCAACGTGCCGTTTTTTGCACGCACGGTGCGCGGGCAGACGCTCTCGTTGAAGCGCGAAACCTTCGTCGATGCCGCCCGCGTCAGTGGACTCAGTGACCTGAGAATACTGTGGTCGGAGCTGCTGCCGGGCATCACATCGACGATCGCAATCGCTGCCTCGACGAGCGTGGGCTGGATGGTTTTGGAGACGGCGGGGCTCTCCTTTCTGGGGCTCGGCGCGCAGCCTCCCACCGCTGATCTGGGAGGCATGCTCGGGCAAGGCCGCCACCTCTTGGCGACTGCTCCGCATGTCTCCCTCGTGCCTGGGGTGTTCATCTTTTGTGTCGTCGGTCTGTTCAACATCGTGGGAGACGGGTTGCGCGACGCTCTCGATCCTCGCCACGCAGCGGGCCCGGCGAGCTCCGTCGCGCCGGAGGACTCGCAAGCGACGGGCGCCGCACCCGCACCTGCGAGCGGGCAAAACGAGCGGTCAACCCCATCCGCATCCTCGACCTCTCCTCCGCTGCTCCGCGTCGAGAACCTGACGCTGGGATTCGGAAGCACTTCTGTCGTTCACGACGTCTCATTCGTGCTGGCGCGAGGTGAGCGAGTTGCGCTGGTCGGCGAGAGCGGTTCGGGCAAGTCCGTCACCAGCAGGGCGATCTTGGATCTGCTGGAGGCCCCCGGTGAGATCCGCGATGGTCGCATCGTCTTCGACGGTCAATCGCTCTTCGACGCGAGCACTCGCTGGCACGAGCTGCGCGGTGGCCGCATCGCTTGGATCCCGCAAGATCCGATGACCAGCCTGCACCCGTTGCGCCGTATCGAGACGCAAATCGGAGAATCCTTGCGCCTCCATCGCGGCCTCGGCAAGCGTGACGCACGGGCAGTGGCACTATCACTCTTGCGCGAGGTCGGCATCGTCGACCCAGAAGCTCGCCTGCGAGCATTCCCGCACCAGTTGTCCGGCGGCATGCGGCAGCGTGTGGTGATCGCGATGGCTTTGGCAGGGGAGCCCGACCTGCTCATCGCCGACGAGCCGACGACAGCTCTCGATGTGACGACCCAGGCAAAGGTGCTGTTTCGCCTCGACGAGCTATGCCGTCGGCGGAATGCGGCGTTGTTGTTCATTAGTCACGACTTGGCCGTCGTCAGTCAACTGTGCGAACGCGTGCTCGTGATGTACCGAGGGCGGCTCGTGGAGGAGGGCCCTACGGAGAGCGTCATCGAAGCGCCGCGACACGATTACACGCGGCGTTTGCTCGATTCCGTGCCCAAGCTCGGAGAGCCCCAACACATCCTGGCGGCGGGAGGTGGCGTTTGAGCGAATCGGCCCCCAGCAGCGGACCTGCCGGTTCTGGAGCTCCGCTGCTCCGGCTCGATGAGGTCTCCCAAGACTTCGTGGTCGCGCGAAATTGGTTCGGCCGCGCCCGCCGGATCGTGCGCGCGGTGCGCCAGGTGTCCCTTGACGTGTGCGCGGGGGGCAGTCTGGGGATCGTTGGAGAATCCGGGTGTGGTAAGAGCACCCTGGCTCGCATCATGGTTGGCCTCGACACGCCGTCCTGCGGCGGCGTTCACCTTTCCGGAGTCGCGTACCCAAAGGACGCGGCCCGGCGCAGACGACTGGTCGCGCATCAGGTGCAGATGGTCTTTCAGGACCCGGCCAGTTCGTTCAACCCGCGCAGGACGGCCTTGGAGTCGTTGACGGCGCCGCTGTTGGCCTTGACGGATCTCGGGTCCGAAGAGCGGCGTGCGCGAGCCGAACACGTATTGGAGTTGGTCGAACTCCCGACACGACTGTTGCAGCGTCATCCTCACGAGATGTCGGGCGGACAAGCGCAGCGTCTCTCTCTGGCGCGCGCGCTCGCGCTCCGACCCAAACTGATCATCCTCGACGAGGCAGTATCGTCTCTGGACGTTTCCATCCAAGCGCACGTACTGAGGCTCTTGGTACGATTGCGTCGTGAGTTGGGGCTTGGCTACGTCGTCATCGGTCACGACCTAGCGGTGATGGAGGTACTCTGCGACGAACTTGCCGTGATGTACCTCGGCTCAATCGTCGAGCGGGGCACGACTCGCCAGGTGTTGCATGATCCCAAGCACCCCTACACGCGCTCTCTGCGTTCGGCGGTCCCCGTCATCGGAAAGACCATGCACCGCCTCGCCCTGTCGGGACAGCCACCGAGTCCTGCCAATCCTCCGCCAGGGTGCGCCTTTCACACCCGCTGCTATCGTGCCGAAGCGCGCTGCCGCGAGGCGCGGCCTGGGCTCGATGCGGGGCGCGTCGACCGCCCCTGCGCCTGCTTCTTCGCCCACGACAGTGCCCCTCCCACGTCAGCAAACGAAAGCGCTTCCGAGCTCGTGGACCCCGCCGACGCGTCGAGGCTCAGCGCGCTGTCCTAGCGAAGCTCTACGCGGCGGTGTTGTGGTGAGGCACAGTGACTGAGATACTTCCCCGGAGCGGCGCCACACGATTCGGTCGACGCGTGCGATGGATCATGGCTTGGTTGGTTTCGGTTGGAGGCGTTGCGGCGGCGTACTGGACGTTCACCTGGTTTGCGCAACGTTCGGTGATGTTTCCTGGGCCGCTGGTTCGCGCCACCGACGACGCGCGGGAGACCTCGTGGTTGAAGAGGGTTCGCTTGGACCCCGACGGTCGTTGGCAGGCTTTGCACCTGTTGCCCTCGGGCACGGCTGCCGCGCCCACGATTCTCTTCGCCCACGGCAATGGCGAGAAGACGGACTCGTGGGTGGAGCCGTTTACGGAGTTGCAGCGACTGGGCTACGGCGTAGTGCTCGTCGAGTATCCTGGCTACGGCCGTAGCCAGGGCAAGGCCACGCGTTCCAGCGTCGGTGCCGCCATGATTGCGGCCTACGACTACGCGGCCGGTCACCCGCGGGTCGATCGCGAACGACTAATCGGCTACGGACGATCGCTCGGCGGAGCCGCAATCGCCGAGCTCAGCCTCCAGCGCCCCTTGGCGGCGTTGGTGCTCGAGTCGACGTTCACCAGTGTGCGGGACATCGCCGCTCGTTACGGTATCTTTGGCCCGTTGGTGAGAGATCCATTCGACACTCGGGCAGCGCTGACTCGCTTCACGGGCCCAGTGCTTCTGCTTCATGGTGAGCGGGACCGAATCATTCCCGTCAGTCACAGCCGCGCCCTAGCGCGAGTGGTTCCGGGCGCGGAGTTGACTCTGCTGCCCTGTGGGCACAACGACTGCGCTCGTCCCTGGCCGCGCGTGCTCGCGTTCCTGTCGCGCCACCATCTCGGTCCTGCTGCCGACGAGCCTGCGACGCCGCCATGAGGGGGCCGATACGCGGTTTTCGGCGGGGTGTGTTGGGGTGCGCTTTGTCGGCGGGCCGCGCTCCCAAAACCCTGCTCTCGCGTCCTGCTTGGTACGCTTTGCTCGCCCCAGTGCTCCTTTCTTGTGCATCTGAGGGCTTCGAGGAACGAGCTCTCGACGATTGTCGGGGATCTTGCGACCATCAGATGCACTTCTGCTTGGGGATCGAAGCCGCGGACTGTTACGCTCTGTGTGAACTCGCAGTGGAAGTTTACGCACAGCGCGGCTCGTGTCTGCAACTCGCCAGGTCGGTTTGGCGTTGCGACCAAACCGCCGAGTGGAGGTGCTCGCTGGACAACCTCACCGTAGGCGAGCCGACGGATGGTGCGGTATGTGGTGTGGAGCGCGAGGCGCTCGACGCTGCGGGCTGCGATCGAGCTGAGTGAGTGATGGTGCAGCTCCGAGTTTCACTGGTGTTGTTTCTACTTTGCTTGACTGGTCGGGCGCGAGCTGACGTCGAGCCCATACGCATCGAGTATCGCGCCGACGCGGGTTGTCCCAGCGAGTCGGAGTTTCGTCGCCAAGTGTTTTCGCGCACGGCTAGCGCGCGGCTCGCCAACGCGGGGGAACCGGGGCGCACTTTCGCCATCGAGCTGCACCAAGGTGCGCGGGGAGCCACGGGCAGTCTCGTCATTCGAGAGCAAGATGGTGCCACGGTTGCGCGCCGTGTGAACGGCAAGAACTGCCGAGACATCGCGATGGTACTCGCGCTGGCGAGCGCTCTGGCCATCGACCCGCGTGCCGAGCTCGCGCCGCGCGAGGAACTCGCCGACGACGATGAGTCCGACAACGGGCAAGGGCAGGAGGAGAGCTCGGGCTCGAGTGCCGAGTCGACACCGCCAGCGACGCCGACGACGGAGCTCGTCCCGTCCCGGGACCCAGCATCCGGAGCGCGCACGAGAACCGTCTCCTTGTACGACGATACCAACAGCTACACGCCGCGGCAGTTGCGGAACCGCGTGACGGTGGGCCCCAGCGTGGCGTTCGCCTTCGCCCCTGAGCCAGCCCTGGGAGCCAACTTGTCGTATGCCTTTGCGACGTCACGTTCTCGGCATTCTGCTTGGTTCGGGGTCGGGCTGAGCTGGCACGAGGCGTTGCCTTCGCGCGTGAGCGGTGCGACTGCAGACTTTCGCTTCTTGACGCTGCGCCCGGAGTTGTGCCCAGTGAGCTGGCCTTTGAGCGATGCGGTCGAGCTCTGTCCGTGCGCCGCCGCGCGGGTTGGTCTCGTTACTGCGGCAGGGTCGGACATCGCCGTTGCCGAGACGGAGACTCGATTTTGGGCGGATGCCGAGCTTTCGTTTCGGTTCGATGCCAGCATCAGTGGTCCTTGGTTTGCCCGTATCGAGCTCGGTGCGGTCCTGCCCTTCAGTCGCTACCGATTCGTGTTCAACGACCCCGAGCAGAGTGTTTATCCCGTGCCAGCGGTAGCCGGGGCGGGTGGCTTTGGGGTTGGCGTCCAATTCTGACGGGCTCTGCCCTCGCGGATTTGGGGCAGGTCGGCGACGTTCGCGCTCGCGGGTCGGGTTGGTAGTGCGTGTCAGCGGCGAACGCCGAGCTCGTGGCGCACGGCATTTTCGAATTCAGTCGTTCGGGACGTGCCGCAGCGGGTCGGTTCCGTGAAGATCGACCCGGAGTTGGCGGCTGTGTACCCATCACCCACCGGTGCGCCGAGCATGGCGGAGGAGTACTGATGGTTGTAGTAGTAGGCGTCGCACGTCGTGGGCATGCCATGGTCAATCGGCGACGTGCGTGAGAGGCTGAACGGTGATAGCGGCCCCGTGTCGGGAGGCAGCAGCATGCGCCCCAGAAGGATTCGTTCCTCGGCGGTGGTGTCGTCGATCCAGGCTCCGTACCAGGTGCTACCGTCGTCCTCGACCGTGTCAGGCATGACGCTCAAGCGGTAGACGTGACACTCTTCCCACTCGAAGAGCGCGTGGATCGTCGTCCAGTTGGAACCAGCGCCCGTCGCCGTCGCGATGCGCGCAGAAGGATAGGGAATGTCACCGAGTTCCGCCTCCCGTTGCGGGCCGGAGACCCACAGCACGGCAATCTTGGCCCATTCGAAGTCCCCTGGGTTCGTGACAGGATCGGGCTGGTAGAAGCCTTCGGATTGCAACCCGAAGATGCCAGCGATGCCTTCCTCGAAGGTGAAGCGATGAGCCCAGTAGTAGCCGCTCACGGGCGGATCCGCCTCGTCTCGTTCGGGCACGTTCTGCTCGATCATCAAGTCCCACGAAAGCGACGTCGATGGCGCAGCACGCAGCCAGTTCGTCGATATCTCCGTGGAGCCGAAGCCTCCGAGTCCGGGCGCGTTGAAGGGGCCCGGGGTCTTCTCCTCGAGGCAGGCAGGAAATTCGGTTGGAGCGCCGCCATCCCGCGGGCCTGCGTCGGTGGTGGGGTTGGGCGCTGCGTCGGGGGACGAAGCCGACGCGTCGAGCAGCGGCGTGGCGTCCGTACCCACGTCCGTCATCATCTCGGGTGGCGCCGGTGTTTCCACGTCGCTCGCGGCGGTGTCGGTATCGACGGAGACGACGTCACTAGCGGTTGCCCCCACAGCTCCATCATCGCCTGGCGCCATCGAATCGTCGGCGCCTGTCGTGACGCTGCTGCCCCAAGAGCCCAGCGGCACCTTCTCTTCGCAAGCACCGAACGTCGTCGCGACGATTGCAAATGTCCAGAGGGTGCCGACGCGACGCATGGAGTTCGTGTTACTGCTTCGTGTGGTCCGGCGCATCTCCCAGAAGCGAGCGGACGCGACGCGCGTAGGGCCCGTTCGGTGAACGCTTCAAGAACGCACGCCCCAGCCGGGTTGCCGTGGCGCGATTGCCACTGGCAGCGAGTGCCTCGATTCTGAGCACGGTTTGCTCAGTTTTCAAGCTACCCTTGGGGAATTCGGTGTTGTACGCGTCCAGTCGGCGCAGCGCGAGGGACGGGTTGTCGTCGCGCAGGGCCCGTCGCGCGCGGTCGATCAACGCAAGCTCGCGCACCAAGGCGTTGCTCGTTTCGCTGGCAGCGGGCTTGCTCTGACTGGCTTTCTTGACTCTGGGTTTGGTGGGCTGCTCCACCTTCGGGGGCTCTGGGGCAGGGGGTTCTTCGGCGGGTTGCGTCGTCGGCTCCGGTGCCGGCGCCGCTTCCACGACTTCGGCGGGCGGTGTCGCAGGCGGCGTCGGTGATTGGCTCAGCGTTACGCCTGCCCAGACGGCGGCTCCGGTCACGGCCACGCCAGCGGCCGCGAGCAGGCTCTTGCCCCCTACGACTGGAGCCAGCGGCGGAGCGAGCGAAGGGTTGGGGGGAGGGACCACGTTCGGGCTGCCCACCGGGGCAGGGTTTGGGGACGCTTCGGTGAGAGTCTCCAGTGCCACGATCGCCGGTGGTGCAGCAGCGCCAACGCCCAACGCACCAATGATAGCGCTCCGGCTCCTGGCGGGAACTACGTCTCGTTGGGCCGAGCGTAGGAGTTCTCGCTCGAAAGCGTCGCCTTCTTTTAGGAGTCGTTTGGGATCCATCAGGCCTCACCTCCTCGCTGCTGCTCTTTGATGAGCTGCGCTCCCTCGCGAAACAACGTACGCGCTCTCCGCAGGCGCGTGGCGACCGTGCCGCGCGGTAGCGACAGCAGGTCGGCAACTTCGTCGACCGACAGGTCTTCCAATTCGAAGAGCACGAACACCGTCCTCACCTTCGGAGGCATCATGTCCAACACCTGGTCGAGCAGATCACGCGCCTCCAACCGTTGCGTCAGGTGCTCCGGGTCGGGCGTGCCCTCGGGCGGGGGACCCTCGGACAGGCGCTGTGTTGCTGCCTGCCGTCGCTGGTCGGCTCGCCGCGCATGGGATGCCACTCTACCCGCAACAGCCAACAGGAATGAACGCTCGCGGCCAGGTTTGATGTTCGCCAGCTTCTCGTTGGCGACCAGGAAGACTTGCTGAGTCGCGTCATCCACCTCACCGGCAGGCACACCCAGACGCTTGAGGGAGCGCCACACGAAATCGAGGTGCGCACTGACCAGCTTCCCGAACGCCAGTGCGGCAACTCCG
>JBNKZR010000099.1:0-19951 GCA_050301735.1 Polyangiaceae bacterium | reverse complement strand
TGCCGGGTGAGGGTGGGGGCTGCGTTCCTGATCCCTACATCGAAGCCATCGAGCAGTGGATCGCGGACGGCGCGCTCGCGGAGTGACGCGAGTGCGGGACGCGACGGGGTGCGGACGGGCGGCGCCGAACTAGAACTCGACGCTGCCGCTCGGGTAGGCGACGAGTTCCACGCCAGGATCTGGCACCGCTCCCGTTTCGAATGTCCAACTGCCACCTGGCGCAATGGGTTCGGCTGCTTCGCTGGTAGCGACGGCGAGCGGCCTGCCGACGTCGTTCAGGGCGAAGATCGTCACGGAAGCATCGTCGATCGGGACATCGAGCGCGTTTTCGAGTGTGCCGGTGAACGCGCTGCCCGAACCCGTGCTGACGCTCTGAACGTCGCTGACGGCAAGGCCATCGACGGGGATCAGATCGAAGGGGAGGATGTCGCGGTCGAAATAGGTGAGTTGGTACAGCACGTCGCTGACTTCGTCGATGGCGAGCCCCCTTGGCAGATCCGTCAATGCCGCGAGAGCTGTGTCTCCGGGTCCGAAGCAGGCAACCAGGCCGCCCATGTCATCGCTGCGTCGAAACAGGTCTGAACTGTACAGCCCGCCGATCCAAGCGCCGACGGACACGCCACCGCCGTCGAAGAGCTCGAACGACACAGCACCGTCACACGCCCAGACGTCGCCGTCGTTTCTCAGCGCCGCGTAGATTCTGGAACCATCGCCATCGTTCAGTAGGGTGAACGCAACGACGTTGACGGCCTTGCCCTCGCCGTTGACGTTGGAGACGACGATGTCGGCTGGCGCGTAGAGGTCGTCGGAAGTCGCCGCGTCTGCAGAGGGCTGCGATGCTCCGCCGCCCGTTCCCGTTTGCGGCGGAGCGCTCGCCATCCCGCCAGCGCCCCCTTGCCCATCGTCAGTCCCGAGCTCGTCGGAGGTCGAGTTGCCACCGGCGGCCGCGTCGGGCCATGCGCTCGCTTCTTCGCTCGGCAGGGTGTCCTCGCCAGGGTCGTCGACGTTGTCGTCAGCCGTTACACCGTCATTCGGACTCACCCCGTCGCTCTCAGTCGCGGCTTCGTCGGCGTCAGTGCACCCGGGCATGCTCCAGCACGCAACGACGATGGTGAGAATGAAGTGCGAGTTTCGCATCTTGCTTCAGGTGCAGAGATTGGTCGTGAGTCGGCTTCATGTTAGCGCCTTTGCCGCGGGACGCTTGCATCTTCGTGCCGGAGATGTCCTCGCAGGCTTTGTCTGAGAGTCACGCGGGCTATACTCCGATCTGCTCATGCCATTGCTCGACCAGCGCATCACCCTCGTGCAGCCCGACGCACGTGGGCGACTGTCAGGGGGTTACCTCTACAATGCTCGCATGGCGGACCAGGGGATTTGGGCGCTCCTGGATGTTTCTCCGAGGCAGCTACAGAGCCAACTGCCCGCCGTCGAAACGGAGGCCGTGATCGTCGACAGCATTTGGCTGACCGAGGAGTACTTCAGCCCCTTTCGTGCGCTGCAACGGCGCGGCGTTCGGCTCGGCGCGATACTGCATTCTCTGCCGTCGATGATCGCAGCGGCGGAGGCTGGCCAACCGCGGCGACTGGCGCCGACGGACACGGAATGGGCCCTGCTCGCGGAACTCGACTTCGTGTGTGTGTTGGGTCCTCATTTTCGCGAACTGCTCGCGCCCAGAGGCATCGAGACCACTTGCCTGCCCCCTGGCATCGACGAGGCGTGGCGGCAACCACCCACGCCCAAGAAGGATCGCTGTCGTCTCGTTTCCGTCGGTGCCGTGACTCGTCGAAAGGGGTTCTTGGACGTCGCTCGCGCGCTGCTCAGTATCAGCCCAAGGAACATCGAGTGGACCGTGGTGGGGAGTCTCGAAGTCGACGCAGACTACGCCGCGGAAGTGAAGCGGTGTGCGTCTCAACTTGCCGGCGACGGCGTGACGGTGGCGTTCACCGGCCAATTGTCGCCGGACAGAGTGAGACGGCGCGTTCAGAGCTCGCAGCTCTTGGTCATGCCCAGCTACGACGAGAATCATCCCCTAGTGCTGCTGGAGGCAATCGCAGCCGGTGTGCCCTGTGTTGGGTATCGGGCGGGGGCCGCCAGAGCAATGCTGGGAGACTCCGCAGCTCGACCACAGTTGCGCTGCGGAGTCACCGTGCCTGTGGGCGACTGCGGCGCGTTGGCAGAAGTGCTGGCCCGCTTGGTCAGCGACGAAAGCGAGCGCTGGCAGCTGGCGTTGGCCTGCGAACGGAGCGGCAGGCAACTCCCCAGTTGGTCCGAAGCAGCCCGAGTTGCGGGTGACCGCCTGGCGAGCCTCCTGTAGTCGGGAAAGCTTGTCTGATACATTGGCCCCGCTTCGGCGTCGGGCCGACGCCGGCTTTGAATGCTCTTCAACTCATACACGTTCGTCTTTGGCTTCCTGCCCATCGTGTTGGGTGTGTTCTTCGCGATCGGACGCACGGGCTCACGCACTGCGGCCATCGCGTGGTTGTCGGTGGCATCGTTGGTCTTCTACGGCTGGTGGAACCCGAACTACCTGCTGCTGATCGTGGCTTCAGTTTGCGGCAACTACGGGTTGGGGCGAGTACTGGCGGGTGAGCGCGGCGAGCGCGCCAAAGCGTGGTGGCTCGCCTTCGGCGTGACCGTGAATCTCGGCCTGCTCGGTTACTACAAGTACGCCAACTTCTTCGTCGACAACGCCAATTGGGCTTTCGGCACGCAGTGGCACTTGGAGGCGGTCCTGTTACCGCTGGCGATTTCCTTCTTCACCTTCCAACAGGTCGCCTATCTGGTCGACGTGCGCAGGAGCGGAGCTTGCGAACGCAGTCTGCTCCGGTATTGCTTGTTCGTCACCTTCTTCCCCCAGTTCATCGCGGGTCCTATCGTGCACCATCGAGAGATGCTGCCGCAGTTGGTCAAGCCCTCGACGCTGGTGCCGAGCGCACGGCACCTGTCGATTGGCGTGACGATCTTCACCCTCGGCTTGTTCAAGAAGGTGGTGATTGCCGATTCGGTGGCGCTCATTGCCAGTCCGGTCTTCGCGGTTGCCGAGGCGGGGCGCACGGTGGATTGGCACGATGCCTGGTTTGGCGTGCTGGCCTACACGCTCCAGATTTACTTCGACTTTTCGGGCTACAGCGACATGGCGATCGGGCTCGGGCGCATGTTCGGCGTCCGCTTGCCGCTCAACTTCGCTGCGCCCTACAAGGCCAGCAACGTCATCGACTTCTGGCGCCGTTGGCACATGACGCTGTCGCGCTTCCTACGCGACTACCTCTACATCCCCCTGGGCGGCAACCGAAAGGGGCGCCTTCGTCGCCACGTCAACGTCATGTTGACGATGTTGATTGGGGGCCTGTGGCACGGGGCCGCCTGGAACTTCGTGCTGTGGGGTGGGATGCACGGCGTCTACCTCGTCGTGAACCGGGCCTGGCAGCGCCTCCTTCCGTCGTCGGCCTCGTCCTCTAGTCGCGCGCTTCGATTGGGTCGACGAGCTGCCGGCTGGTGCCTGACGTTCGTCGCGGTCGTGGTGGCCTGGGTGCCTTTTCGAGCGGAGACCCTGGCCGCTGCCTGGTCGCTGTGGCGCTCGATGTTCGGCGTCTTTGGTCTCGCCCGCGCTGAGCGACCGCTCGTCGAACCGCTGGGATCCGTGGCCGTGCTCGCGCTGATCGTGCTGTTGTTGTTGCTGCCGGCGAGCCACCAGTACATGGCGCGCTATCGTCCAGCCTTGGCCTCCGCTGGGCTGATGACGCCACCCAAACTCCGACTCTTCGTGTGGCGTCCGACCACGGCCCGCGCCGTCCTGTCGCTGTTGTTGTTCTTGGCGTCAGTTGCCATGATGCAGCGCACGACGGAGTTCCTCTACTTCCAGTTCTGAGCGCCGCAAATGCTTGTTTGGAGACGACACGCGCGGATCTTGTTCGCTGGATTGGCGCTGATCACGTTGCTGCACGTGGTCTCGTTTCTGGCGTTCGTGCGGGACCCTCAACCCTTCTACTATCGCTCGTGGGAATGGTTCGAAGACTTTCCATACCACAGCAACGATGTCGGTACCGTGTGGGAGGGTCGAGAGGAAGGGGACCTGAGCACGAAGAACTTCTTCCTGTACAAGTACTCCCGTCAGCTGCGGGTCAGTTCGGATGAGTACGGCTTTCGCACGATTCCGCTACACGCTGACCAGTACGGCATGGCGGTGGCTGGAGACTCCTTCATCTGGGGTTGCGGGTTGTCAGACGATGAGACCTTGCCGGCTCTGTTGGCACGACGCTTGGACACGCCGGTGTACAACGGGTCGCGCGCCAACCTGAGCAACGTGCTGCGGCACCCGCAGCTAGCGCACGTAAAAACCATCATCGACGGGCGAGCCGAGCGCAAGATCCGGGGGTACGTCTTTCAGCGCTACGGACCTTTCACCGAGCAGTTCACTCCGTTGGCACAGAACGACATGCCGGCCTACGAGACGTACCTGCAGGTCAACCCGAAGCGCTATTCGCCCATAGCCCGCATTCCGATTTACGTCGAACAGTTGAGCGGCGACTTGCTGGCTTGGTTCGATGGGCGCGCGGAGGACTACTACATCATCTGGCCGCACAAGAGCACGCCGAGAGACTTGAAGAACGCCGTCTGGCACATCCACCGACGACAGCGCATCCTGCGCCAGCGGGGCATACGCTACATCTTCTTGCCCATTCCTGCAAAGCAGACGCTGCACGACCCCGACATCGACGACTACACGCGCCAGTACCTGCATCGTCTCGTCGCCGCGCTTCGTGCCCGTGGCGTCGAGGTCATCGACCTGCTCTCCGCCTACGAAGCGCACGCGAAGGAGGGCTTGTTCCAACGCTACGATTCGCATTGGGATCCACGTGGCGTCGAGCTGGCGGCTGAGACGATCCTGGAATATCTTCGCACCCACCCCGCCCCCAAGGCCCAAAAGTGACTCCTTCGCCGACGACCCAACCCAACCCCTGCGTGCTCTGTGGCTCGCTGGAAAGAGAGCTGGTGCTGTCGGCTCCCGACTTCGAATATGGCTCTCTTCCGGGCGAGTTTCGCGTCGTTGCTTGTTGCGGCTGTGGGCACCAATTCATCGACCCCCTGCCGTCGCCCAGCGAAGTCGAGCGGCTGTATTCGGACACGTACTACACGGTCAACCCTCGTTCGCCATTGCACTTTCGAGGGCTGGTTAAACGCATCAAGCAGCAGCAAGAGGTGAACAACACGTTGCGGCTAGTGGAGCCGCTGCAGCCACGCAGCATTTTGGAGGTTGGCTGTGGCAATGCGCAGCGCCTGGCTCGTCTTCGCAACGCTTGGCAGCCACCGCCACGAGTCGTCGGCGCCGATCTGTCGATATCGCCGGAGCTCAGACGCTTCGCGGCTGAGCAAGCCGTGGAGCTGGTCGAGGCCAACGTCGACGAGAGTCTCGAGGTGTTTGACGGGGAGAGCTTCGACGTCATCATCATGAGCCAGTTGATCGAGCACTTGCGGGACCCGGCGCGCGCGTTGCGGCGGCTGCGATCGATCTTGTCGGAACAGGGCCGATTGATCATAGAGACGCCGAATCGCGGCGGTCTGGACTATGAACTGTTCAAACGGCGCTACTGGGGAGGCTACCACTTGCCTCGCCACTTCCATCTTTTCACGCGTGACTCGTTGCGACGGACGATTGTGGAGGCGGGCATGCACGTCGTAGCGGCAGGGTGTGTGCCTTCGCCGGGGTTGTGGATCATGAGTTTGCGCAACCGGCTCGGCCTTTCCAGTGCCTCGCGCGGCCGTTCACCTTTCGAAGTTCTGAACTTCTCCAACCTGCTCGCGGTGGGCACCTTTTCGGCCCTGGACCAAGCGCGATTGATGCTCGGCAAAGAGACGTCGAACCAGTTTGCCGTCGCGTCGCGGACGGCGACAAATGCCCCCCAAGACCCGATCCGGTAACATTCTCTAACATCGGTTCTCCGTGTGCCCGGAAGCAGCTTCCGTGTCTTCATCAAGAACTGGAAACCAGCGCGCGAGGAGGCGATCCACTGGTTTGGCGTAGGCGAGCGCGATCAACGCCAGGCCGAGGGGCGCCGCGGGAATGAAGTAGCGTCCGATCGCAGCGAGCAAAATGGTCAGGGCGAAGTAGAGCGCCAGCATCCAGCCCACAAAGAGCGCCATCACGGGTTCGCTGCCTCTGCGTCGGATCAGTCGGGGCACGGCGAACAATAGCCCAAGCAAGATCACCGGGTTGCAGAACGCCAATCGTTTGCTGTCTACAGTGAACGGGCGTACGAGGTGCGGGCGATCAAACACGACGCGCAGCGCGTTGTAGCCGACGTTTTTCAGGAACTTGCCAGGGTGTTGGCGCAGATTCTCCAGGCCCTTCTGGCGCAGGACGTCGTCCGTCTCGGGGCTCGATAGGTGGTAGAGCGAACGAGCCGTTCGCTCGAGGCCCGTGTAGCCCTTCTCGAACTTGCCGTCGAAGCGGCCGAGACGTTTGAAGAGCGGCCAGTGATCCTGCCGCATCTTCGGGAATTGGCGGATGTGGTTGGGGTTGAGGTGCTCACCCGTGCTGCCCACGGTAGGATTGCTGATCCAGTACAGGATGTGTCCGCTCCCCGCGCCCCAATAGAAAACGCGCCCAGTGGCGTGATAGGTGTGTACCAGGTAAGGCACGCAACAGAGCACGCCGATGCCCATCGATGATGCTAGCCGCTTGAACGCCACGTCGCGTTTGAGCCAATAAAGGAGGATCGACAGCCCCAGTCCGCCGAACAACATGGGCCAGAACCCGATCTTCGTCAGCACGAGCCAGCCGAAGGTCACCCCACTGGCCACCAGCGCCCAAGTTTGGCCCCCCTTGATGTACCGCAGCAGGAAGTTGAGCAGGCTCGTGAGCAACAGGATGCTGAAGGATTCGGTGTACAGAAAGTGGGAGAAGTTGACGAACGGCAGGTAGAGCGCCAGGAGCAAAGTGAACGTCGCGGCGGTCGCTGGCCGAGCGAACTGGCGCACGAAGTAGAAGAACATCACGTGTGAAGCTCCCAACAGAGTTCCGTTGAGGCCGCGCATCAGGTTCACGGGCGCGTCCAACGCGACCCAAGGTGCCAAGAAGAGGGGATAGCCCGGGCCGCTCCACAAGAACACGTAGTCGGGCGGTGAGAAGTATCCCTTGGTCAGATTCTGCGCGTACCAGAGGTAGCGCCATTCATCGCCGTAGAACTTGCCCCACATGCGCGAGTATGAAAACCACGTGTACGCCGCGGATGCCGCCACGAAGTACAGCGCGATCGGCGCGAAGCGGAGCAGTCGTTGGTAGGGGCGCCCGTGATTCATCGTGTCGCGACGATTCGAACAGTACCGCAGCTGTGGTCGCTTGGACACGGTGATCGACAGAGTGGGGCGTAGCGATGAGATGCCCGTCGCCAAGCGCGACCAAAGCAGGGTTCCGAGGGCGAGAGTTGCGCGGCGCTGCCAGGGGAGCTGTTGAAGCCCCAGCCGGCAGTGGTATCGTCGGGAATGCGCTCGCCGTTCTGGCTGTCTGTCTGTGCCGCTGTGCTGAGCTGTACTGCCCAAGACGATGACTCTGGGCGGCGCGCCGGATCGGATGCAGCGAGCGAAGAGCCCGCGGTCCAGGCGACGTCCGAGGCCGACGGGGCGAGCTCCGCGAACGATTCGCGTGAAGTCGAGGCGGGCATCGGCGGCGACGCGCGGTCGCCTCAGGAGGTCCAAGACTCGCTCGACGCGGGACGGATCACGGACGCGCTGGCATCAAACGACGCCAGCGCATCGCGCGATGGCATCCCACCTCCGCTTCTTTCGGACTTGTCCGTCGAGGGTGTCGTCAATGCGCTGCAACCGAGCTTCGACCCAGCGCGCCTGCGATATGCGGTGCGCGCCACGGAGCCCGCCGCGGAGATTGCCATCATGGCGACTGCAGCTCCCGAGTTGGAGCTCGTCGTCGACGGTGTCGGCGCGCGCAGCGGCCAGGTCGTCCGATTGCCAGACGCCGCGCCGCAAACGGAACTGGAAGTTCTGGTTCGAAACGAGTTGGATGAGGAGCAGGTCTACACGGTCGTCTACCTGCCAGCGCACTTTCCGCAGCTGGATGTCACGACGAGCACGCCGGATGCCTCCAACGACCCTCTCTACGTCAACCTCACGCACATCGGAACGGCGTATTTCGTTGCCAAGCTCGACAACGCGGGCGTCCCCCTCTTCTACCGTGAGGTGCCGAACCGAGCTTTCGATTTCAAGCGCCACCCCAGCGGCGAGATGTCGTACGGTCTGCTGACGCCAGATGAGCCGGGCGGCGCCGTGATCGTCCTGCTCGACGAGGCCTTCGAGAGCGTCGGAGAGCAACGCGCCGCGGGGCTGCAAAACACAGACTTCCACGAGTATCACCTACTCGACGACGGCAACGCGATCATGATGGCCTACGAACCGACGGAGCGGGACATGACCCCGTTTGGTGGCGAGCCAGGACAACGCGTGGACGATTCCGTGTTGCAGGAGATCGCTCCGGATGGTGCTGTGGTCTTCGAGTGGAACAGTTGGGGGCACCTGCCCTGGGACGAAAGCGTTCACTACACGAGCTACGACTACGCGCACGTGAACTCGATTTCCGTCGCGGCCGACGGTAACTGGATCGTCTCGGCGCGTGGGTTGTCCCAGGTCATCAAACTCGATCGACGGAGCGGTGAAGTGATGTGGCGGCTCGGGGGCGTGTCGAGCGACTTCACCTTCGCGGACGATCCGCTGGGCGGCTTCTGTGGGCAGCACACCGTGACCGAGCTCGAAAACGGCAACATCCTCATGTTCGACAATGGCACGATTTGTATCCCGGAAAATGAGACTCGAGGCGAGCAAAGCCGTGCTGTGGAGTACGCCTTGGATCACGACGAAGGCAGCGCCCACGTCGTCTGGAGCTACCTCCGGGAAGGGGCGTTTGGGACGTCGCAAGGCTCAGCCCAGCGTCTGCCCAATGGTAATACGCTGATCAGCTGGGGTTTTGCAGCCGAGAAGTTGGCAACGGAGGTCGATGCCGCGGGTCAGGTGGTATTCGAGATCGCGGCCCGCGGCGACGCGGGACCGTTCATCACCTACCGTGCGCAGCGTTTTGCGGACGCATCCTGAAGCTCGTATTTGGTCGAGCGCCGCAAAGCTGCGGGGTTGCGCTATCGATGCACAAGTCTGTGCCGCGAAAACCGCCTGCGCGGTTTCGTTGGCAGCTCGCTTTTCGGCGTCTTGCTGCCGCGACAATCGGGACGAAGTGACGTACGTTACTCCCCTGCCGTGAGAGTAGTCGTCATCGAGAGTGTCTGTGTGGTCTTGGGGCTCGCCGTGGGCCTTCCTGCCTGTGGCCTGTTCGACAAATCGGGAGGCGGGGAGGAGCAGGCTAGCGGGCATCAGAGCAAACTCGAACGCCAGCCGGTCCAACCGGTGCCCCACGAGCAGCTGCGGGAGCTGTTTCCCAACGTCGAAGGTTGGGAACGTTCCACGGAGAGCAAGACGAGCAAAGCGGAGGGGCACGACATCAGCCTGGCCAGCGCGCAATATGACGAAGCTGGCAGTGAGCAGCATTCCACTTTGAAGTTGGAGATCATCGATGGCAGCTACGTCTCGTCGGTCTATGCGCCGTTCGCGGTCATGTCCCACTCGGGTGGAGCGACGGACGTTCACAAGCGTACGATCAAGCTCGACGGGCATCCGGGAATTGAGGACTGGAACACGCAAACCGGTAGCGTCTCGGTCGCCCTGCTCGTGGCCCGGCGTTTCGTAGTGACGCTGCGCGGGAGTCATGTTTCACCGCAGGCGGTGAAGCAGTTCCTGCACGCGATAGACGTGAAGAAGTTGGCGTCCTGGGCAGGCGAGCCAGGGTGACCGGGCTGTGCGGAGTGCAGCTGGCCGGACAGGTGAGCGCGAGTCGGCACCCGCAACTGCGCAGCTAGGTGTTGGCTCAGCCAGCGACAAACTTGCGCGAAGCAGGCCGTCTGACTGCAAAAACCGGAGATATCTCGCGAGGAGATGGCCACGAGCCTGGGGCGCCGGTGTACCCTCCGCGCCATGGCAGCAGCGGACCCCGTTGTCCCCGGCGACGTGATTGCGGGAAGGTATCGTGTCGATACCGTGCTCGGTCGCGGCGGCATGGGGATGGTGGTCCTGGCGACCGACGGCCAGTTGGGCCGTGAGGTCGCCATCAAGTTCCTGCTGTCGACGCGGCTCGACGACGACTCATTTCAGCGCTTCCTGCGCGAGGCGAGGTCGACGGCGCAGATCGTCAGCGAGCACGCCGTTCGGGTGTACGACTCGGGCCGCACGGAGAGCGGAGAGCCGTTCATCGTGATGGAGTCGCTCAGCGGTTCTGACTTGTCTTCGAAGCTCAAGGATCAACGCGCGCTGCCCATCGCGGAGGCCATCGACGTGGGTATGCAGGCGTGCCTTGGCCTTGCCGCTGCCCATGCGCGCGGCATCATCCACCGCGACATCAAGCCGGGAAACCTGTTTTTGGAAGAGCGCGCGGATGGCACACTATCGCTGAAGATCCTCGACTTCGGTTTGGCCAAGCCCCTCGCCTCGGGCCCCATGACGGCCAGCAATCGCTTGATGGGTTCGCCCATCTACATGTCTCCAGAGCAGATATCGGAGCCCAGTGGCGTTGATGAACGTTCGGACATCTGGTCACTGGGCGTCGTGCTGTACGAGGCTCTGAGCGGCGAACGACCCTTTCGCGGTGAGACGGTGTTGGCAGTGTGCGCGGACGTGATGAACCGCGATCCGATCCCCCCCAGTGAGCACCGCGCCGAGATACCTTCGGAGCTCGACCAGGTGGTGCTACGCTGCATTTCGCGCAACCGCGAGGAGCGTTACTCGACCGTGGCGGAGCTAGCCGAGGCGCTGGCGCCCTTCGCTTCGCCTGCCTTTGCCGACGCCGGAACTCGCGTTCGACGCATTCTGGAGACGCCCCCCAAACCCATCTCCGTGAGCGATGACGCGCCCGGGGCGAGCTCTGCCAGCGGCAGCATCAAGGGGTATGCTTCGAGCAGTGGGGTCCGACGCGTTCCCATCGTGGGTTGGCTCGCAGCCGGTGCGGTACTCGTCGCGCTCGTTGGTTTCGCGGTGTTCGGGCATCGATCGGCTCCCACGGCCGAGGAAATGCCGGCTTCGCCGGCTTCAGCTGGTGCGGGCGAACAGGATGATGAGTCCGGTGTTGCGTCGGCTGTCAGCGTGTCCTCGGCAAACGCCATGGCCCCGGCGCCGGACGCGGGCACTTCTGCGCCTGCGGATGTGCCTCGGGCGCCGGGTTCACCTCCGCCCGCCACGCCGCCTCCGCCCACGGCGAAAACCACCTCGCCGCTGTCCTCCAACGCAAGCCAGAAAGATGTTTCGAGCTCATCTGCCGCACCTTCACCCGTTCGACCGAAGAAGGACCCTTTGCCCAGGCCTCGTCGCCCGAGCCCAGCTGAAGATGAAGCGGATCTGTACGATAGCCGGCACTGAACGGCGCACCGTTCCGACGCCGTCGAGGACTGTATTGGCGCTGGCCGTCATGACAGCGCTGCTTTGCACTCCCGCTGCGCACGCACAGAACAACAACGCCGCGTCCGCGCAAGCGCTCTTCGACCAGGGTCGACAAGCCATGGCCGAGGAGAAGTACGAAGCGGCGTGCGGGTACTTCGATGAGAGCAATCGACTGGACCCAGCCGTGGGTACACAGTTCAACCTCGCGCTCTGTGAACGAAAGCGTGGGCGGGTGGCCTCTTCCTGGGCGCTGTACCGAGCGGTGTTGCAGCAGTTGGCACCGAATGACCGTCGTCGCACCGCCGCGGAGCGGGCGGTTGCCGAGCTGGAGGCCGTGCTGCCGCGGCTCACGATTTCGGTGGCGGAAGGAGCTCCGGCAGAGGCGAAGGCCTATCGCAACGAAACCGAACTCACCCAGAGCATGCGAGGGATCGCACTGCCAGTCGACCCTGGGGTTTACGTGTTGCGCCTAGAAGCTCCGGGTCACGTGCCGTGGGAGGCGACCGTGGAGGTAGCGCTGTCGGAGAACAAGAGCGTCACCCTGGAACTTGGCGAGGCGGAGCCAGCGGCGGTCGAGACCTCACCAGCGCTTCCAGCCCCGAGCAGCGCCCCTGCAGCGTCTGCTGACGCACTGCCGCCAGCCAGTGCCGCCGGGGCGTCCGCCGCTCCAGAAAGAACCGAGCCATCCCCTGCTCCCACCCAAGGTGCGCCTGACAGCGGAGATGACGAGTCCGACGCCGAGCAGAGTGCCGCCGATCTGCCCCGACGCAAATTCAACTTCTCGTTGTTTCATCCCATCGGCACCAAAGAGAGCGACAAGCATCGCGTCGACATCGAACTGGGCATCTTCTACAGCTATGTGGGCGCGCTGGATGGTTTCGGACTCACGTTCGGGCTGCTTCGCACGCGGCGCCTCGATGGTGTAGCTCTCGCCGGCGCAGCGACTGTCGTCGAAGGGCCGACGAATGGCGTGGCCGTGAGCTACTTGTTGAACGCTGGTGAAGGTCGTTTCGATGGGGTGCGAGTCGCAGGCCTCGCCAACATCGATGCCAGTTCGGATGAAGAGGACGGCAGCAGCGAAGGGGTGCACGTTGCCGGCGTTGCGAACATCTCCGGTGAACATTTCGAGGGGCCCCAGATCGCGGGAGTCACCAACATCGTCCTGGATGGGCACAAGGGTCCGCTGGTGACCGCTGTCACGAACATCGTCTTCGGAGGTTTGGAGGGCGCGTCCGTTGCTGCCCTGGTCAACCTCGCCGACTCCGTGCAGGGTGCGCAGATCGGGCTCTCCAACGTGTCGTTGGCGTCGGTGAAGGGCGCGCAGGTAGGTTTGCTCAACGTTGGGGGCCACGTGCGTGGCGCGCAGGTTGGTCTGATCAACGTTGCAAACGAAGTGGATGGAGTCTCGATCGGCCTACTGCCAATCAGTATTCGAGACGGCGTGCAGCCGACGGTGTGGGCCAGCACCGCGTATCCGCTCAACGTTGGCCTGCGGCTCGCTGCCGGTGTGTTGGCAACTACGCTCAGTGCTAGCTACGAAGAGATCGGGGGCGTCCCGTACGTCAACCCTGGCATTTCTCTGGGCGGAAGGATCCCGATCGCGGACTTCTATCTCGACCTCGATGCCGGATACCGAATGGAACTCGAGGGTGACTTCTCGGACTTTCGGCGCCATCGCTACCCCTATCGAGTCAGTGTCGGCTGGCAGCCGCACCCGTATTTTCGCTCCTTCGTTGGCGGCGGTGTGCTGCACGACGTGACGCCGTCGATTGAGGATGGCGAGCCCGACCAAGAAGAGTTCAGCCCACTCGGCTTCGTCGGTGTTTCGGTGCTTCGCTAGCGTCAGGCAGCGCTGGCCGGCAAGGCCCTCGCGCCGCGTGCTCCCCCGCGCACGGAGGTAGTGCTCGTCGCGTCACGGTGCTCATCGGTGGCGCCCCGCAGCGCATTTGGCCCGAAACGGCTCAACGCTGCCCGGCACGCCTCGGTAGGGACAGATTTGTCCCTGTCGAAAAACACCGGGCAGACCCAGTGTCATCGGCAGATCCGCGGCAACGCCGAAATTGCCTGGAGCCCTTGGATGCGGCATGGATTAGGCTAGTTAATCTCACTGCCGCAGGGCGGCTACTGTTGATGGAGCAAGCGAAGTGCAATCTGGCCCCATGACCATCCAGCTGTTGATCCACGGCATCGTTCGACAGACGACCGTGCTGATTGCCCAATTGGCAACGTCACAAGGGGTGCGCGCTCCGCTGGCACACATCGCGAACCACGTGTTCGTCGACTTGGCTCGTGAGCTCGAGCGCCAAGGTGTCAGCCGCAGCGTCAGTGCGAACATGTTCGGTTTGGGTTTGCGCACCTACCGACGCAAGATCCAGCGGCTGAGCGAGAGTTCCACGGAAGGCGGGCGTTCGCTTTGGGAGATCGTGCTCGAGTACATCGTGGAGAACGGTCTCGTGAACCGTCAGCAGGTGTTGCAGCGCTTCTCGGGTGACGACGAGACCCAGGTCAAGGCAGTGCTGCGTGACTTGTGTGAGAGTCAGCTGGTGTTTTCCTCGGGCACTGGTTCGTCGATGGCCTATCGGGCGGCGACCGTCGAGGAGTCGGAGGTGTTGCAGCGAGCCAGGGGCACGGAGGGCGAAGAAGATCTGCTCCTGTCGTTGATGTATCGAGAGGGGCCCCTGACGCAGCAAGAGATAGCGACGATGATCCAGACGGATGCGTCGCAAATCGAGACGGGCATCGCTCGATTGGAGGATGCGGGCCGAATCGAACGTGTCGAAGACGATGGCGAAGTACGCTTTCAAGCGCGTGCTTTGGTGATCCCGCTGGGATCGCCCGCGGGCTGGGAAGGAGCCATCTTCGATCACTTCAAAGCCATGGTCGGCACTGTGCTCTGTCGACTGCGGGAGAACCGACCGGCAACACTCGAGGATCACGTGGGGGGCAGTACCTATACGCTCAACGTCTGGGACGGCCATCCACTGCAGCAAGAGGTTTTCGGAACTCTGGGCCGCATTCGCTCGATGCTCGGCGACGTTCGCGAACGACTCGATACATACAATTCCAAACACGACATGCCTGATGCCTTTACTCGCGTCGTGGTGTATGCCGGTCAATGCGTGTTCCATGAAGACGATGAACAAACGGACTGAAGCCGGGCTTCTCTGCAGTGCCCTCCTGTTTTTCACCCTGGCGCTGGGAAGCTGCCAGAGTGTGAAGGATGATCCGACGAGTGGAGAGACGCATTTTCTCAGCCTGTGCGACCCCAATGACGACTCCGAGTCGTGTGGGGAGGGGCTGACCTGCCTATGCAACGTCTGCACCAGGCCGTGTACGGAAGACAGCGCCTGCTCCGAACTGCCAGCTGCCGCGTGCGTGGATGTTGGCGCCATGGCTGCTTGTTCTATTGCTTCAGCCAGTCGGGTTTGTGCTGTCGAGTGTGAAGAAGACTCGGATTGCGCGACGCTGTCCTCAGCGCACATCTGTGCAGGCGGAGTGTGCACTTCGGAGGCGCAACAGGTAAGTCCAGATCCGGTGCCTGATTCTTCTGCGCCCGTGATGAGCTCCGCCCCGCCGGATGCGGGACCTCCGGGTTCCGACGCAGGAGTACCGAGTGCACCGCTGTGCTCGGCGAGTGGAGTCAGTGCCAACGAGGTCTTGATCATCGGTGACAGCTTCTTCGCTGCCAGTCATGAGGTGACGGGCTTTCTGGAAGGCCTTGCGCGTGAAGCTGGTGTGTTGACGGTTGGCGAGCGCTATCGAGACAACTCGAATCTCATCACCAATGCGCTGGGCTTGATGGGGGACGGCATCGTCCAGCAGTACACTCGCGCGGTCGAAGAGAATCCGGTGCGGGTCGTCATCATGAACGGGGGCGGGTCGGACGTTCTGGTTGTTCCGTGTGAGACGCCGGACGCGGAGTGCCCGACCATCGCCGCGGCGGCAGCTGCTGCCGAGGACTTGCTCGTGCAGATGAACGACGATGGGGTCACGGACGTGCTTTACGTCTCGTATCCCGATCCACGCGACGAAGCGGTCAAGCAAATGATCGATGCCCTGCGACCAGTGATGATGGACGTCTGCGAATCGTCCGCGGCGCGCTGCCACTGGATCGACTTGCGGCCCATCTTCGAAGGCCACTATGACGAGTACGTCGGTGTTGGCGGCCTGAACCCCACGCCAGAGGGCTCGGAGGCAACCGCCCGCGAAATCTGGGGCGTCATGCAGGAAAACTGCATAGCCCAGTAGCGCCTTGTCGGACGCGGTCATGCCGGGTAGTGGGGCGTCCGAGCTCTGTCGGAACGTGGTCACGGGCAGTCGCCTGTTGCTGGGCTTGCACCTGAGGCGGCTTGGTGCCATGCCCCTCGCGTCATGCCCAGCCGTGTTCACGAGTATCCGACGCTGATCCGCGAGGCGCACCTCGACACCTTCGGCCACGTCAACAACGCAACGTACTTGCAGTTGTTCGAGGAAGCGCGTTGGCAATGGATCACCGAGGGGGGCTACGGTCTCTCGAAGGTCGTCGCGTCTGGCAGGGGGCCGACCATCCTGGAGTGCACGCTCAAGTTCAAGAGAGAGCTGCGCAATCGGCAGCCAATCACAATCCGGTCGTGGGCGGACAGCTACGTCGGCAAGATCGGCATCGTCAGGCAAGACATCGAGCTCGAAGGAGGCGACATCAGTTGCAGCGCGAGCTTCGTCATGGGGCTCTTCGACGTGAAGGAACGCAAGTTGATCCCACCGACGGAGGAGTGGCTCGCGTGCGTTGGCTGGACGCTGGATGATTGGCGTCCCAGTTGACGGGCGTCACCAGCAGCTGTGGTCGAACGTGGTCAGCTGCACCAGCACGCCCTGATTGTCGAAATACGATGCGGCGACGACGTTGCTGGGCGTGTCGTAGTCGTACTCCTTTCCCATAGCGCAACGCCTGTCGCGCTGGGGGGCCCGGTGCAAAGAGCTACTCGCTCACTTTGCTCGCATACAGTGCGTAGACGTCGTCCACATCCACGGGCTTCGTGAGATGGCCGTCGAAGCCCGCGTTCGTGGCTGCTTCGCGGTCGGAGTCTTGACCGAAGCCAGTGAGTGCGAAGATGAGCAGTTGGCTTCCTCGCGGCAGTTCCCGCATCCGACGGCACACCTCGTAGCCGTCCATGCCCGGAAGGCCGATGTCGAGCAGGACTAGGTCGGGGCTCAGACCATCGGCGAGCAACTCCAGGGCCTTTGAACCCTCCATCGCAGGTGTGACCTCGATGTCGTCCATCTCCAGCAGTCCCTGCATCGCCTCCAAGCTGCCTTTGTCGTCGTCGACGACGAGAACGTGACCTGGTTGCTCCGAGATTGACTGCTGTGCGGGTACGGATGGGGGCATAGAGCTCGGCCGATGCGCCGCGAGCGGAAGACGCACACGGAACTCTGTGCCTTTGCCCCGACCACGACTGGCCACCGTCACGCTGCCGCCGTGCAGTTCGGCGATTCGTCGCACCAGAGCGAGGCCAACGCCAAGCCCGTGGTCCGTCCCGCGAGCTCCGGGGCGATCACCTTGCACGAACAGGTCGAAGATGCGCTCGAGCATGTCGGGGGCGATGCCTTCACCGCTGTCGATGACGGCGATCTCCGCGGAGTCACCGCTGCGCTGAAGCCTAAACGTGACGCTGCCCCCTGCGGGCGTGTGCCGAGCCGCGTTGGTCAGCAGGTTGACTTGGAGCTGATGAAGACGGGTTGCGTCGCCGAGCATCCGAAGCTCACCGTCCAGATCGGCGGTCAGGGTGATGCCGTTGTCCTGAAACAGACCGCTGACTTCGTCGATCACACCCTTCGCTGCGGCTCGCAGGTCCAACGATTCGCGCTGTAGAACGAGCTTGTCTTGGGTGAGCCGTGCGACATCGAGGAGATCGTCGACGAGACGCGTCATGTGTTCGGCGCGCTCGAGTATGACGCGGTGCCAACGCTCGAGGTCCTTTTCGCTCGTCCGTTCACTCCGCACGAGGATACGCGCCGTATTCAGGACCGCCGCCAGGGGATTGCGCAGCTCGTGGGACAGGGTTGCAAGAAAGCGATCTCGTCGAGCGGAGGCTTGGCGCGCTTCCGCCTCGGCGCGCTTCAGGTTGGTGACGTCGGTATTCATGCCACCAATGCCGATGATCTCACCATCTGAGTTGCGCATGGGGAAGCGAAACGAGAGGTATGTTTTCGGCCCCTCGGGGGTCGGGATGGTATCTTCGCTTTCGATTGACAGGCCTTCGCTGAGAATGCGGTCGTCGTGCTGGGTGAGCATGGCGGCGACATCCACGGAGAACACCTGGCGAGGCTGCAGCCCCGTGGGGTCCCGACCCGTCAGTCGTCGAAAGCTCTCGTCGACGACCACGTATTTGCCCTCCTTGTCACGGACGAACACTGGGTGGGGGGAGTTGGTCAGGATGTTCTTCAGCAGATCGCTCTTGTCCCGCGCCTCGGCCTCCAATCGCTTCATGCCGCTGATGTCGACGAGCGTCAGTACGACACCGTCGTTGACGGTGGAGGCCTTTTGACGATACGGCAGAGCGTGCAACAGGAACCAGGTGCCATCTTCGCTTTGAACCTGCACCTCGAACGGTTTGCCCGCCGTCAGGACATGCCGCAAGTCGTCGTGCAAGCTCGGTAGGTTCAAGGCGTAGTTGAATGCGTCGATGCGTCGTCCGATGTCGCTTTCGACCAGGTTGAACAACTCGCCCATCTTCGGCGTGAAGCGACGCACGCAGAGACCGCCGTCCAGGAACAACGTGTGGACTTCGGTGCTCACGAGCAGGTGGTCCATGTCGGAGGTGAGCTGCGTGAGCTCCGTGATCTTCTTTTGGTACTCGGTGTTGACGGTGAACAGCTCTTGGTTGACGGAGTGCAGCTCTTCGTTCGTCGTCTGGAGTTCTTCGTTGGACGCCATCAACTCTTCGTTGGCGGCTTGAAGCTCTTCGTTGCTCGTTTCCAGGGCTTCGATGGTGGCCTGCAGGTTGTCCCGCGCGTGGCGGAGTTCTGTCTCCAGTGCTGAGATGCGGTCCTGCGCCATTTGGTCCGCCGTGATGACGGCCCTCTCCGTTTCGTTTGCAGGCACGTCGCGCTCGTCTTCGAAGCTGATGAGGGCATGGAGCTCTGCGCCTCCCAGAACCCTTATTGGGCGCACGGTGATGTCCACTCGCGCCCCAGGGGTGACCCCGGTCGCGATGTCTCGGTAGTGGATTGGTCCGGGTTCGTTGGCGATGCGGCCGAGCGCTCCAGTGATCGCGACGCGCAGATCGGCGCCGACCATCGCGACGATGTCGTTCGTCGCCCGTCCTTCCGGAACTCGGAGGAAGCGACTGGCTCCGCCGAAGGTCTGCACGAGGTTACCGCCCTTGCCGACGAGTACAGCCGCAGGCATGACCGTCGCGAGCACCGCATGTAGAGTGGCATCGCTCGGAAGAGGGGGCTGAACGGGCAGTGGGGCAAGGGGGTTCGGTCTGAGTATGGGGGGGTGAAATGAGGAAAGAGGCGCAACGCGCACGTCCCCCTTGCGACGGAAGATCTTCCAGTGCGAATCTATCGTTTCGAAAGCGCTACCCAGGTCGGCGAGAGACTCGCTTGGGCCGAGCAGCAGAAGCCCCCTCGTCTTCAGCGCAAAATGAAAGGTGGAAAGCGCGCGATGTTGCGTATCGCTTTCCAGATAGATGAGGAGGTTGCGGCAGGAGACGAGGTCGAGCCGATTGAAAGGTACGTCCCGCAACAGGTCGTGTGGCGCAAAGACGATCATGGAGCGGATATCAGGATGGATCTGCCACTGACCGTCCTTCTTGGTGAAGTAGCGCTCACGGCGATGCTCTGGTATGTGCTCCAATCGCGAAGAATCGTAGACCCCGACCGCTGCATGCCGAAGCGCCTCTCGGTGGACGTCGGTTGCGAAGATTCTGGCGACGTTGCTCAGCCCCAACGCATCCATCGCTTCGCGCACCACGATTGCCAAAGAGTAGGCTTCTTCTCCCGTTGCGCAGCCTGCTACCCATGCACGAAATTCTTCACCCTCTCCCAGGCGCTGCAAGACATCTGGTAGCCACACCGTTGCCAGGTGCTCGAACGCGTCGGGGTCACGGAAGAAGCTCGTCACACCGATTAGCAAGTCGTGATAGAGCGCGTCGAGCTCCGCCGGATCCGTGCCCAGGCGTGCGGCGTATTGTGCGATGTCGTCGCACCCCAGCGCTTTCATGCGTCGCTCGGTGCGGCGCGCGAGCGTCGGTATCTTGTACTCGGCGAAGTCGATACCGTACGCTTCGCGCAGCAAGGGGAAGACGGGCCACAGCGCTCGAGGCGTCGTCAGCGGCGGGCCACCGCCGACGATGCCTTCTTGAAAGATGAGGGACAGTACCATTGCCGGCATGCGATCGGGGGCCAAGGTGACGTCGACGTGACCCGTCGCCAATGCCGCGACCGGCATGCCGTCGAATTGCGCAGAAGCGGGTTCTTG
>JBNKZR010000098.1:0-20047 GCA_050301735.1 Polyangiaceae bacterium | reverse complement strand
GCCTCTGGCCTGCCCGACAGTGGTCGCTATCTGACGTTGCCGCCGGGCCTACCTGAAAGAGTCGGGCAGCTCGCCCGCAGTTGGGCCGGCGATGCCTCCGACCCCGCCACGATTGCGAGTCGCATCGAGGGCCACCTGCGCGCCGAATACCAGTACGACCTCGCGAGCCCTTCAGGCGCGTCGCCGACTCCGCTCGAACACTTCCTGTTCGAGTCCAGGCGCGGCCACTGCGAATTCTACTCGACGGCGATGGCGGTCATGCTTCGAACCCTCGACATACCCAGTCGCAACGTGACCGGGTTCATCGGCGGGACGTTCAACCGCTTCGGCAACTTCTACGCCGTGCGTCAGGGCGAGGCTCATTCGTGGGTGGAGGCGTACCTGCCTGGGATCGGTTGGCACCGTTACGACCCCACGCCAGCGGCTGCGGCCACCCCTATCACGGACACCCAAGGTCTCATCGCGTTCGTTCGTGACCTCGTGGAGGCTGCCGGCGAGCGTTGGAATCGCCACGTGATCGGCTACGACCTGGGCCAGCAGATGCAGCTGTTCAGCCAGGTCCGCAGGTCACTACGCGGCGACGGCTCGCTGAACGGTTGGTCCAAAGACGATGCTCGTCCGGTCCTGATTGGAGTCGTCGTCGTCGCCGCCGTCGTCGTGGGCGTCCTCTGGTGGCGTCGAAGACGCAGGCCCCGTCGGGGCCCCGCCGTGGAGATCCGCTCACGCCGCGACGAGCGCATCATCAAGCTGTACCGCCAGCTCGAGGACGTGATGCAATCATACGGTATCACTCGGACACCAGCTACCCCGCCTTTAACGCACGCACGCGCACTGCGCGGCGCAGGCCACCCGATCGCCGAAGACGTGTACGAACTGACGAAGTGGTATCTCTCAGTGCGCTTCGGCGAGGCGCCGATCGATGACGAGGGCTACGCCGAATTCGCTCGCCGTGTCGCGGAGCTCAAACAGCGCCAGCGTGAACGAGCTGCCTAGCGGCGAGGGGGGGCAGTCGGCGCTCGGTCTCAGCGCTGCGTTCGCGCGCCGCAAGTGGCGCGTCGGTCGCGCGCCTTTCAGGCGGCACAATCAGTAGCTGTAGGGCGCCTCGCGAGGTCGCTCAGGCCGCTTCGACGACGCCGTGGGCAATCGTGGTGACGGGATGCAGCTGAAGTCGAGCAGTGCTGCCGTGCGCCTTCGCGCGCCCGAGCCACGCCGCCTGTGACGCCTCTGCACGGAGTCCGTCGTACTCGAGATCGGCCGTGCCCGGTTCGAGCCAAGCGATGACCTCGGTGCGCTCGCTGGGGGACTGGCGGTAGACTTTGATCGTCAGCCCATCGCGCAGCGCGTCTTCTGAGATGCTGCGCTGAGCCGACGCGATGGCGCCCCGCTGAGGGTCGTCGATCAGGACCTCTTGCACGACCAAGCGCCAACCCGTTGGGACACCGGAGCGGCAGCGAACACTCACCTCGAGCGCTTCTAGCTCCCCCAGGCCGGCGGTTTCGGCGACCAGTTCGGCCCAGGACCAAGGCCGCGCGTTGGTGCGAATGGGAGCAATGCTTCGAATCAAGGCAGGCATGCCCCACCTTGAAGCAGTGATCGTGCCAATTGAAACCGTGACCGCGAGCGCTGCAGACAGCCCTGCTCAGCGCCACGGAGTTACGAGGACTTAGGCAAGGCACGTCAGGTGCCCGGTGCCCGTCGCCGCACACTGCTCACCTGCTCGCAACGGTGCTGCCTACATGCACAAGCGGTAAGGCCCACATGCACAAACCGACATGATGGGTCTTCAGAGACACCCCGTGGCGACAACCCATGGGGCGCGGGCGACCCTGCGCATCCGGCCGACGTTGTGTGGAGACGACACTGCTTGGGCAAGTCCGTAGGTTCAGCGCCCAGCCAGCGCCGAGTCCATGTTGGCGGTCGTGCGCATCCAGGTTCGAGCCTCGGCACAGGTCAGAGCGTCGCCAGCGCTCAAGGTTACCATGCGCCACCCGAGGGACTCGGGCAGGGTGCTCACCTGCACGCCGTCACAGGAGCTGAAGCGCTCCGAAAGAAGCGCCTGAGCGTCTGCTGCATCACCGTGGGTGTCGAACGCAATCCGTAGTGAGCTTTGAGCGCCGCCCGAGCACTGATAGACGTCGAGCCGGTCGCCGTCCCAGCCTGTCGCCGCGTCTGCGCCGGTTGGTGACCATTGCCGAAAGAGTGTCGACAGGGCTTGCTCGCCGAGCACGTCCCAGAACAAGAACTCGCAGTCTTCGCGCGGGGGCGTCGTCGCCGGCAAGCGTCGCCACCCCTCGCGGGCGACGTACTTGTCCGGGTGAATGAGCTGCTCGGTGGTCTGTGGAGCCTGTGCCCACGCGCCGTTTACTTGCGCCCACCCACCGGCAGCGAGCAGATGCCGAACGAACCTGGTACCATCGACGTATGGTGCCGCGATGGAGGCGACGAGAACACTTGGCGCATCGGGATGGCGGTCGAGAAGTGAGGCTTCGAATGCCTCGCGGTCCGGGGCTGGAGCGTAGCTCAGCCAGCTTCTCCAATCCTCTTCGGCGCCAGCCGTGGCGTCGCCCTCGGCCAAGGCGTGGATGGCGGCCAAGCGATCGCCGGCGCCCATCACGGGGAGCAGGCGGCCCCCGACGTCGAAGTGTTGGTCCTGCAGGGCGTGCACCAGCTCGTGTGCGAGGGCCAAGCCACGCTCGCGGGCTGGAAGGTCGCGCGCCACGTAGAGGGTTTTCTGGGTCGGGTCATAGAACCCGGCCAGGTTGCGCTGCGCGAGATCGATGGTCGACTGCAACAGGTCGAGCCCTGGGTCCGCGAGGTGGAGATGCTGCAGAAAGAGGGCCTGTCCGCGCGCGAACGCGAAGGGGACGGTGCGATGAAGATAGTCGGCGAAATGTTCACTCAACGCCCTTCGGCTGACGTCACGCCGGGCGACGTCGGCCAGCACGTCGAGCTCGCGCTGTTGCGCGGCGCGGATGAGCGCGGGATCGACGGAGAGTTGCGGTCGCGCCTGCGTTGTGGCTGCCGGGGGCTCTGGTGTAGCGGCGCCCGTGCGTCCACCCTCACTCGGGGAACACGCTGACAGGGCCAGTGTCAGCGTTGCGGTAGCCGCCAGCGAAGTCACGCGCCAGATGAACCGCTTTCGGCGGCTTTGCGGATGGCGGCGATGGCAGCGCCGCGGTCTTTCTGGCCGAACACTGCCGTCCCGGCGACGATCACGTTGGCCCCTGCGGACCTCACTGCTGCTGCGTTGTGTGTGGAGATGCCACCGTCGACCTGAATTTCGATGTCCAGCTGGCGACGCTGGACCAATTCGGCGATGCGCTCGACCTTGCGAAGCTGCGAGGGAATGAACTTCTGGCCGCCGAACCCCGGATTGACACTCATCACGAGTACCAGATCCACGTCGTCCAAGACGTATTCGATGGCGGACTCGTGAGTGGAGGGGTTCAGGACCACCCCTGGTCGCTTGCCGAGTTGGCGTATCTTTGAAAGCGTGCTCTGCAAGTGCACACAGGTCTCCACGTGGACCGTGATTAGCGATGCACCTGCCCGCGCGAACGCCTCAATGTGATCCTCGGGCTGTTCGATCATCAAGTGCACGTCCAAAGGCAAATTAGTGACTTGGCGTGCCGCTTCGACGACGCGTGGTCCAAAGGTGATGTTGGGCACGTAGCGCCCGTCCATGACGTCGATGTGTAGCCAATCGGCGCCACCCGCGTCGGCTTCCGCGATTTCACTCGCGAGGCGGCCGAAGTCAGCATTCAGGATCGAGGGTGCAATCAACAGCGAACGCGTCATTGGGCGATTCGTTACACAACCCGACGACAGCTGACCACCACCACGCACCGAGAAGTGATGGCAGGCGTGTGGCCAGCGAGCACGATTTGTGAGCACCGGATTAGGTTATCTGGCCGGAGGCCGCGCACGGGCGACAGTGCGATAGGAGTCATCGCGTGTTCGTGGCTAGATCGGTTCTCGGGCGCGACGTCCGTGGCCCAGCATGTTAGTTTGAGCCTCGGCATGATCACGCGCCCGCTCGGCAAACAAGACTACGACCACATCGTCCAAGTCATCGACCGATGGTGGGGTGGACCAACGAGCGCCTTGTTGCATCCGTTGTTCTTCTACGAGTTGGGTCAGCTCGCGCGGGTGGTGGAGCATGACGGCATCCTGGTCGGATTCCTGCTCGGCTTCGTTGCACCAGGGCCTCCCAAGATCGGCTACGTACATCTCGTAGGTATACACCCGGACTATCGACGCCGAGGCGTCGGCAAGGTGTTGTATCAGGCCTTCGAAGAGGACTGTCGCCTGCAGGGTTGCACGGAGCTCAAGGCGATCACGACGTTGGGCAACGAAGCCTCCATCGCTTTCCACGAGGCCACTGGTTGGCAGAAGGAATGCGTCGACGACTATGCCGGGCCCGCGCGGCCGCGTGTTGTCCTACGCAAGCAACTTTCTCCCGAGAACTGAGGAGGGGGGCCGTCATGAACGATAAGCAACCAGCCGTCACCCCGACAATCGCTGAGTTGAGGGGGTTGGCGTTGTTCGGGGCATTGTCGGAGGAGGCGGTGGCCTTCATGGCCAGCCGCCTATCCATCGAAGAGGTTGAGGCAGGCACCTGGGTCTTTCACGAGGGAGACAAGGGCAGCGCGCTGTTCGTGTTGCTCGACGGGGAGATGGAGGTGCTCAAAGAGGGGAGTGCCGAGCGCACGCTGATCGCGATGCTCGGGCCCGGGGATTGGATTGGAGAGATGAGCATCGTCGACATCCAGCCGCGCTCGGCGTCAGTCCGGACGACCGCGCGTTCGCGTCTCTTGGCCGTGTCGGCAGCCGATCTGGACGCGCTCTACCGCAGGGACTTGAAAGCATACTGCATGCTCGTCCTGAACATGGCGCGGGAGCTCAGTCGTCGCCTGCGGACAGCTGACGCACTGCTGGCCCAGATCGCGACGAGCGTCGTGCAACGCAGCGCGCGCTGACGCTCAGGGAGCGCCTGCGTCGGGACCTTGCGAAGGTCCGCTCGCCTGCTGTGCGCCCTCGACACCTGCGTCTGCGGTGCCTTCGATGGGCGAGCAGAGCCACGTGTCCGATGCTTCGCCAGGGACGCACTCGCAGACCGAGGCGTCGTAGGTGCACGCCCCGGTCGCCATGCAGTCCTCGCCTTCAACCGGAGCTTGCTCGGGGCAGTCGAGCGCCGTCTGTTCGGCGCCGCCTGCTCCGGCGTCCTCCGAGGGGGGGGCGTTGGCGACCCCCCCGGCACCCATGGGGGGGGGTGGTACCGGGTTCACTGGCGTGGGCTCCCCCGCCGCGGGAAGCCCGTCGGGGCCGGCCGCCCCCGGATCGACAGGCGCGGGAGCGGTGGCCCCCGGCGCGGGCTGCTGCCCGGGCGCCGATACGACGGGCGTGGCACCGGGGTTTGCCAGTGCGGCCGGACCGCTCCCCGTTGACGATGGACTCGTGCCGCCTGGACTCAAGTCGATGCTGGGTTGCTCTGTCTCACTGGCAGCTGGGCCCCCGGCGGGCGATGCGGTTCCAGTGAAACCGGGGTCCTCGCCTTGAGGATTCAAGACGTAGTCGCCGCAGGCGAACAGCACGACGCACGCCACCGAGCTGGCCACTACGCGAAGCAGCGGCAGCGCGCGCGCGTGACCGCGAGGTGAGGTCGGGCCGTTCGGGCGGTATCGCCGTGTCACCGACTGCCCCCGTCCCCGGCGTCGCTCGTCGGCGTGAGCTGCACTCCGGCATCCCCGATACCAGCGTCCGCTGCACCCTCCTCGGTGGGGTCAGCCGGGGAGTCCCCGCCGGTGTCTTCGTTGGGAGACATTGCTTCTCCTGGCGCTGCAGGATCGGGCTGCTCAGGCGCTGGCGTTTCAGGTGCGTCCATCTGGGCGCCGGTCGATGGCTGGGTCGCACTGGGTGACGCTGGCGTGGCTGGGGTGTCCGCGGCACCGGGCTCGCCAATCAGCTCGCTTCCATCCTCTGCGCCCACGTCTGGTGCAGGAGTCGGGCTCGCGGTCCCAGCACTCGCACCTGGTTGGAACGCGCTTCCGGCCGGGCCGGCGCCGGTGGTGAAACTAGAGTCTTCTGAGGCGCCGGGATCCTCACCGATCGGGTTCAGGCTGCAGCTGACACAGACCGCTCCGAGGAGCAACCAATGAGCCCCCGTGCGTGGATGGCGTAGGTTCACTGTCGAACCCCTTCGATGCCCGCGTCTCCGTCTTGCGTGTAGGTGCCCCCGCTGTCGGGATCGACAGCAATTGGAGCGCCCGCGTCGGGGGCCAACTCTTCGGCACCTGCATCCGCCTCCATGCCAACCGTAGGGGAAACGCCAGGGTCCTCGGTTGGCGCGGTTGCGCCAGCGTCTGCTTCGCCGGTGTCCCCGGTCGGCACCTCTCCAGGTAGACCCGGGGCAGGGTCGCTCGGCTCCGCCGAGCTGGGGACGTCTGGGATCGGCCACGGTGTCTGCCCAGCCGGAGTGCCCGTGGCCGCGCCACTAGCGGGACCCTGCGCTCCGGCCCCGGCAGGGGGACTGACCGCGGAGCCACCAGCGGCCGGTGCGCTACCGAAGGTGCCAGAGGAGTCCGACGCAGCTGGGTCCTCACCCCTGGGATTCAGGGAGCAGGAAGCGGCTAGAACCGCAACAATGAGCCACCAACGCCGAGTCACCGTAACCCACCTCACCTAGCACGCATCGGTCCATCCCCTCACACTGGAAAACGGCTGAAACAGCGAAGGTTCGCACTAAGCCTGACACAGCTTGGCACAAGACGCGACCAGTGCGTCATGATCTGTTGGCACAGTAACGGCAGCTGTGTTTGCTCCTAAGGGTGTCCCGGCTTCCGCGATCTGCGGGCTGTGGCTGCGGATCGCTTGAATCTTTTGCCGACCGCTCTCAGAGGCGCTTTTCGCGTGCTCCGCGCGTGCTCGACTCGAGACGTTGCTTTCCCTCGGGCCGAGTGCGTCAGGCTCTCGGCAAGGCAAGTGTCAGGCCAGCTCTCACTTGAGTTCTCCGGACCTCTCCAGCAGGTCCATCACCCGTTGGATCTCACCGGCTGCAAGTGCGGCCGACAGTTGCGACAACTCGTTCGACAAGCGCGCTGCCGCTGCCGCCACCTCGTCAGCGTTGGTGGCTAGGATATCGCGCCAAATGCCGACGTCCCCATCGGCCACACGCGTCGCTCGCTCGAAGGCTGGGCCTCGTGCTGCACGGGCGTCGGCCTCGTGGCACAGCTTGACCAAAACCGCCGCCAGGAGTTTCGGAACGTGGCTCGTCAGGGCCACCGCCGCGTCGTGGGATGCCGCCGTCATCGCAACGGGCTGAGCCCCCACCATCGTGGCCAACGCATTCACGACTTGCACGGCGTCTTCATCGCTGTGCTCAGGGCAGAGGATCCAGGGCTGACCGACGAACAGCTCGGCGTCCGCTGCGTGAAACCCCCGCTGAGTCTTGCCGGCCATGGGGTGCCCAGGAACGAAGCGCCCACGGCGCGGCGCTGATTCCGCTCGAGTGGCGATGTGACGTTTGGTCGAGCCGCAGTCCGTGAGCACACGCGCGGCGGGCAGATACTGCGGGAGCTGGGACAAGATCACACCAACCGGTCCCGCCAGGACGGTGACGGAGCTCTGCTGGACCAGGCGCTGGCACTGTTCGGCGTCGTCCACCGACACGAGCTCATCGACCCGTGCAAGTGCTTCAGATGAACAGGCAACATGCGGCAGGTCGATCGCAACGACGTGAACCTCGGGTGCCCGCGTCCGCAGCGCCGCTGCCAACGAGGCTCCAATCAGTCCAAAGCCGACGATGGCGACTGAGTCGACCGCACTCGGCGCCATGGAGCTACTTTCGTAGCGCAGCGGCCATTTCCCTCAGTCGCTGCGCGAGATCCACGGCGGCATCCCAAGCCAAGGTTGCCGGCACTCTCGACAACTCTTCCTCCGGACCGACCCAGACACGGAGCACGACCCCGTCGGCTCCGGCGCCCAACGCCGCCGAAGCGACGGGCGCGCAATAGCGGGCTTGTTGGGCGACCGTGGGCACATCCACGACGATGGGCAGATGAGTGCGCAGCTTGGCTCGTGCGATCGCCGCCACTTCGAGCGTCCGTGCACCGCTGGGGTATTCACCTCCCGCCTCTATCAATGCGACGGCGTTCTCGCCGCGCTTCAGCTCCTTTTCGGCAGCCGTGATCCAACGGTCCGCGCCGCTGCTCGGCGCGCGAGTGACGAAGATCAGCGGGAAGCGTTGCTCCTGCGGTGACGGGTGAATCGACAAGCACGCGAGCGCGCCGAGCGACGGCGGGGCTACTGCGGCGCGCGTGATGGCCGCGTCGAACGGGCGTCCAGCTGGCAGACGGTACAGCGTCTGTGTCGAGGTGGGCGCGGTGTCCACACCCTTCCCACCCTCAGGTACCTTCAGCCCAACCGGCTCGATAGCAATCCAGGGTTCGCGGCCACCGATGGTGCCCCACTCACCGCTGATGACGGTGGGTGAGTTCCGGAAGTGGCGCGATGCGAGACGAAACGGCTCACTGACACGAACCACCTTGGCGACACCATCAAACTCGCGGATTACGTTCATGTCGTCCGAGCTCACGGGACCGACGACGCCGAGGGTCGTGCGTGAATCTCCGCTGGAGCGGTGGACGTCGTAGCCCGCAGCGATGAGCCACGCGATGGTGGACTCAATCGCTGGTTCAGCTGCATCTGGATGCATCACGACGATCATCGGAGCGTCACAGTAGCAAATGGCCTGCCCTCTGGAGGGTCAAATTTGTCTGCGTGGTCGGGGATTTGCCTACCTCGACGAAACAGTCTCGGCAGAATTTGTGGCATCCCACCTGCGCCCCACGCGTGGCTGTATTCGTGGGTATCATGTCATTTGTTCCGACGGACGGCTTGCGCGGCAACAATCCATGGATTGGAGCTGTATTGAGCAAGGTCTGCGGGTATCGTTCATAGATCACGCACGATGGATAATAAGCAGGCAGACCCGATGTTGGGCCAGCTGGTGGCCGGGCGTTACCGCATTGTCAGGCCACTTGGGGAAGGGGGCATGGGGCAGGTTTACCTGGCCATGCACGAGGCCATCGAGAAGGACGTGGCGCTGAAGATCCTCAAGCCTGAGTACAGTGCAAAAGAGGACATCGTCACCCGCTTCCAGCAAGAGGCCATCAGCGCGTCTCGAATCAAACACCCGAACGTGCTCGAGGTGTTCGACTTCGGCAAACTCGACAATGGCTGCGCCTTCCTGGCGATGGAGTTCTTATCCGGCAACGACTTGGCGGACGAGCTCGTTCAGCACGGCTACTTGAACACCAAGCGCGCCTTGCGCATCCTGCTTCAGATCTGTCGGGCGCTGGCCTCGGCGCACAAGGCAGGCGTCGTTCATCGCGACATGAAGCCGGACAACGTGTTCCTTCAGCGTACCGCCGACGGCCAGGAGATCGTCAAGATCGTCGACTTCGGCATCGCCCAGCTGCGCAACACCAACGAAGAAGAAGCCAAGTCAGCACCCCGGCGTCGACGTCTCACCAAAACGGGCATGATCTTCGGCACGCCCGAGTACATGGCGCCGGAGCAGGCCGCCGGGAAGAAGGCCGATCAACGCGTCGACGTATACGCCACGGGCATCATCTTGTTCGAGATGTTCACCGGAGCCGTGCCCTTCACGGGTGACAGCTTCATGGCGGTGCTCGCTGCGCATCTGAACGACCCAGTGCCCAGCATGTTGTCGTACCGCCCCGACTTGGACATCTCGCCCGCACTGCACGCAGTGGTTGCGCGAGCCCTGTCCAAGAGCCCGGACGAACGCTTTGGGTCGATGGCGGAGCTCGCCGCCGCCGTGATGGCGACCCCCGAGGGGCAGCAGTTTCACGCTTCCGGCGATCTGAACCCCACGACCTTGCCGCCGCCGCCGCCAGCGGCTCAGTCGGCCTCCCAGGCCTATCCAACGCGGCCGCAGGGCAGCCAAGACGTACCCAGTTATGGCGTTCAGTACGGCAGCGACCCCGCGCCATCGCGGAGCAGCGACCCAGGGGCGACGCGTCCTCACGGGAGCGATCCCGGCGGACCGCCCTCGATGACGGCGGTATCGGCAGTTTCGCCTGCGCGCCCGGCGACGCTCGAGGCGTCGACCACGACCGGTCCCGCCCCTGAGCAGAGAAAGGGCGGCGCGACCGGGGTTTTCATCGGTCTCGGGCTGGCGGCAGTCGCAGCTGCTGCGATTGGGTGGTTCGTGGTTCTGCCGCGGTTGGCTGATTCCTCGGCTTCGGCTACCGCGGCCGTTCCTGTCGAAACGGCGGCCGCAGTGGTGACTCAACCGGCTGCGACAGTCGAGCCAGAAGCGACTGTCGCGGAGGCACCTGCGACGGAAGCGCCCGTACCCAACGTCGCGCCCGCCAAGGCCACGCCCAAGGTGACCATCAAGGTGCAGACCACACCACCCGGCGCGATTCTGGAAAAAGACGGCTTTCAGGTCTGCGACGAGACGCCCTGCGAGGTGGAACTCGACGAAGGAGATGCCGCAGAATTTCAGGCGAGTCTCGGTGGGCGAAAGGGCAGCGCGAAAGTCCTCGCACAGAAGGACCAGAGCGTCACCATCGTGCTGCATGGGGCGCCGCCGCCGCGCCCGCGACCAGCTCCGGCCAAGAAGATGTGCGAAGTGATGGTGGGCGGGCTCAAGATCCTGCGGGAGTGTCCGAAGCAGTAGTGGCGTTCGTCATCTCGAACTCGCCTCCGGTCAACTTTCTCCAGTAGTCAGCGAGAGCGCGTCGAACCGTCGGCGCCAAAATGGCACCACCGATGATGTTGGGTAGGGCCATGCACAGAATCATGTAGTCGCTGAAGGCCAGTACCTGGCCGAGCTTCGTGACCGCGCCCACGTAGACGAAGCCCACGAAGATACAGCGGTAGACGATCAACGTACGATGGCCAGCACCTTCACCGAAGTGATCGAGGATGTAAATCCAGCCGCGCTCACCGTAGTAGGCCCAGGAGATCATCGTCGAGTAGGCAAAGAGCAGCACGGAGACCGTCAACACGATCGGAAACCAGGATATCTCTTTGCCGAAAGCCGCGGCCGTCAGTTGTACGCCCTTGAGGTCACCGCCCACCGTTGCGAGTTGGGGGTCGTTCCACGCGCCGGTGATGACAACGACCAGTGCCGTCATCAGGCACACCATCATGGTGTCGATCACCGGTTCCAGCATCGCGACCAAACCTTCGCGCACGGGTTGGTCTGTCCTGGCGGCGGCGTGGGCGATGGCGGCGCTGCCGATGCCGGCTTCGTTCGAAAATGAGGCACGCTGCACGCCCATCACCAAGACCCCGACGATGCCCCCGAAGGCCGCGTTGTCGGTGAACGCCATTTTGAAGATGAGTCCCAAGCTGGCAGGTACTTGCGTGATGTTTGCGAAGATGATGAACAGCGAGGCCAGTACGTAGATCGCGACCATCGTCGGGACGATGCGCGAAGTGGCTGCACCGATGCGCTGGATGCCGCCGATGATCACCAGAGCTACCAAAGTTGCCAGGGTCACGCCCACGACGTCTGCCGCACCGAAGGCGTGCCCCGCGACTTCGAACCAAGCGTGTTCTGAGAAGCCGAAGCTCGACTCGAGCGCACGGTAGCTCTGGTTGGCTTGGAACATGTTGCCGCCGCCAAAGGAGCCGCCCATCACCATCAACGCGTAGATGAATGCCAGGGCTTTGCCGAACATGGCCACCGGGCTGTCCGCTCCGCCAACCTTTCGAAGCCCGAGGTCGAGGTAGTACATCGGTCCGCCAGAGACGCTGCCGTCGATGTTCTTTTTGCGAAACATCTGCGACAGCGTGCAGCTGTTGAACTTTAGGCTCATGCCGAAGAAGGCGGCGCACATCATCCACAAGATCGCGCCCGGCCCACCCACTTGGATGGCGATAGCGACGCCCGCGATGTTGCCCAGACCGACGGTGGCGCTGAGTGCACTGGTCAACGCGCGGAAGTGAGAGACGTCTCCTTCGTCCTCCTCGCGGTCGTACCTGCCACGCACGATTTCAATCGCATGCCGAGTGCCGCGCAGGCCGATGAAGCGGTAGAAGAAGGTGAAGAACACGCCGCCCGCGGCGAGCACGAAGACGATGAAGGGAAAGCCGACCTTGCGTTCTTTCTGCTTGCCGGCATCGTCGAGTACCGCGTGGCCTCGCTCGTCCACCATCGGTTGGTTGAAGATGTCTCCGGTGACGCTGAAGAAGAGCGCGCCTTCGACCCAGCTGTTGAAACCGGCCAGCGCGTCGTTGAGCGAGTCCCCCAGAGTGGGTGAGGGCTTCTGTTCGGCTGCAACCGTCTCGTCGGAGGGCGCGGCGAAAGCAGCGCTGGGAGGCAGGACCAGCGCAAGGACGACGGACAACAGGCCAACGAGTCGAGCGGCAAACCTCATCGGGGCGAGGGTACACGCTCGGGCTGGGGGTACAAGGGCGCTCAAGCGGCGCGTTCAATCGCGTCCGTGACGCCGGAGGTTCGCCATTCTTCCAGCAGCGATTCGGGCGCTACCGCGCTCGCCAGCAACGCGCGTGTCAGTTCCAGCAGCCAGCGTGTCAGCGTTGGGGCATCCATTCTGCCATCGACGAAGGCGCGACGCATGCGCTGGGCACGGCGGCGGAAGTCCGCGTCCGCTACCACGCCGTCTGCTTCCTCTGCCGCGATGCCATCGCTCAGCAGGCATTGCTGCACGGTTTGCGGCAAGCGATCGAAGCGAACCCGGTGCCCATTGAGCAACGCCGGTAGCAGGGCTGCGGCGCGAGTGGCGTTGTGTTCGAGGAGGTAGCTGGTCAGTGAAGCCTCGATTTCCTGCCACGGAGTGTTCTCCTGGGGCAGGCTGAGGTCCAGCTCCAGTGGGTCGAGGGGGTTCGTCAGATCCGCTGCGGGTGCCTCGACCTTGCTCGGCTCCGTGATGAAAGGTTCGTCGAGCAGCGAGCCGTCCAGAATCAGCGGCTGCAATGGCTCGCTCTGCCCAACCGGTTGCAACGAGTGCACGCCGGAGGCTCCCACGTTCGATTCCGTGATGGCTTCCGCTTCGACGGAGGCGCAGAAGCGCTCCTGGGTGCTGAGCTGCGACTCCCACGTGACGACCTCGTCGCCCGCTGTCGCGTCGTCGGTCGCGCCGAGGGCGGTCGGAAGCTCTTCCGGCAGTGGCAAGTCGAGCAGCACTTGCTCCTCCAATGGGTCGCCGAACAGCTCGTCGAGGCGGCGTGCTGCTTCCATCACGGCCGTAGGTGCGCCGGGATCGGCGGGCATCGCCGTTTGGGCGCGTTCCCCGAGAGCTTCTCGTGCGGGGATCTCCTCGCCCACGTGGGAGACCGCCTCACGGAATTCGTCCAGCGGAGGTGGTTCCCTCAGCGGCAGCGCCGGCTCGGGAAGATCCACTTCCTGGGCAAGGCCCAACGCCTCGGCCGAGGCGTCGTCGCGCGAATGCGGTCGTTCGAGCTGCGGCAAGTCCGGATCCCCCTGTCCTGTCGGAGCGGGCTCTTCGTTGGTCTGCAGCTCAGGTTCAGCGGCCTGGAGCGCGGGTTCGCTGGTCTGCTGCCCTGGTTCGGTGGTTTGGAGCGAGCGTTCGCTGACCCCGGGAACGGATCCGCCGCTCACTTCTGGTTCCGCGTCGTTCGCCTCTCGGCTGGGGCGAGCGCGCGTCCAGGTGCAGATCCAGGTGGAGCCCTGGTGCAGCCCGGGGTTGTCGTTGGGGAACTCGGCACAGGCGCTGGGCAAGAATCTCACGCGAACCTCCACACCTTCGATATTTGGCGTGGCGGCAAACGGCCAAAAAAGCGGCTATGTTTCCAGGGCGACATGATGCTTCGTTATGCTCCGTGGCCGCTGCGCTTGGCCGCACTCCTGGCTTGTCTGCTGCTTTCGAGCTGCAGTCCGACTCCTCCACCCTATTGGGTGGAGGGTGGCGCGAGTTTGCCGATCCCGCAGGCGGAGTGGACGCGCAATCGCGGGGCGCCCGTGCTGATCGCCACGAACGGCAGAGTGACCCGCGACGGCGAGCTACTCTTCAACCTCGATGCTGCCGGGCGCGTCTTCGACGACGACAACGAGGCGATGGCCATTCTGGGTCCGGACGGGCACGTCTTTGGAACGAACGAGGAGCCCTTGGGGCGGGTTGGCCTGCGCAACGCGTCGCCGCCGTGGTCTCACACCGCCTGGCTGCGCGTCGGGACCGACGGCGTCCTCATGCTCTTCGACGGGGACGGCCAGCCAGCGCACGGCGGGTCCTGGCGGGGATGTGGGGACGGCGCAGTGCGAGCCTGCACGCTCGTCAGCCACTTGCTGCTGCTCGACGCGCTCAAGCGTCAAATGGCGGACGTACCGTACAATCCCGTCACGATCGGGGTCGGCGTCGGGGTCTGGTACTGAGCGGGCCGCCCTGCACCGGCGTCGGAACCGGCCCGATCTCAACGCGCTGCTGACGCAACGCCACAAACGAGCTACACCCCGCCGGCCATGCTGGATCCCCGATTCGTTGCAGAACATGTCGATGAAGTCCGCGCTGCGGTTGGCCGACGCTCAGCGGATGCTGCTGCCAACCTCCAAGAGGTGGCTGAGCTCGCCCTCGAACGTCGGCGGCTGATCGCCGAAACCGAGCACAAGCAGGCTGAGCGTAATACAGCGAGTCAAGCGATGGCGAAGCTCGCCAAAGGGGGCGACCAGGAGGAGTTCGCCAAGAACCGCGAGGCGCTCAAGACGCTGTCGGCCGATGTGAAACGTCTCGAGACGCAGCTCGCGGAGCTGGAGGCGCGGCTGACGGCGCAGCTCATGACCATTCCGAACATGCCTCACGAGAGCACGCCGGATGGCCACAGCGAAGAGCAAAACGTCGTCGTCGACACCTGGGGGGACAAGCCGGAGTTCGACTTTGCCCCGAAGGCCCACGATGAGCTGGGTGTCGCGCTCGGCCTACTCGACTTCGAGCGCGCGGCGAAGCTCTCCGGTGCTCGCTTTTCCGTCTTGCGTGGCGCCGCTGCGCGGCTGGAGCGCGCGCTGGTCCAATACATGCTCGACCTGCACACCGAGCAGCACGGATACGAAGAAGTCATCGTGCCGTACATGGTGCGGGCGGAAGCTCTCGCTGGCACTGGGCAACTGCCCAAGTTCGAAGCGGATCTGTTCAAGACTCGACGCCACGAGAGCGACGAAGACTCCGAGCCGCTTTATCTCATTCCCACGGCGGAGGTGCCGGTCACGAACCTGCACGCCGGTGAGATCCTCGAGGGCGCAACCTTGCCCAAGACCTACGCCGCGTTCACGCCGTGCTTTCGCAGCGAGGCGGGCTCGTACGGTCGGGACGTGCGCGGGCTGATCCGACAACACCAGTTCCACAAGGTGGAGTTGGTGCGCTTCGTCAACCCCGAAGACTCGTTGTCGGAGCTCGAGCGCTTGCGGTCGCACGCCGAGGCCGTGTTGCGGGGCCTGAACTTGCACTACCGCGTCGTCCAGCTATGTGCGGGGGACTTGGGGTTCTCGGCCATGAAGTGCTACGACTTGGAAGTCTGGCTGCCGGCGCAGAACGCCTACCGCGAGATTTCCAGCTGCAGTACGTTCGGCGACTTCCAGGCGCGGCGCGCGAAGATCCGCTTTCGCCCCGAGCCGAAGGCGAAGCCGCAACTCGTGCACACGCTCAACGGCTCCGGATTGGCAGTGGGTCGGACGCTTGTTGCGATCTTCGAGCAGTATCAGCAGCAGGACGGCAGCATCGTCGTTCCGGAGCCACTGCGTGGGTACATGGGCGGCTTGGAACGGATCTCGTAGTCGGGTGGTCCTTTTTGAGCCCGTCGGCTAGTCGCTTCGGTGTGCTCGGCGTTCAGAACGCGGCGAACATGCCGAAGACCAGGCCAAACGCCGTTTCGGCGTAGTCTTCCCGGTTGCCCCCGGGAGCACGCCAGTGGCCGGACAAGCCGATGTCGAAGACCGGTGCGGCCGTGAACCCGATGCCAGAAGTCGGCATGAAGTAAAATGGGATCTCTAGGCTCAACGCGGTCTGGGTGACCACCCTGTTGCCGTCGCGAGATGCGTAGGTGATGCCGCCTCGCGGCCAGATACCCCAGCTATCGTTGAAGGGTACGACGTAGCCGACGCGGGGCGAGAAAATCAGGCCGTCTTGTTCGTCGCTGTCGTCGTCGTCGGTGTCTGGGTCGTAGGAAAAGAAGCCGAGATTGCCGCCGACACTCAGGCTATCGATCACGAAATAGTCGAAGCCGATCCGAGCGATGTCGAAGAGTGCGACCGGCTCCTGAAAGCCAAAGCCCTTGGAACTGACTTCTCGATTGGCCTGCCCACCCCCTGGCAGATCCTCCTCGATGTCGACACTGTAGAAGCCGAACAGGCGCTCGGCACTGATGGCGAAGTCATTCTTGTCGCCGAAGTCCGCTCGCGCCGGGGTACTCAGGGACAGGCAGCAAAGGGCTGCCGGGCATCCACAGACCACGCCGTTGATCGTCGTTTTCGTCACCATCGCGCCTCCAAATCCTCGTCGATGCCGATTGGGAGCATCGTCTCTGGTTCGGAGAGTCGCGCGAAGTTGGGGGTCCGCGCAAGAGGGCGAGGAGCTCTCGAGAATACTTTGTCGTCGGAGCCATAGCGCTTGCAGGTCGGCGTTGGACCTACCTCATTCCAAGCCGACGCCGGCTTTGACGCCAAAGCTATCTCCGTGGCGACTGCTTCTTGCGGGCGCCTTTCTTGCGGGTACCGTCCTTGGCGGCGCCGGCCTTGCGGGTGTCGTTGCTGCCCCTTCTGCTGCCACGGGCTTGCCGATCGGATGCGCTCCGCTCGCTGCTGGGTTTGCCTTTGCCCGCGCGCTGTTGTCCCCTGGCGCCGCGCCGCGTGCGCGGTCGCATCAGCTCCTCGTTGGGATTGCCGTGCAAGAGACGGCGACCGTAGACGGTGCGCCGCAGGATGGACACGTCTTCTATCTCGACCAACAGCGTGTCGCCCAAGCTGACCTCATCGCCAGAGCGAACGCCGACGACGCTGAGTTCGTCATCGGACAGTTCGTAGCGGTCGGGGCCCAGCTCTTCGTACGGCACCATGACGTCGATGAACGGGTCTTTGATCATGACGTAGACGCCGCCTCCGACGAGGGCGCTGACCGTGCCTTCGAGCATCTCCCCCAGCAAGTCTCTGGCGTACAACGCGCGGTAGAGGTCGACGACCTCTCGCTCGACGCTCATCGCCGCGCGCTCACGGGCACTGGAGGTGGTGGCCGATTCACGGAGACGCTCCAAGGCCGACGGAGAAAGATCGGCTTTTTCACCGTGAAGCAGGTGCTTGATGCTGCGGTGGACGAGCAGATCCGGGTAGCGGCGGATGGGCGACGTGAAGTGCAGGTAGGCGTCGGAAGCCAAGCCGAAGTGACCGATGTTGACGATGTCGTAGACCGCCTGCTTCAACGAGCGCAGGAGCAGCCCCTCCAGAACGGTCTTGCGTTCATGTTTGGCGATGCGCTTCAGCCATTTGGATAGCCCCTTCGGATCCTGCAGGGCCTCGAGGTCGAAGGGGGCCCCCAGGGCCTCAGCGACCGCACCCAGCCGCAGCAGCTTCTTCTCGTCAGGGCGCCCATGGACGCGGAAGATGGCCGGGCTGCCACGTTCCCCCAGCCAACGCGCGACCAATTCGTTTGCCAGCAGCATCAGCTCTTCGACGATTTGGTAGGCGCGTTTGATGCCGGGATCTTGTGCGCGCTGCCGCACGCTGGTGGGGACGCCAGCTTCGTCGAGCTCGACGTGCGCTTCGGGCAGATCCAGATCCAGCGCGCCTCGCCGCATGCGCCGGCGTCGCAGTTTGCTCGTGACGCTAGCGAGGACCTTCAGGTCCTTCTTGAAAGCTTCCGCCAACGGGCTCACCGGAGGAGCGTCCGTGAATCCTAGGGTCTTTGCGGCACTGGAGTAGGTGATCATCGCCGCGGCCCGCATCAGACCCTCGACCACGTCGAAGCGTGTGACCTTGCCGTCCAAGTCCAGTTCGGCGATCACACACATGCAATAGCGCTCTTGCTCGGGTAGCAGCGAGCACAAATCCGCTGCCAACACCTGTGGCAGCATCGGGATGGCGCGGTCGGGCAGATAGATCGTGCAGCCGCGGCGATGGGCTTCTTTGTCGAGCTGTGAGTCTTCCGTCACGTAGTGGCTGACATCGGCAATCGCGATGTAAACCCGGAAGCCGTTCTTCGTGCGTTCGGCGAAGACGGCGTCATCGTGGTCACGGGCATCCTTGGGGTCGATGGTGAGCAGTGGCACGTCTCGCAGGTCTGTTCGGCCCTCCGCCGAAAGGTGGCGCGTGCGCAACGCGATGGCCTCAGCCTCGGCCATTACCGGCGGAGGATGCTCTTCCTCGATTTGCTCTCGGATCTTGATCTTCGCGACTTCCACCTGGGCTTCGCCAGGCTTGCCCAAAACGGCGACCAGGCGCCCCTCGGGGTTTTCGTCGGGCGACTCCGGGAAGCGAGTGATCTCGATCACGGCTGCTTCCCCGTCGCCTGCCTCCTTGAAGCCGTCGACTAGGACGATGGGTCCCCGCAAGCGCGTGTCGTCGGGTTCGAGCCAGGCCGACTTCCGCTTGCGATGGACAATGCCGGCGATGCGCGGGTTGCGTCGGACGGTTACCTCGAGCACGAGCCCTTCACTCCCCTTGAAGCTCTGTCCCGTGACTTGGACCCGCACGGTATCGCCGTGGAGTGCCCCTCCCATCGCTTCCGGGGGGATGAATACGTCCGGCTTGCCGCTTGCTGCTACGAAGCCGAAACCACGGGGATGGGCGCTCAGCACCCCAACCCAGTCTTCGTTGGCGCGTTTGGCCTTGGGTGCTCTAAAGCGGTTGCCGCTATCGCGTTTGAGCGTGCCTTCGGCGCTCAGTTGGCGCAGCAGCTCAGCGAACGGCTGGTAGGACTCTTTTTCGACGCCGCAACGCTCAGCGATGACCCCGGCGTGCAGCGCTTTGCGTTCGCCGCGCAGGCTTTCTAGGATTCGTTCGCGGGTGGGAAGGGGGGCCGGCATCGACCGCTTCTAGCGGACGCCCAAACACACCTCAAGAGGCCCATACGTTCGCCGGCAAACTTCGCGGTTTTTCGGGGTTTTGCGCGCTGTAACCGATATCTCTGTTTCGAGGCACAGTGGACGGAACCGTCCGTCTCGTTCCTCCGGCTCGGTGGTTGGTTCATGCGTACGATCTCAGGGAAGTTACGCTCACAGTAACCCGCGCCACTGGCAGTTTCACCTCGAGCGAGTTTTTCCGGTCGCTGAGGGAGGCCCTAGGTGAATGACTTGCGTCACTCATCCGGTTTTTGTGTAGCGTCCGCCTCGGGTCGCTCTGCATTAGCCCAAAAAGAGGAGTTACACATGTCTACTTCACCTAATCCAAACGGTAACAACTTGCAGCACCTTCGGCTGGTACTGCTGGTCACCTTGCTCGGCACTTTCCTTGCAGCCTGCGATGGCGGCGACTCTTCGTCGTCGGACACGGGCGATTCGGGAACTGATGCGACTGCGAGCGCAGAAGTCTCGGAAACCGAAGACGAAGCAACGGACGAGGAATCCTCGGAAGCGACCGACACCGGCGGCACCGAGGCCTCTGCGACGGAAGAAGAACCCGCCGCACAGACGGAAGGTGAGCCAGGCGAAGCATCCGACGGCGCCGACGAGCCTTCGGCAACCGACGAGCAGGAAGCTAGCGCCGACGGAGGGCAGGCTGATGCCGACGCAGCCAGTCAAGTGGATGCCGACGCTCCAATGAGTGAAGAACCCATTTGCGGCGCTGCGGGCGAGGAGTGCTGCGATGGCGACATGCCCGCTTGTGACGATGGCTTGAGTTGTCGTGACGGCAGGTGCTCCGAATGTGGTGGCGCCGGCCAGGTATGCTGTGCAGAAGAGACCTGCGGGACAGATACTCTCATCTGCGTCGGATCGATATGCGCTCAGTGTGGCGGACCCGGGCAGCCATGTTGCCCAGGCGATTCCTGTGCCGAAGGCGGTTGCTGTGTGGGCAACGCTTGCATTTCCGAAGGGCAGAGCTGTGGCGAAG
>JBNKZR010000097.1:9947-20097 GCA_050301735.1 Polyangiaceae bacterium | reverse complement strand
CTACGCCGCTCAATACTTCGACTACAGCGCAGTGCTCGCCCTGCGCGGGAGCGATGGGCAAGTGCGGGCCAGCCGCGGCTTGCAGGGCCCCGCGACAAGGGATGAGGAGATGCGCTTGCCTCTGGAACGCCACCCGTGTCTCGCCGACATGAGCGCGCGCAACAACTGGTCCGTCGTCTCGCTGTTCGAAGTGGATCCAGCGCTGGCGAAAGCGCTGGGATGTGGCTCCCAGCGCCGTTCGCTACTGCTGCCTGTGCGAGTGCGAGGCAAAGCCGCGCTGATGGTCGTCGGGGGCTTCGATGACGCGGATGTGAGCTTGAACGACGTGGGCGAACTGCTCGCGTTCGAGGCCCACATGTCACAAGCGCTGGAGCGTGCGATTCGACAACGGAAGTCGGCCCAGCGCGGAGAGTCCGAAGCCGTCACGGCGACAAACGAGCCCACTTCGCGTCCCAGAGAAGCGGGCTGAAACGGATTTCCGGCGGGTAGGGGACGCGGGACACGAAGCACATCGCAGCGGAGGTGTGGGCGCTCGGCCCAGGTGCTCGATTGCGCAGGGGGTCACCCCAATCCGAACACCGCGTCAAACGCGCGTACCACCAACCTCGACAAGCGCCAGGTCATTGGCTAAAAACCGCCCGAGTATGGAGTTGGAACCGACGGATCCGGCGCTGCAGGCTGCAAATGTCGCCCTCACGGGTCGGCGTCTGCAGCGCGCCGCGAGTCGCTTCGCCTCCGTGCAGCTGCGAGGCCTCGACGAGCCCGCTCCCTCGGACCGTCACCACGTCGTGTGGGAGGTCGCCGCGGTGTGCTCGGTGGCCCTGGCGGCGACGCTGCTCGTCTTCGCCGTCTGGCTGCTCTGAGGGCAGGCACCCGCATGAGTGACCGCTGCGCTCGACTTTCGTCGCAGTGAACGGGTGCATGCGTGCTTCGAGATAACGCGTGGCGCCTTGGAGCGAATGGCGAAGTCAGTGGTGAGCGAGCAGCGGCGAGACTCGCCCCCGCACCGGCGGCAACATCGCCTTGGATGGAAGCCGGCGGCGGTCTCCGCTCGCGCCGCCAGGCGCTGGGCGGGCCCAGCAATCGGAGCGCCAGGATTCCTGGAACCTTTTCGGGAATTGTGACGGCCTGTTGTTGTTGTCGGGACAATGACTCTGAAAGCGAAGAAGTGGGCCTTCGGAAGGGCTGCCGCCGTCGCTGGCTTGTTGTGCGCTCCGGATGCCCCGGCAGCAGAGTACACGGAGGCCGAAATCGAAGAGGCGTGGGGCGTCGAGCTCGACGAGCCAGCTCTCGAACAGTGGGTGGGGCGCCTTCCCCGCCCTGGAGAGGGCTGGCGTGGGACCAAGACCGGAGTGGGTGCTCCAGTCATACACGAATGGGTGTTGCCCACGGCTGGCACCTACCACATCTCGTGCTTCCCGGTTTCGGAGCCCGCATTGCGCTTCCGTCTCACACTCGAAGATCGCACCTCAGGCAACATCCTGTTCCGAGGCGCCGCGCGTTCGACCAACCTGGTCGTCGACGTCGACAAGCGCACTGAGCTCGTGGCTCGCTTGGCGAACCTCGAATCGAACGGTGACGATCGCTACGTGCTACGTGTTCAGAAGTGGAGCTGAGCACGTCGGCGGCGCCCAAGTGCGCGGCGTGCATGCTGCACACGTGCCAGCGGCACGATGATTTGAAGCGCAGCGCCAACGGATGGCGATGGGTTGGCAGCGCAGTACGACGCGAAAATCCGGGTTTCCACTGTCGTTGACAACCGTGCGGGAACGGCCGCGGCGCTTTGGGGACCTGTTTCCGCTTGAGCAACGATATCCCGAGGCACGTCGGCGTGGTTGCGTGGGGCGTCCGAAAACCGGCCGACATCGACCTTGACCGAAGAAGCCTCCAGGTGTTGGTTGCAAGCGGCCACCAGCCGTTCCGCTCCCAAGCCCAATGAATTTAGAACGCCACTTTGCGCGCCTCGAGAACCTCCGCGAACTATTCCGACTCGCACGTCATTTCGAGTTCCGCGTCGTATCCAGATGGGTCACGTTCGGGCTGCTCGTCGGACTTGCGACAGGTGCGCTGGCAGCAGCGCTCTACCTGGCCGCGGACTGGGTGCGTCACGTCGTGTTCGCATGGGGGGTCGGCCTGCATTCACCAACGCCGAAAGGGGAGCCCAGTCTCTTTGCCGGAGAGCACGCCTCGGGTGACCTCCGCTACTGGCTACTGATCATCGCGCCCGCAATTGGGGCAGCTGGGTGTGGGCTACTGATTCACTACGTGTGCCCTCAAGCCCGCGGTGGAACCGAGGGCTACATAGAGGCCTTCCATCAGCAGCAACCGAGAATGCCACGTCGGCTTCCCTGGCTGAAACTCGCCGCCTCTTCGATCTTTCTCGGTTTCGGAGCGAGCGCTGGACGCGAAGGTCCCATCGCGCACATCGGTAGCGCGATTGGTGGCTGGTTCGGTCGCGTGTTCCGCCTCAACGACAGGGATCGGCGACTGTTGTTGGTCGCTGGTGCCGCAGGCGGGATCGGCGCCATCTTTCGTACCCCGTTGGGAGGTGCTCTTTTTGCGGTCGAGGTGCTCTACCGTGACGACTTCGAGGCAGAAGCCTTAGTTCCAGCAGTTCTATCGGCCGTCGTCGCGTACTCCACCTTCACCTTTGTTTTCGGAGAAGGGGCCATGTTCGCCGTGGCCGCTGAGTTTCCTTTCGACCCGCGGCAACTGCCGCTCTACTTGCTGATGGCAATGGGCTGCGCGGTCGTCGGCGTGCTGTTCGTTTGGTTGTTCGACGAAGCCTCCGCGCTCTTTTCCAAATTGCGCATCAGTCCCCCGCTACGAGCGGCGGCGGGAGGCCTGTGCGTGGGGCTGCTCGCCGTGGGTCTCCCCCTACTCGCGTATGGGGTGGGCCTGACGGATTCACACGAAGAGCTGCTGGGCGCGCCAGTACTGGGTGCAGGCTATGGTTGGCTTCAAGAGGTGCTGCTGCCCACGGGCAGGCTGCCGATGGGTGGCGCCGGCATCGCGTTGCTGCTGCTATTCGCCATCGGCAAAGTGCTCGCTACGAGCCTCAGCAACGGAAGCGGCGGAGCCGGCGGTGTGTTCGGCCCCTCGGTGGTCATCGGCGGTATGGTGGGCGGAGCGTTCGGTCTCGCCTTTCACGGCTGGTTCCCAGAGGTCGTTCCAGAACCGACGGCTTTTGCCATCGTCGGAATGGCGTGCTTCGTCGGTGGGGTCACGCACTCACCGATCTCTACTTTGGTGATGGCAAGCGAAATGACCGGAAACTACGAACTGCTCGTCCCGATCATGATGGCTGAGGCGGTGACGGTGGCGTTGATGCACCGCTGGACCCACTACAAGGCACAGGTGGCGAGCCGGCGCCACTCACCCGCCCACGTCGAAGACTACGCTCTCGCCGCCTTGGAACGTCTGACCGTCGAGGACGCAGCGGACATCGGAGCCGAGGTGCACTGTGTTCCGGCCAACATGTCGATCCCCCAATTGCTTCGACGGGCAGCCGAACTGGACAGCGCCATCGTGTGTGTCGAGGGCGTCGACGACCGTCCGGCGGGGATCATCAGCCTAGATTCGCTTCGCAGCGCCTACTTCGACGAGGACGCGGCAGTCGTGGCCGTAGCCATCGACTGTGCCTCGCCGTTCGCGACGGTTGCTCCCTCCGACACACTATCGAAAGCGTTGGAGACCCTCACCCAATCCCGTTTGCCTCAACTCCCCGTGCTGTCACCCGACACACCCAATCGTTTCGTGGGCCTCCTGCACTTTCAAAACATCCTCGATGCGTACAGCCGGGAGCTTCACCGGACTCCATCGACACCGCCGGCCTCCGCCGAATACGGCTGAGACGGCGCTCTTGGCGACGGGGGAATTCACGCCCTGGCCCAGCGCTGGGCGGAACGTCGAGCAACACCCGACGCCCGGCGTTGGGCCAAGCCAAGGTCAGAAGCTGAGTGCACCGCAGGTGCCCCTCCTCTCATGCGGCCAGAGGTGCCGCCGCTGCCTCGGAAAGACGCTGGCTGAGCTCTTCAGACAGCCCGGGCCGTCGAAGAATCGCCTCGCGTGCCTTCTCCTTGCCGTGCCCGATGGCGACGTCGCCCAGAGCGTAGTGCGCACCGTTCTTGCGCACGATGCCTGCGTCGAGCGCGACGTCGAGTAGATCACTGGCGCGGTCGATCCCAATCCCCCAACGGATGTCGAACTCAGCTTCCGCAAACGGTGGCGCACACTTGTTCTTCACCACCTTGACGCGTGTACGGTTGCCAACCACCGTCTCGCCGGCGGTGACTTTGCCGATGCGGCGCACGTCGAGGCGCACGCTGGAGAAGAACTTGAGCGCATTGCCTCCCGTCGTCGTTTCGGGATTGCCGAACACCACACCGATCTTCTGCCGCAGTTGGTTGATGAAGATGAACGTGGTGTTTTCCTTGTGACTCAATCCCGTCAGTTTACGCAGCGCCTGACTCATCAAGCGCGCCTGAAGCCCCATGTGCGAATCTCCCATGTCCCCTTCGATTTCGGCGCGCGGAGTGAGCGCCGCGACCGAATCGATGACGACCAAGTCCAAGTGCCCCGACTTCGTCAGAAACTCGGCAATCTCCAGCGCTTGCTCGCCATTGTCAGGCTGCGAAACGAGCAAGGACGAGATATCGACCCCGATGGCCTTGGCATAGCGGGGGTCGAAAGCGTGCTCTGCGTCGATGAAGGCCGCCGCTCCACCCTGACGCTGCGCCTCCGCGATGGCGTGGAGGGTCAGCGTGGTCTTACCACTCGACTCCGGACCGAAGATCTCGACGATGCGTCCTCTGGGGTAGCCCCCGATACCCAAGGCTCTGTCCAGGGCGCGAGCGCCGGAAGAGATACTCTCGATGTCGCTCGCTTGCCCGTCAGCGAGGAGCATCACGGAGCCTTTGCCGAATGTCTCCTCTGCTTTTCCGATCAGAGGTACCAACTGCTCGTTGCTCCGCGATGAGCCGTCCGCCGCCGGTTTTGAGGAGGCCTTCCGTTCTTCGTCCTGGCTCACCTCGGGGGTCGAAGCCGCTTTCACGGAACGGGGTTTGGTCGTTCTGCTCGTCTTGTTTTCTGTCATCGTATCCTCGCTTTCTGTTTGTTTGCTCTCGTCATGAGGCCCGCATCCGGCGGGTGGTCCTCGAATGTCATCCGCTCTGTTCGTTCATGTGTCTGCGACTAGCATCGGCGACGGCGTTAGCTCAGCCCGTGTCACTCCTGATGCTGCTCTCCAAGCGCTCTTTCCAAGCCTCAACCCTGCCGATCGAGCAGGCGGCCGTGCAGCCCCTCCGCGACGTGACGGGCGTGTACCTGCGGCGAGTCTTCCAAATCAGCTGCCGTCCGCGCCACGCGCAACACCTTGCCTACTCCACGCGCACTGAGCACGAGCTGTTCGGCAGCGCTGCGAAGCAGCTGCTTGCCTCGCTCGGTGATGACCAGCACCGCTTCGAAATCTTGGGACTGCAACGCTGCATTCTGAAAGGCTCGGGTAAGCCCCGCCCGCCGTCTTTCGAGTTGAAGCTCGCGCGCGCGCTCGACCCGCATTCGAATGGCGGCAGACGACTCCCCCACTCGAGCTCCCGTCAACACCGCAATCGGAACCGGCGCGAGATGAACGTGCACGTCGAGGCGATCGAGTAGCGGACCGCTCAGGCGTGCTCGGTAGCGCGAGCGCTGCGCTTCGCTGCAACGACAGCTGCGCGTAGGATGACCGTGGTAGCCACACGGGCACGGGTTCATGGCCGCGATCAGCACGGGCTGCGCCGGAAACTCCGCCTGGGCACGCGCGCGAGACAAGCACACCCGACCATCTTCCAGCGGCTGCCTCAGCGCCTCGAGCACACGTCGTCGAAACTCCGCCAGCTCGTCGAGAAACAGAACGCCGTTGTGCGCCAGACTGAGTTCACCCGGGCGCGGTGTCTCCCCGCCCCCGATCAGTCCCTGCTCCGTCACGGTGTGATGGGGTGCACGGAACGGCCGCTGCGCAACGATCCCTCGCGCAGGGTCCACCAGTCCCGCGACGCTGTGCACCGCGGTAGTCTCCAAAGCTTCTTCGTAGCTCATGGGCGGTAGAATCGTCGGCAGACGCCGGGCCAACATCGTCTTGCCAGCCCCGGGTGGACCCACCATCAGCAGGTTGTGTCCGCCCGCCGCCGCGAGTTCGAGCGCACGCCTGGCTGCTGCTTGACCGTGCACGTCTTGCATGTCGACCATGACGTCGGCGGCCTGAATCGGGGAGAACTCCGTCGCTGGCGCCCGCGGCAGTTCCCCTTTGCCGGTCAATGCGAGAAACACGTCGTTCAGCGAGCTGGCAATCCGAGCCGACAAGCCGCTGACCAAGCCTGCCTCGCGGGCGTTGGCACTGGGCAAGATGGCCGCCGAAAGCCCACGGTCGCGCGCACCGCACAGCTGCGGTAGCACGCCGCGAACAGGCTGCAGCTGACCGTCGAGGGACAGCTCACCCAGAAGCAACGTCTTGTCGACTGCCACTGCTGGCACGTGACCAATCGCTGCCAGAATGCCGATGGCAATTGCCAAGTCGAGCGCGGCATCGTTCTTACGCAGAGAGGCCGGTGATAGATTCACGGTAATGGCGTATTCGTCGAGCAGCACTCCGAGGCGGGCCAACGCACTCGTCACTCGCACACGCGCCTCTCGCACGGGAGTCTGCGCCAACCCCACCATTTGGAAGAAAGCCGGCCCCCGCGAACAACACACTTCGACCGTGATGGGTGACGGACACAAGCCGACGAGAGTACTCGCCGTGACCGTGGCCAAACCCAGGGGCTTGTCCACGACGGAATGCAGGGCTCGGTTGTCCAACATGTCCGGGCCACTTGCAGCTCGTGTGCCGAGCTCGCGAAGCAGCTTTTTTTGCGGGTATGGGGAGATCCGAGGAGTGGCGCCAACTGGCGGCGGCCGGCGACGACACCTAGCGCCGGCCCCCAGCGCCGGCCCCCAGCGCCGAACACGACTCACACGCGAAGGCTCGGAATTTTCTGCTTTCGGCGCGCTGCACACGAGCTGGTCTCCACAACGGAGAGAAGGAGCAGAGGCCGCTCAGAACGCCCACGCCAAGACGGAAGTTCCCAAAGCGCTGTCCCAAGGTGTAGGAACTGGATCAGCCCTCGAACGCTCCCACGACTCTAGGCTTCTCCTCGAACGCGGACCCAGCCATGACTCTGATCTTTCGACAACTCATCGACGCGAAGACGTCGACATTCACGTACTTGCTCGCTTGCACGCGAACTCGCAAAGCCGTCCTCATCGACACCGTCTTCGAGCAGCACCTGCGCGATCTGGCGTTGCTGCGCGAGTTGCAGCTGGAACTCGCCTACACTCTGGAAACTCACGTCCACGCCGACCACGTGACGGGGGCTTGGCTGATGAAGCAAGTGACGGGAAGCGCGATCGCCGTTTCCGTCGCGGCCAACGCACGAGGGGTCGATCGCCCCCTCCAACACGGCGACGTCCTTGCAGTGGGAGACCTGCGCATCGAAGTCCGGGAGACCCCCGGGCACACGGACGGTTGTGTCAGCTACGTCCTCGAGCAACAACGCGTCGTATTCACTGGCGACGCGCTACTGATCCGAGGTGCCGGCCGAACCGACTTCCAACAGGGCAATCCGCACCGGTTGTTTCAGTCCGTGCGGGAGCAACTCTTCACCCTGCCCAGCGACACGCAAGTCTACCCCGGGCACGACTACAGCGGACGGTGTTCGAGCACGATCGAGGAAGAGCAACGCTACAACCCCCGACTGGGAGTCGGCGTGCGAGAAGAGGACTTCGTGGGCTACATGAGCAATCTCGGCCTGCCTCACCCCAAGCAACTGGCCGTCGCCGTGCCGGCCAATCTGCGCTGTGGCCAGCCCGACGACGCCTCGGGAATGCCGCGCCACCCGCAGTGGGGCCCCGTCGTGCGCACCTTCGCCGGCGTCTGGCAAATCGAACCGGAATGGGTGTACGCCCATCGCGACGAGGTACGCATCGTCGACGTTCGGGAAGCCGACGAAGCCCACGTCGACAGGATGGGCAAGATCGCGAACGCCGTGTCGATGCCCCTCAGCTCACTCAGAGCCGACGCGGCGAAGATCCCGCAAGACCGCCCGGTCGTATTCGTCTGTCCCGCGGGAGCGCGCTCCGCCATCGCCGCCACGATCGCTGAGCAGGCGGGGGTCGAACGAGTCGCCAGCCTTCGAGGTGGCCTCTTCGAGTGGCGCTCGTTGGCGCTGCCCCTGCTGGAGGCAGACGAAGCGACCAACTGACGATTCGGAACCCCAGCAAGATTACGAAGCGAACTCGCTGAATCGGATTCAGGGGCTAGATGCGCAACCCGATCTCAGAACACCGTGAACAGCCCGCCGATCTCGACTCCGAGCCAGGTGCCTTCTTCGAGCTGCGCTTGCCCCGCTACCTCTCCACCCTCGGGATACGCGAGGTAGTCGGCGCTGAAAGCCAACGAGAGACTGAACTCCGAGCCCAGCAGAACGTCGTATCCCAACGCAGCGCCAAGTCCTCCCGCGAGGTCGTAGTCGCTGGTGCTCGACTCGATGCTGCCCGACGTGTCGACCTGGGCGCGACGCACCACGAAGAGAGCCCGCGGACCGAGCCAAAGCTGGCCGCCGTACGGATGGTAGTGCCCCGCAGCCACGATCGCGCCGAACTGGCTGGTCCGATCGGTGCGCTGGGTGTCGCCGACCTCAGCTTGCTGAGCAGTACTGCGACTGCCGGCCTCGATGCCCAATGCCAAGATCGGCGCGAAATCCCAACGCTCGCTCAAACGCAGGCGGGGAGACAGGTTGACGCTCAAGTACCCTCGCCCTCGCCGGCACGCCGCGTCGAGACCTGGCTCGCATATCTCCACCAAGCTGTAAACTGGAGCCACTGACACGCCGAGGCTGTGCACCTCACCCGCCGAAGCATCGCGAGGGGGTGGTGCCTCGGCAGTAGCAGTCTGAGCCGCAGCGCTCCCGCCACTCGTGAGAACTGCAACCCCGAGCAAGGCGGCACGTCCGGTCTGCCGTACGACAGTTACGTCGACCACCCATCCCAAAACAGGCCAAGCCCCCAAGACGAGCACCGGAGGGCCCGCGGGCAGCACAAACGCTGCCCGGGAGCCCACACCGCTCACTTCTTCTTGGAGTCCTTCTTTTCCTTGCCGTCTTTCTTGTCGTCGCCTTCCTCGCCCTCTTCTTCGCCCCCACCAGCAAGGGCCTTGGCGACGTCGTCCTCTTTCTTCGGCATGAGGTCTTTCTTCTTGCCGCTGAGGTCGACCTTCCAGGTCATCGTGTACTCAGCTTCCTTGAAGGGCGGCACGAGCACGGCGTTGTACGCGTTGAGCACGCAAGCCTCGATTGGGGAGCCCGCGAAGGGAGAGTTGAGCGTCGACTCCGACACGGCACCGTCGCTTCGGAACTTGACGGTCACCTCACCGGCGCCCTTGGGGGCTTTCTCCACGACGTCGGGACAAGTTACCGCGGAGAGCGTCGCGCGACGAAGTTCCATCTCCGCCTGCTTGAGATCGAAGGACTTGATCTCTTCGTCTTCGTCAGCAAGCTCGATGTCGGGGTCGTCCCCTTGCTTTCGACTCTCGAGCTCTTGCTCGTAGGCCAAGCGCTCCTGCTCCTGGAGGCGCTCATCGGGGGTCATCACGCGGTCAGTCTCGAGGCTGGGGCCACAGGCGCAAACCAGCACACTGGCGAGGAAAAAGGGCAGCTGCTTCATGGCGGCGGAGTGTAGACGAGGTTTCTCGGGACGGGAAGGCCTTCGGAAGCACGGTAGATTTCCAGCTTCCGAGTGCCTGTGGCTTCACCTGTGACACCCCACGCCGACCAAACCTTGGCCTCCCCACACAGGAGCCGAGGTCACAGATCGGTGACCTGGTAGTCCTTGATCTTGTACAGCAGGGCGCGATGGCTGATTTCGAGCAGCTCGGCCGCTCGCGTCCGGTTTCCCTTGGTCTTCTGCAGAGCACGCCGAATCAGGATTTCTTCGATGACACGGGTTGTCTTCTTGATGCTGAGTTCGCCGCTGGCGAGCTGCACCTGCACCGGGTCCTGAGACTCACGAATGCGCTCGGGCAGGTCGGAGGCGATGATCTGATTGCCCTCGGCGAGCACCATGGCGCGCTCGATCG
>JBNKZR010000097.1:0-9937 GCA_050301735.1 Polyangiaceae bacterium | reverse complement strand
CAGCAAGCGTCTGGACTCGTTGTCCAGGCCGCGCACCTCGGTGCCCAGCCGCGCATTGTTGCGCGCGATGAAGTGATCGACGAGCAACGCGATGTCCTCACGACGCACACGCAAGGGCGGCACGTTGATGGGCAAGACGTTGAGCCGATAGAAGAGGTCCTCTCGAAAACGCCCCGCCTGAGTCTCCGCCAGCAGGTCACGGTGAGTCGCGGCGATGATCCGCACGTCGATTTGGATGTCCTTGGTGTCCCCCAAGCGACGGATCGTCTCTTCCTGCAACACGCGCAGCAATTTCACCTGTAGTCCGAGCGGCAACTCGCCGATCTCGTCGAGAAAGAGCGTGCCCCCATCCGCCTCTTCGAACAGTCCTTTTCGGTCCGAGGTGGCGTCCGTGAACGCGCCACGCTTGTGACCAAACAGCTCGCTCTCGAGCAAGTTCTCCGGAATCGCTCCGCAGTTGACCGCGACGAAGGGCTGGTTGGTGCGCGCGCCACACGAATGAATCGCCTTCGCGACGAGCTCTTTGCCCACCCCGCTTTCGCCAGTGATGAGCACCGTCGTCTTGAAGTCGGCGATCTTCGTGATGGTGCGGAAGATGGCCTGCATCGCGGCACTCTTGGCCAGAATGTCCTCGAACCGATGCTCTTTGCGGATCTCTTGTCGGAGCGCTTTGTTCTCCCGCCGCAACGACTCCCGTTCCTCGGCCTTACGCAGGCAGAGCACGACCTCTTCCGGCTTGAACGGCTTCTGGATGTAGTCGTAGGCGCCGGCCTGCAGAGCTTCGATGGCCTGATCGACGTTGCCATACGCGCTCATCACGATGACCGTCGCAGGGTTGCTCTTGGCGCGCAGTGTGGAGAGGAGATCCAACCCCCCCATCTTCGGCATGCGAACGTCGGTGATGACGACGTCCGGACCGAAGGAATCGATGAGCGTCAGCGCCTGTTCGCCACTGTCCGCGGTCTCGACTTGGTAGCCGTTGCGCTTGAGTAGCGTCTGCAGCACCAAACGGATGTTCTCTTCGTCGTCGACGACCAGGACGCGTTTCAAGGGATCTTGGAGCCTTTCAAGTAGGTGTGAAAAAAATGCTAGTCTGGGCACCGCCGCTGCGCAAGAAGTTGCGAACCTATGATATCGGGGGACCTTGCCTCGGCCTCCTCGCAGGTGCTACTTGCCGACGACCGGGCGCCACAAACGTGCGGAATCTAGACGAAACGAAGGACTCATCTCATGTGGGGAATCGATAGGCTTTCCAGCGGCCAGCTGGCTTCCACCCGCAAGCGTCTCCGTGCCGGCGCATGCGCCGTGCTCACTCATGCTGCAGCGGTCGACCGGCGCGGGCGGGGCACGCTGGAGGTACTGGACGAATTGGGCGTCAGTACCAGCGTCGTGCTCTCGCCCGAGCACGGCTTCGACGGCGTGGCTCAGGCCGAAGAGAGCGTGGACTCCCCCGAGACCTCCGAAGAATCGCCGCGCATCGTCAGCTTGTATGGCAGCGACCGTGGATCGCTCACTCCCAAGACCGAAGACCTCGATGGCTGCGAGTGCCTCGTCATCGACTTGGTGGACGTTGGGAGTCGTTACTACACCTACGTTTGGACGGCACTGCTCGCGGCGCGCAAGGCCATCAGCCTCGGGATGCACGTGGTCGTCCTCGACCGCCCGAATCCGATCGGCGGCGATCCGTCGCTGTGTGAAGGCAAGCCGCAAGCCGAGGGCTTCCTGTCGTTCGTCGGGCTCGAACCGCTGTGCATTCGCCACGGCCTGACGCTCGGTGAAGTGCTGACCCACTTCCTGAGCAAAGACGGACACGAAGGTGGCACGGATGGCGCGTTTTCCGTCATTCGCTGCGAAGGCTGGGAACGCTTCAAGACCGCCGCCGCCTGGGGGCGACCCTTCATCCCCCCTTCGCCGAACATGCCCTCGTTGGAAACCGCGCTGCTCTACCCGGGCGGCTGCCTCGTCGAAGGCACGAATCTGTCGGAAGGCCGAGGTACCAGCTTCCCATTTCGCGTCGTCGGAGCGCCGTTCGTCAACGGCCCGGCGCTGGCCAAGGCCATGGCGGATGCTCTACTGCCCGGCGTTCTGATCCGCCCTACCGCGTTCCGGCCCAGCTTCGAAAAGCACTCTGGCGAGCTCTGCCACGGCGTCATGCTGCACGTGACGAATCCGGCCACGTTTCGCCCGGTAACCACCTACCTCACCCTCATCGCGCTCGCAAAAACGCAAGCACCCGAGTCATTTACTTTTCGCACGCAACCCTACGAGTTCGAGAGCGAGCACCCCGCCTTCGATCTGCTCACGGGTTCGAGCGAAGCACGCCAAGCCCTGGAAAACGGCTGCAGCGCCAACGAACTCGTCGAATTGGTCGTCCCTGTTGGCGACCACCCTCGCGTGCTCGTGCAAAGCTTGGAGCCCGCGTTTCGAAAAGCGAGTGCTGCGGGCAACTGAGGCCCGCTCCGTCCAGGTCCAACTCGGTGACGCTCTCCGTCAAGCTCCCGACGCGCTCATGACCGCTGCTTCGACGTCGCGCCGCTCTTTGGCGATGGCTTCGCTCAGCACCTCGTGACCCGAGTTGGTGATGAGCACGTCGTCTTCGATGCGAATGCCGCGCACATCCCGGAACTGTTCCAGTCGCCGCTCGTCGATGAGGTCACGCAGCTCATGGAACTCTGGGCCAGAAAGCGCTTGCTCGGAAAGGTAGAAGCCCGGTTCGATGGTCACGACCATGCCTGGCGCGAGATCCCGATCCAGCCGTAGGTAGCGTTCTTGTGGCGCAGTGCTGCGCGATCTTCCGGGAGCGTAGCCGGCGAGATCTCCCAGGTCCTCCATGTCGTGCACGTCCAGCCCCAGCAGGTGACCAATGCCGTGGGGGAAGAACAAGGCAGCAGCCCCTCGCTCCAGAAGCTCGTCGATGGATCCTTTGAGCAATCGGCAATCCAGCAACGCCTGAGTCAAGGTCCGCGACGCTGCGCGATGCACCTCGAGGTAGCGCACGCCGGGCCGACACGCGTCGATGGCAGCTCGCTGAGCCTGGAGCACTGCGTCGTAGGCGTCGGCTTGAGTCGGACTGAAGCTGCCCGAGACGGGCCAGGTGCGGGTCACGTCGCTGGCCCATCCCTCCACCGACTCGGCTCCGGCGTCCGCGAGGATCAGATCGCCGGCCTGCATCAGGTTCAGAGACAGCTGATGATGGAGCACCTCGCCCTGGACCGTCACGATCGACTGGTAGGCAGGAGACATGCCGGCTCTCGTGAACTCGCGCTCGATCGCTGCCCGAACCTCCGCTTCGCGCAGCCCAGGCCGCGTCACTGCCATACCCGCATGGTGAGCCGCCACAGTGACGCGCACAGCTTGGCGCATCTGCTCGATGGCGTGCTCGTCGTGCTGCAGGCGCAGATCGAGCACACACTCGGCGAGAGCCAGATCGGCTTCCACCGCGGCCAGGTTGCCAGCCTCCACGGCTCGACCGAGCAACTCCTCCAACCACAGGGAACTTTCCACGTCCGCCGGTGGCAACGTGGCGACGTCCGCTGGCGGGTCGAACTCGACGATGGGCGCCACGTCCAGTCCGAGCTGCTCGGCACGCTGCTGCAACGTCGGCTCCGGCCCGTGCCACAGGGCGTCTTCCGGATCGGGAGGTCGCACGTAGAGCGTGGCCTTGCCCTCGTCGAAGACCAACAACGCCTCTTCGATGTGCTGCCCGACGAAATACAGGAAGTGGCTTTCCGCGCGAAAAGCAAAGCGGTTGTCCTCGAAGTTGCGCACCCGCGCGATGCCGGAGCCGAAGACCGCCGCGCCAGTCCACGACTCCAGAAAGCGGCGGCGGCGTTCTTGAAAACACGTCACTGGACTGGCTTTGGGCCACATGCTGGCAAGTGTCACTCAACCCAGCCCGGGCGTCAGGGACAAACCTCTGCGGCCGAGGCGAACGGTCGGCCTCTGCCCGCGGTACGGCGAGCCACCGCTCCGGGCCAGGCTTGTTACCTGGAGCGGCGTGACACCGTAGTATTCGCATCATGCCACGGACGAATTGGGAGGTACCGGATCTGGGCGTTGGCGTAGGCCTACGAGTCCCGCACTACCGCCACATCTTGGACCACCAACCCGAGGTCGACTTCTTCGAAATCATCAGCGAGAACTTCATGGTGGACGGAGGCAAACCGCACCACAACCTCGAGCGCTTCCTGGACCGCTACCGCATCATTCAACACGGGGTCTCGCTCAACATCGGCGGCCCGACGGAACCGGACGAGGACTACCTGAAGCGTCTGCGTGCACTCGTCAGGCGCGTGCAGCCTGCCTGGCTGAGTGACCACTTCTGCTGGACGGGCGTGCCCGGGGCCAGCATGCACGACCTGCTGCCCTTGCCGTACACGAAACAGATGATCGAAACGGTCGCCGCGCGAGCCAAACGGGTGCAGGACATCCTGGAGGTCCCCTTCGCGTTGGAGAACACGTCGAGCTACATGAGCTACGCACGAAGCGAAATGCCGGAATGGGATTTCGTCTCCGAAGTCTGCGAGAAGGCCGACATCGGGTTGATGTTCGACGTCAACAACGTCTACGTGTCGGCCTACAACCACGGCTTCGATGCGTACGAGTTCATCCGCAACGTACCTCACGAGCGCATCGTCCAGATCCACCTCGCCGGCCACACCAACCTGGGCAAGTACATCATCGACACGCACAACGGCAACGTGATCGAGCCCGTCTGGGAGCTGTACCGCGCGACCATCGAACTGACGGGCCCAGTTTCCACTTTGATTGAGTGGGACGATGAGATCCCCGAGTTTTCCGTATTGCAGGCGTTAGCTGAACAGGCAAAGGTGGAGCGTGCCCGGGCCTCGGTCGCGCGCGAGGCCCGTGTTCGCGACCCGACGGCGCCAAGCTTCGTCGTCGGACGTTCCCTCATCCCGCGCCCGACGTCGAGTGCTGCGTCGGCGGAACGCTGGCTCCAAGGCGGGCCCCGAGAGCACGCGCCCGTCGAAGCGATGGCGGAAGACGGAGTCGTCGGATGACGAGAACGCCCGCAGACGCGTCCCTCGACACTCACGTCGACGGCGAGGACGAAAATCACCGCGGCGCGAGCGTGCCAGAGGCAGCAGCGCCATTCGCCGAGGTGCAGCGCTTCATCGTCGAGCAACTGCGGCAGCGCAGGAAGTTGTCGAAGATTGCCGAGGCGCGTCGCGGCGCCGAGGTACACCTGACTGGCAACGACCGCTTGCTGCCGGTAGAGCAATTGGACATCTATCGTCAGCAGTTCTGGCTGCGCCACACCTCTTCCCTGGTGGAGGACTTTCCCGGGCTCGGAGGCATCTTGGGTCAGCGTGCGTGGGAGGAGCTGGTGGAAGACTACCTTTCACAGGTCCCTCCCCAGAGCTGGACGTTGCGTGACCTGGGCTCCGGACTATCCGAGTTCGTCGCGGCTCGAAGCGAAACTCCGCACCAACGTCTGTGCGTCGACATGGCACGCCTGGAATGGCTGTACGTCGAAGCCTTCGACGCGGCGGAGGCGCCCCCTTTGGACGCCACGAAACTGGCGTCCATCGACGAAGCGGACTGGCCAAAAGCTCGCATCGTACTGCATCCATCGCTGCGACTTCTGCGCACGGAGTATCCCGTGGCCGCCCTGCGGCGCGAATTACGTCAGGCCGCCGAAGAAGAAGTGCGGGGCCAGAGTACGAGTGTGCCGATCCCCGAGCGCAAGCCCCAGAACCTCGCGCTCTACCGCGGCGCCGATCTGGGCCTGCGCTACTGCGAGCTCAAACCTGCGCCCATGGGCGTGTTGGAGCAGCTCAGCCACGGCCTCGCGTTGGAAGCCGCCTGTGAGGCCGCCGCGACGAGCCCGGAACTTGCCGCGGAAATCGGGCGCAAAGTGGGCGCCTGGTTTGCCGATTGGGGCAAGCGCGGTTGGGTCGTCGACGTGGTCGCACCCGACGCGGGTTGAAGCCCGCGGGATGCAACGATGTAACAAAGCGCCGCGCGTGGAACAGGTCTCGTCGAGGTAGTCAGGGACGCAACTGGCAGCCTTGTCGACAGCGGCATTCGGTCTAGACTCGACTGAGCTAGTGCGCCGCCGTCTTGAAGCCTTGCCCCGCCGAAGCGTCATCGAGCAACGGTGGCCGTCCAGACTCGTGTTTTCGCGGGCAACGCCCCTGTGCGCGTTGGGATGTTGGGCGTGCGGCGGAGAGCCCCCCATCGAACCCGCTCCCATGGCCGAGCCTGGATCCGCGGCTTCGCTGCTCGCGCCAAGCGAGCCACGATTGGCCCCGGCGAGCACCGCTTCGGGCATCGATACCACCGCTTCCCTGGGGAGCTCGGCTGAAAGCCCCACCGCCCTCGGCGCCGACGAGGGTTCCCCGCTCGAACCTCGGCGCTGCGACTACCAACTCGCCCCCGAAGCAACAGCGGTCGCGCCAGGGTACGCGGTACAGCTGACGGTCCACACGCCGCGCAGCGCTCAAAGCGAAGCCGACTTGTGCGCAGTACTGTCTGAGGTGAACGATATCTGGTGGTCGCAGGTCGGGGTGTGTTTCGAGATCCAGGTCCTTGCAAGCGACGACGCAGCCGAGGGCGCTTTGGACTTGTGGTTCGAGCGGGAGGCTCCGTTTCCCAACGGAGTCGTCGCCAACGGCGTCTATGTCAGCCCAGACGAAATCTTCTCGCTGGACGCGCCGGACTTGGCGAACGTGAGGGAACCAGTGCGCTACCCCGCAGCACGTACTTCCGCCCACGAGCTGGGCCACGCTCTGGGTCTCGGCCATCAGGATTGTGGTGCCTGCGACGAACTCCTGATGCGTTCTGGAACCAAGGGTTTCAAGCTCGTGAACTCAGAGCCGGCTGATGTCGACGAGATCGCCGTGGTGCGCGACAACTTGGAACGCGCCAGCAGCGGACGACTCGTCGAGAAGCTGGACGAGAATAACACTTGCACGCCCGTGCGCTTGCCTGGGCCCTAGGTTTCGCGCAGATCAACGTCACGGTCACCCCGCGACGGCCGGGCCGAATGTCGTTGCGCAGCGTGCGCAGCCGCGATGCCGCGCTATACTGCAGGGTGCTGCTGCACCCTCCCCCAACACGTATCCGCTCCATGCGTGGCGACGATGCGGGCTTCATCAAAGCGCTCGCGCAGTGGACTTTCGAGGAATACTCGAATGATCCCGGGCCCGGAACACTGTGGATGGCTGAGCACTACCGCACCTTCATCGCGACCGTGGAAGAGCGACGCGTCGGCTTCGTCGTCATCGACGTCGTGCGACAGCCCCGAGCGGAGTTGACGGCCATCGCCGTCGCTCCAGGGGAGCGAGGACGTGGCGTCGGAGCGTCGCTGTTGGCCATCGCCGAAACCGCAACGCGAAACGTCGGACGTTCATCTTTGGTCGCACATACTGCGGATGCCAACTTGGCGGCACTCGACCTGCTCATAAAACGAGGTTACCGCATCGTGCGCCGTCTGCCCCGCTACTACCTCGGCATGTACAACGCCTGCGAGTTGGTCAAGCACTGGTAATCTAGCACTGTAAGTCCCCGTGGCGGCTCGAACCCGCGCGGCCGGCGCTGGAATCGGTGTCGCGTCGGGCTCAGCCCCGACTCGCTTTGGACTCAGTGCCGCGTCGGGCTCACGTGCGAGGGCACCGCCTCCCCATCGTCATCCGCCGTCTCCTGGGGTGCGGGCTCTTCACTCGAAACCGGCTCGGGCGTCGCGGACGCGGGGTCGGGGGTCGGCTGGGGCGCTTCGGGGGCGGGCACTGCCGACGCGCGTCGGGGCGCCGGCTCAGAGACCGCGCGCGAGGGCACGCCGAACTCTTCGGCCTGTCGTGCCTGCCAGGGGTACTTGATGCGGTGGTGGTTCATGTTGACGAGGGTATCGACCATGCGCGTCACCACGATGTTCAAGTCCGCCATCGACAGGCCGGATTCGCTCAGTTGTCCCGCCTGCAGCTTCGTGAAGACGATGCGCTGAACCATAGTCTCGAATTGCTGTCTTTCGGGCGGATCGATGGTGCGCGACGCTGCCTCGATCGAATCGACGAGCATCAAGATCGCCGTCTCTTTGGTTTGAGGCTTCATGCCCGGATAGCGGAAGTCCTCTTCGGTGAAGCCATCGGGGTTGCCGCGTTCCTTGCAGCGGTTCCAGAAGTACTCGACGAGTTGGGTGCCGTGATGGGTATAGGCGAACTCCACCACGGGCTCGGGAATGCCGCCTTCGCGCAATATCTTGGTCCCCTCCTCCACATGGGCGCGAATCACTTGACCACTCTCGAAAGGGGTCAGGCTCTGGTGGGGCGATTCCTCCCCCGGGGTCTGGTTCTCCACGAAGTACTTCGGGCGCACAGACTTACCCAAGTCGTGGTAGTAAGCCCCGACCCGCACGAGCAGCGCATCGACACCGATGGCACTCGCTGCCTGCTCGGCGAGATTGGCCATCGCACGAGAATGTTCCCAGGAGCCGGGAGCGTGCTTGGCAATGTGCTTGAGCAACGGCTGTTCGAGATCGGTCAAGTCGTGCAGCCGCTCACGCGGTACGTGTCCCAAAAGGCGCTCCGCCGGCGAACGCAGCAGCGCCGCCAATCCTCCAGCGAGCACGCCCCCGCCAATGCACCCGAGGATGCGCGATGCCGGCCCGGACGCCAAATCCGCGAACAGGTCGAAACGCCCTTCCAAGGTCAGCATCATCGCGACCAGAAGCCCCGAAGAGCTGACGCCCGCCAATGCTCCAGAGACGAGCATCGACCGACTGTGCTTGCGGTCCAAAAACAGAAGGATGGAACCCATCCCGTGCGCCAGCATGACGCCCAACACGAGCAGGTCGAACCTCAGCGGGGACGCGACGATGAACGCCGTCACGACGGTGACCACGAGCGCGCTGCGGCGGTCGAACGCCGTCGCCACCCACAGCGGCACGGTCGCAATCGGGATCCAGAACTCGGTGAATTGGGAGAAAAGAAGCTGCAGTTTCGTCAGCAGGAACAACCCGCCGATCATCGTGAACAGCCCGACCTGCACCCGCAGCAGCTTCAGTCGGTTCTGACCGAAACGACGCAAGTAGGTGGCCAGTGAAATACACAGCGTGAAGAGCAGCACCCAATAGCCAGCCACCCTCAGCAACGACGGGGGCCGCCGAGAGTCTTCGTACTCCACCGCCGTTCGGTGTGCGAGTTCCTGAGGCAGGAGCAGAGTGCCGATGGGCACGAAGTTGTGGTGCTTGTCGTAGTAGGCCGAACGTCCCTCGGGTTGGCGAACCGCACCGTAGGGGACTCGGATGGACACCGGCGCGGGCTTGCCGAGGCGAGGCCGGGCGGCTTCCGTCACGGTGTCACTGAAGTGAACGACGGAGAACAGCGTCGCGGCGAGCGCGCTGAGCAGCAGCCCTGATACCCAGCCAGCTTTGACCCGCGTACGCATGTATCTGATTTGTCGATCGTTCCGGGCGACGTGTCGCCCGCAGGGAAGGTACTGCTCGCTCTTACGGCCGGCAAGCGCGAGCACCTCATGTCGGCTGGCGCCACACCCATCGGCGCTGGCCACTCGCAGGCTGACGAAGGCCTTGCGGAGCCCGCGTCAATCCCGCCAGCCGGCGCCGGCGACTGAAGAAAACTCCATGAATTCAGTCAATTGGGATCTTCCCGCCAACAAACCCCGAACGCACTCTCGGAGCAACACCCAACTGTCACGCCGCTGGACCGTTTTCCGTTTGGAAATCGCTGCTTAGTGAAGCAAGCCCGTCCAATGGGGTTGGAGCCCACTTGTCGCTGCGAGCACCGACCCAGCGGCACAGCTGGGCCGTCGACACACAACCAACCCTGTCGGCGACCATTCTGTTGCCCAACTCCAAAGGTGCTGATAGCCCCAACCGGGTGCACCACGTCCAGCAACGGTTGACCGCTCCCGGGCAGGGCAGTCCGCCCTTGTTGATGGGGATCGTCAACACCAC
>JBNKZR010000096.1:0-20102 GCA_050301735.1 Polyangiaceae bacterium | reverse complement strand
GTCGTTGACGTAGCCGTACACCGGGTTGTCGGTACCCACGATGATGCGATCCGGCTTCATGAAGTCATCGAGGGCCGCACCCTCCTTGAGAAACTCCGGATTGGACACGACGTCGAACTCGCCCAGCGGTGCCTCTGCGCCGTGACAGCCTTGACAGTTGGCTACCAGCAGCGGTTGCACCCTGCCGAGCCAGGTCGCCCCGTTGCCGAGTAGATTCAACCCCTCAGGATCGGAGGAGTAGCTGCAGTCCTGGTAGTTGATGGGGCTATTCAGATCGTAGATGCCGTCCATTGCCGTGGGTAGCCCCTCCACCAGGCAGAACAAGGCCAGCATGTCCGCGATCGTCAGAGGTTCGTTCGCCAGCGGCATGCGGGTGCCAGGTATCACCTCTCCCGAGAGCTCTCCGCGCAGTCGGCCGATGAGATAGCTTTCTTCGGGGGCGCCGGCTTTTAGCATGCTCAACGGGGTCGCCGAGCGGGCGCCATACACGCCGTTGCGGTTCATGTCCCCTTGGCTGATGCTCGAGTCCATCAGGGCCGCGACCTGGTCGGCCCGATAACCCGGTACCTCTCCGACTAGATGCGTACCGCCCTCGAGAAGGAACCACTCCGTCTCGAGCTGTTCGCCACTGAGTTCGACCACGTTGCCGTCGTCCACTTCGCTGCGGTGAAAGGTTGCTCGGCCCCAGGTGCGGGAGCGGCCATCGCCTATGTCGAGGGCGCTCTGCAGCTGAATGTGAAGACCTGGCGAATCCAGCCCCGGGATGTTCTCGTCGTTGTAGTCGCTGTCACCGTTGATGTAGTCCATCCAGCCGATTTCGACTTTGCGAGAGTCCCCGAGGCTGACGCGATCGCCAGGCTGTTCGCAGCCGTCGTACACGGCGGCCCAGTCCCCGGGTTGGACGTTGCATGGGGCGCTCACCGAATCCAGGAAGTATGAGGTGGCGTGCAGATCAGGGTACTCTTTCTGGTTGTGACAGACCCCCTGCGTTGGGCCGCAGGTGCGTACGATCACGTTCTTGTGCAGCTGCAGGCCGGTCGGGTGCAAGCGCTGCGCCTCGAGCACGTAGGGGTCGTCGCCAGTATATGGCGGAGCGTCCACCACGGGCATCAACTCGGGGAACTCCGTTTTGAGATCGAGGGTACCTTTGGGGCCATACTCGGAGGCATCTTGGCCACAGCTCACCGTCCCAAGGGCCATCGTCGCGGCGAGCAAAGGTGTCAGGTTGTGTGGCTTCATCAGCACACTCTGCTGCGTCAGAACGCCCTGCCGCATCAGAACACTCCCGTGATCGGATCGTCCAAAGGGAACACTTCGGAATGGTCGGCGCACAGCAAGTCCATGAGCGTCTTGCACATGGAACGGTAGGAGAAGACGACGCCATCGTCTTGTAGATCGTTCTTCGCTGTGACGCCGAACTGACGTCCTCCGATGCCCGACTGCTCGACGATGCCTCCCATGAACGGCATGCTCATCCAGCGCGTTGCCCTGTCTCCACCGTGGTCGCTGCCGCCGGCAGAGTTGAAGCCGCTGCCGCGTGCGGTGCGTCCAAATTCGCTACCACACACGACTAGGGTGTGGTCCCAGTACGTCCCGCCCGAGGGGTGCTGCATGCGCTTGAGGGCGGCGTTCAGCGCGCTGTAGAGGCGATTGAACTCGCCCATCGCGTCTTCGAGGCGCTCGTCTTCACCGGAGTGCATGTCGTAGCCGCCTTGGTCGAGATACACCGCGGGGCAGCCGAAGTGGAACAAGCGCAGCGCGAGCTTGAGCTGGTTTGCGCTTCCTCCTTCGCCGAACATGGTGGTCAGTTCTCTATTGCTTATGCCGTCCACCTGATCGTTGGAGTTGTTGCGGACTTTGAGAATGTCGCTGGCGAATATCTCCGAGAACTTGCGCGTCGATTCTCGCGTGCCCATGTAGGCTTCGACCATGGAGCGTGATGGGACCATCTGGCGATTGAGCATGTTCGTATCGGCTTCGGCTGCCATCTCGTTGGCCCAATCCGGCAAGGACGCGCTGGCGAAGACGAAGTTGTCGAAGCTGTCACCTTGAATCAGAGGCGGGCGGTAGGCGGCGAGCTGACCACCGCCGCGTGCCATGCCGGCAGAGCCCAACACGAACGGGGGTAGTTCGACACGGCCGTCGGCGGCTGCCGCTTCGATGCGCCCCCGCAGGCCGTAGTTGAGGTAGGTGAAGATGCTGTTCTCTCCGGACACGTAGCCCGTATTGAAGCGCTCGAGTCCGGTGCCGTGATTGCCGTCGGCGTTGCCTGCATCCGGCTCGTGATCGACCGTCGCCAGGACGGCGACCTCATTGGTGAAGTCGGGGACTCGGCGCATGCCCAAATCGATCAAGGGCTGTGCGTTGTCCCCCTCGAGCCATTCGGCCCCTTCCAACGTGCGTGCAACGCCCCACTCTGTGCCCGATGCCACGTTGCGGGCCAGGCCGAAGGGGTTGAATTCGTTCGCCACATCGCCGTTGAACGCTGTCGTGAAGCGGAAGCCACCGCTGAGGCGAATGTAGATCAAGTGCTGAACCCCACCTCGACCTTCGCACTGCTGAGCATAGACGGGGTTGGGGATCCAAATCATCGGTCCGGCTGCGCCTGCCGCCAGACCCGTCTTGAGCAGCCGACGGCGGCTCAACCCTCGCGTTCGTGTTTGCTTGCTGGATTTCATGGTCATTCGAAGGTTCAGTAGAAGAGCATCTCCGCGCTGCTGAGCAGGGCGAAGCAGACGGGACGGGCGAAGCTTTCCGCGGAACAGCTGCCTGCTTGGGCACACTGTTCGCCGCGGTCTCTAGCGGCGGCGCGTTCGGCCGAGGTTGGCGCCCGGCTGTAGAACTTGGCGGTCTGGTAGAAGACGATGTCTTCGGCCAACTCCGCCGTGACGGCGGCATCGGCGCTCACGTCTCCCGGCAGCAACTTGGAAATGTCTGCTCGCAGGCCACGACTATCACCCTCCAACGACGGGTCGCAGATCCGTGTTGCGTGGTTGAGCTGGTTCGCGGTGGTCAACACGCTGACGATCTTGAAACGACCACCCTGCGAGTTGTCCGGGCAGCCCCCGAGGTTGCGCACCAGATCGCGGTAGCTCCCGCGGACCCGGCCTTCGTCGTCCAACGACCAATCCGAATCGTCGATCAACGCATAGGCGAAGGGGCTGCCAGACTCCAAAAAGTCGCTGGGCCGATTGATCCGCAGGTCGCATTGGTCCACGGCGCTACCGGTCATGAACGCGAGCGAATCAACCCAGCCTTCGGCGTCCACCTGCTTCAGTGGGCCGTAGGTGTAGCGAAGTTTCGTGTCGCGATTGCCTGCGGCACTCTGCAGGTACGCTGCGCTGGTCAGCACCGCGAAGTGAAGAGCGCGGATGTCGCCCTCGTTGTCGAGGATGTAGCGCACCAGCTCCTCGCTGACCTGGGGCACCTGGGTCGTCAGATCGTAGTCGAGGTATTGGTGAACGACGGTGGCCGCAGCGTGCTCCCAAAACGGCCACTCCTGCGCGAGCAGGCGACCCGGTGTCTGCAATTTCTCCCATTCGTTGACGGTTAGCAGACCACTCCACATCAAGCGGCCGCCACGTTCGCCTTCGCGGGAGCGCGCATCCGGCCTGAGCACGACTTTTTCGACGCCGAAGGTGGTGCTGGTGCACTGGCCCACGGTGTTTGGGTCCTCTTTGCCGTCCTCGTCGACGCATTGATAGCGGATGTAGGCGTCGGGAAGGCGCATGCCCAACTGCGGATGATCGTAGTAGTTGTTATCCCACAGGGTGTAGAGCTTGCCGAGATCGGCTCGTTCCTCGCCGAAGGGGGGCCGTCCGAGGAGCAGCCAGAACACTGCTTCGGCTCGATCGCCTGGCGTGTCGTGACGGCGAGTCAGCACTGGATGCGCGCTGACGAGCGCGGCGAACTGGTCGTAGGAGAGACGTCCCTCGTAGAGGGCTGTGACGATCTCGTCCATGTCGAAGATGCGTTCGACACTGATCGCTTCGGTATCGTATCCGAGACGGTCGGCCCAATGCCGACGGTTGAGGCGAACGAATTCGTCGCTGTTGAGCAGGTCTTTGACGACGTCCGCCCAGGGGCGGTCGATGCACTCGGCCTTGATCTCGTTGCGAGTCGGGAAGCGGCCCTTCGTGTCCACCCAGAGACGACGGCATGCTTCTTCTGGCACGATCGGAGTTCCGCTTCCTCCGGGGCCCCATAGCGCGCTGCACAATCCCCGGTTGACGGGGTTTTCGAAGTTCAACGCGTCGCAGCGCGCCATACAATCGTCATCGCAGGCGATCGGGATCGCTGGATCCCAGTCGGCCTCATTGGCAGCAGGAACTGAATCGTTGCCGCCCGAAAAGTTGCCATTCGTCACGGGTGCAGCGTTGGATGGCAGTAGTTCCGACAAGCCTCGCGCCGGCTCCTCAGGGTTGAATGGCTCTTGTTCACCACATCCGGCCAAGGAGATCACGGATCCTAAAGCCAATGACAGGGTGAGACGTAGGAGCCAGGACGGACGATGCGCCGGGTTCATCTCCATTCTCTCGGTTTTCACAATTGGGCAGTCTAGCTCACTGCGGCATGCTGCCGCATCGATCTGGGAGTGGAGTTGCGTTTTGTGGGCGGTTGTGTGTCGGGTAGGAGATGTATGAGAACATCCCCTTTAGTGTCGATATCGTTGGAGTTTGTTGCTTGTCTCCCCCTGATGCCGCGGCTAACGTTGGCGAGAAAGCACATGGATTCAAAGGGAGTGCAGCAAGCGGGTGATGTGCAGGGTCTGGGGAGGCCCGGCAAGATCGCAACTGGAAGTGAAGCTATGAAGCGGATCGCAATTGGGTCGCTGGCTTCACTTGTAGTGCTCACGCTGTGCGCGGAATCCGCTACGGCGGCTCCGAAGGGGAAGGACTCGGACAAGTCCGCGTCTGAAGAAAAAGAGGAATCCAAGACAGAGGAGAAAGAGGAAGACGCATCGGGAGACGAAGAGGATGCGTCTGCGGGGGAGGGGGGCACTTCAAACGACGAGACTGAGGGGAAGGTCTCGTCGAGCGGCGGTGGCAGGAAGGCGGCCCCGATCGGGGCCGCCGCACCGGCCGTCATTGGTTTCGGTCCAGGGTTCTTCTGGGAAGAGACCACCGACATCGACACGCAGCGCGCCAACGGCAGTCAGGAGAGCGAGACGCGGGAAGACGTCGTCAGTGACGGTTTCTTCACGCTGCAGCTGTGGACTCTCGTTCCGATGTTCAGCGAGCGCGTGCGAGTTGGCGGTGGCCTCGCGTGGTTCAACAAGTACACCGTGCTGCCTGCAGACGAAGAAGATCCCAACGACGATGACTACGTCGAGTACGGACACACGTTCCACCTCTTCGGCCAGGGTGAGTACATCATCCCGCGGGTGATCGCCAAAGCCAGCATACTGTTCGGTCTGCGCGCAGGGGCGATCTTGGTTTTTCCGGGCGGGAGCGCGGATAGGGACTTGGGGCCACAGATCGACAGGCGAAAGAACGAAGGCTACAGCATTTGGCCGGGCCCGAAGGGCGGCGCGTTCGCTGCCCCGGCGATCGGCGCGCTCTGGCCATTGAACGACAAGATAAATGCACGCTTCGACGCGAGCATTCAGTTTGCGAAGACGTGGCTCATCAACGCCGAAGCAGAGGCGGGAGGGAGTCTTCTCGAACGCGAGCGCATTCTGAATACGACGCGCTACATGTTTCTCTTCGGTTTGGAGCTCGGGCTCTGAGTCCAGGAGTGCTCGATGGCTCAGCTCGACAAGTTCATCGCTGCCATGTTGACACGTGGTGCCAACGAGCTTCGTATGGCGGCCGACGAAGAGCCCATACTACTTCAAGGCGGAAAAGCTACCGCGCTGACCTCACGCAAGCCGAGCGTTCAGCAGGTTCGACGGTTGATCGCCGAGATTGCTCCCAAAGAGGTGCGTGTCGAGTTCACGACCGCCGGCGGAGGAGTGTTCGAGTATCAAGTCGGCAACATGGACCTGACCATCGTCGAGGTGACTGAGTGGTCTGGGCAAACGACGTTGATTGTGCGGCCCGCCGCGATTGCGGTTCCTGTTGCGACCGAAGAGCCTGTGGGGCTGGTGTTGGACGATGCCGGCACCATCGGGGATTTGAATCAGCCGCCACCGGCTCCGCCGGAGCGTGACCTGGAGAGGTCGGGGCGGACGATAGATCTCGAGGGCGGTCGTGTGACTCAGCAGAGCAGCCATCCCATCGACGGGCTGTTCCGCACCTTGGTCGAGACGGGCTCATCGGACCTTCATCTGAGCTCCGACGAGATCCCGATGATCCGCAAGGATGGCGAGATGCAGCGACTCGACTACCAGCGTCTGGGTTCGGACGCGCTGTACGAGCTGTTGCTGCCAATCATGCCGCCCGAAAACAAGAAGGAGTTCGACGCGGATGGAGACACGGACTTCGCTTACGAGATCAAAGGCTTGGCGCGTTTTCGAGCCAATCTCTTCCGTGATCGCAAGGGCGTTGGCGCGGTGTTCAGAACCATCCCAGCGGAGATCCTGACGGCCGAGCAACTCGGGTTGTCGCAAGCCATCCAGAACTTGTGCAATCTGACGAAGGGCTTGGTGCTCGTTACTGGTCCAACGGGTAGCGGCAAGTCCACCACGCTGTGCGCCTTGATCGATCTGATCAATCGCACGCGCAACGCCCACATCATCACCATCGAAGACCCGATAGAGTTCGTGCACGAGAACAAGCAGTGCCTGGTCAACCAGCGCGAGGTGGGGGTTCACACCCAGGGCTTCAAGCGGGCGTTGCGCGCCGCGCTACGAGAAGATCCGGACATAGTTCTGGTCGGCGAGATGCGTGATCTCGAAACCATCGCAATCGCGATCGAGACTGCCGAGACCGGTCACTTGGTGTTCGGTACGTTGCATACCAGTACCGCCTACTCGACGGTCGACCGCATCATCGACCAGTTTCCGCCCGACCAGCAGGAGCAAATCCGCGTGATGCTGAGCGAGTCGCTGCGAGGAGTGATCAGTCAAACCTTGTGCAAGAAGGTTGGCGGTGGGCGAGTTGCCGCGCTGGAGGTGCTGTTGTCGAACCCAGCCGTCGCCAACCTGATACGCGAGGGAAAGACCTTCCAGATCCCGTCCATCATGCAAACCAACCGCGGCAAAGGCATGGTCCTGCTCAATGAGGCGCTGTTGGATTTGGTGCAAAAGAAGGTGATCGAGCCGAGCGAGGCCCTCATGAAGGCGGTCGACAAGGCGACGCTCAAGGGCATGATGAAGAACGCCAGCGTCGCGTTTCCCGACATGTGAACGGCGCAGTCGCCCCGACGCGGCGGTTTTGGGGCCAGAGCAGGTAGATGGATGTCGTTTGCTGTAGGTAAATGCCCCCGACCGCACTCGGTCAGCCATGGCGCACTGCGCGGTTTGCTTGCTGCCCGCTTGCAGCGGGGCGGCCCCTTGGTCACACTGGGCGGGCCTGTGCTCCGCGAATCGGCGAAATACTGGCTTCTTCGGCACTTGCTTCGTGCGGCCTGGTTGGTCTCGGTTATCACCTTGGCGACCCCCGCCGCAGCGCTCGATCCGGGAGTCGCCATCGATCAATACGCCCACGAAACTTGGTCGACCAAAGAGGGCCTGCCCGAAGGAGCGGTGCTCTCCATTCTCGAAACCGACGATGGTTACCTGTGGCTCGGAACTCAGGCGGCGCTCGTTCGTTTCGATGGGCACTCATTCACTCCCTTCGATGCAGGCGGCGTCGGGGTGGGGCAGTACAGCTTTGCCCGTGACCTGACCGAAGATCAGCTAGGTGCCCTCTGGTCGGCGACCGCGGGCGGGGTCGTACGCGTCGAGGGCAGAGAGTTCTCGTTCTTCGACGAGTCGCGTGGGTTGGTACATCCCTTTGCTTCTGCCATCGTACTCGAACAGGGTGGCACGCTCTTGGTTGGAACGGCAGGTGCCGGGGTTTGGCGTTTTGATGGTGAGCGCTTCACGCAGCACCCCGCCTACGTCGAGCCCGGTTTGCCTTCGAAGGTGAACGACATTGCCGTCTCTCCAACGCAGGTGCCGTGGGTGGCCACGGATGCGGGCATCGTCGAGTTGTCGACTCAGCCTCGCATGTTGTCAGCCGAAAGCGGTCTGCCCTCAGGCATCGCCAACGTGCTGACGTTCGATTCCAGCGGCGAGTTGTGGGTGGGCACGCGCGCCGGATTGGCTCGGGCCTCGGAGGGAGAGCTGGAGCTCATCCCTGTGCCGGGCCTGACTGGCGAGGACGTGACCGCCTTGTTCGAGGACGCGGATGGCGGCTTGTGGATCGGCACGCAGGACGGCGCTCTGCGTCGCTTCGCGGCGGGCCGCTTGGAGACGACAGCGGCTCGGTCGCCCGAACGCGGCGCGATTCTGGCCATCACCGAAGACCGTCACGGCGCGCTGTGGGTGGGGCGCGGGGAGGGGTTGGAGCGTTACCGCAGGGGTGCCTTCGTCACGACCACGCACTCGCGTGGGCTTTCGACGGATCGGATTGTGGCGATCCTGCCCCGAACTGCCGGCGGCTTGTGGGTGCTTGATGGTGCAGGCGCCGTGTTCGTCATCGAAGACGGCCAGGCGCGCCGTGTCACCGAAAGTGGCAGCGTCGAGGGAGACGGCATGCTCGGCATGGTCGAATCCGACGATGGCAGTCTGTGGGTCGCCAGTGCACGGCTGCAACGACTGCACGAAGGGCAGTGGCAGTACTTCGACAATCCCGGAGGAGACTTCGCGGTACTGTCCAAGGACGAGTTCGGCCTGCTGGTGGCGCAGACTCGCGGGGACGGTAGGAGCACGCTGTCCCACTTCGACGGCGAGCAGTTCCGGCGCATCTCCGCTGCGGGTCAATTGCATCGAGTGCAGCGCATTCTGCGAGACAGCAAGGGCCGCATTTGGGTCACTACGGGTGGCGACGGGGTGGTTCGCATCGACGGCGACCGTCGGCATGTCTTCACGCGGCGCTCGGGTCTGCCACACGACGTCAGCTACGGTATCGTCGAAGACTCGCGAGGCGTGTTTTGGGTCGCCACGCGGGGGGGACTGGCCCGCATCGATGGCGAGCGCGTCTTCGGCTACGGCAATGTGGAAGGCACGCCCCAGCGCTCGCCCGTTCACCTCCAGCTCGACGACCACGAGCACATTTGGGTAGCGGCCGATGACGGCGTTCATCGCTTGTCGCTACGAGAGCTGGATTCGATCGCGGAAGGAAGAGCCAAGCACGCGTCCGACGTGCGATTCTCGCGAGCTGATGGACTCGGCAGTCTGCAGGTGTCTCGGCGTTGCTCTGGGCAAGCCAAGACCCCGGATGGGCGACTCTGGTACGCGACGAGTCGAGGCGTTTCTGCCATCGACCCCGCGCTGGCGCGGTTGCGCACCGACCCACCGGCGCCAGTCATCGAGAGCATCCGCATCGAAGGAAAAGAACGCGGCCCGGGTCCGATTGAGCTGTCCGAGCCGGCAGATCGCATCGAGATCCAATACACGGCGCCGGTCTTGCACGCGGGGGATGTCGTCGAGTTTCGCTACCGACTACGGGGCTACGACGCCGAATGGGTAGAAGCCGGCACTGAGCGCAATGCGCACTTCACTGGCGTCGGCGCGGGCAAGCACGTGTTCGAAACAACGGCGCGACGTAACGGGGGGCCGTGGAGCGAAGCGGCAACCTCGTCCCTCTCCGTGGCGCCGCCTTGGTACGAGTCGCTACTCGCGCGCCTGCTATTTGCGTTGCTGGTCGTGTGGGGACTGTTTCTGCTCTATTCCCTGCGTGTCAGTCAGCTCAAAGCCCGCGAGTCCGAGTTGCTACAGAAGGTTCGGGAGCGTACCCAGGAACTGCAGGTCGAGATCGGTGAACGGCGGCAGGCAGAAGATCGCGTGCGACGCTTCAATGCCGAACTGGAGGGCAACGTCAGGGAGCGGACCGTTCAGCTGATGACCGTCAATCAAGCCCTGATCGAGGACGTCCAGAAGCGACAAGAGGCGGAGGCGGAGCTCGCTGACGAAAAGGAGCGCCTTGCCGTCACTTTGACCAGCATTGCTGAAGGCGTCATCGCCGTCGACGTCGAGGGCAAGATCACGCTGCTCAACCGCATCGCGGAGAAGTACACGGGCTACTCGTCGGACGAAGCCATCGGTCAACCCCTGGACACGGTCTTTTGCGTCATCGACCGCGAGACTCGCGAGCCAGTGGAGACTCCGGTGCAGCGTGTCTTGGACGACGATGGGGGTGCTGCCAAAGAAGTACAGGGCGCGGTCTTGTTGCCGAAGCAAGGGTTGACTGCCTCCGGGGATCGTTTGGTCGACGCGGCAACCACCCCGATGAAGGACTCCGATGGTCGGCTACTGGGGGCGGTGCTCGTGTTTCGCGATGTGACCGAACGCACTCGTGCTGAAGAGCAACTGCGCAAGACACAGAAGCTCGAGTCGTTGGGCGTTTTGGCTGGGGGTATCGCTCACGACTTCAACAACATGTTGACGGGCATCTTCTGCCACGTCGACATGGCACGCCGCAGTCTCGCTCCTGACGCCGTCGCGCGTCGTTGGCTCGAGGATACGATGACGGTGCTCGACAATGCCAAAGGATTGGCGCGCCAGCTGTTGACGTTCGCGTCCGGAGGGCAGCCGGTGCTCGAGTCTCACTCGCTGGGTGAACTACTCAGGGATAGCGCACGCTTCGTGCTTTCGGGTTCTCACGTCGCTGCCGAGCTCGACATCCCCGGTGATCTGTGGCCTTGCGACATGGACCCGGTGCAGATCCGCCAAGTGGTGGACAATCTGGTCCTCAACGCTCGCCAGGCCATGTCCGACCGCGGCCGCTTGTCCGTCATCGCGAGCAACATCATAGAGGCGCCCGACAAGCGTCACCATCGTGGGGAAAACGACCCGTACCCGCGGCGCTGGGTGGAGATCGCCGTCCGCGATGAGGGGCCGGGTATGCCACCCGACGTGCTAGAGCGGATCTTCGATCCGTTCTTCACGACCAAGGCGACGGGGAGCGGTCTCGGCTTGGCCACGGTGCATTCGATTGCCACCAAGCACGGAGGCAAGATCGACGTGGAGTCGCAACCGGGCAAGGGCACGACCTTCCGCTTGCGACTTCGTGCGGCGAGCGCTCCGTCGGTTTCCATGCTGCCGAAGCAGCGCATTTCAGATCTGCCGAAACCACCGCGGGCGACTTCCGTGCTGGTGATGGATGACGAGTACCCGATACGGCGAGTGGCCGGCGCCGCTCTGGAAGGGGCGGGTTACGAGGTGGTGTTGACCGAGTCCGGCGCCGAAGCCGTCGAAAGGTATCGGGAGCGCTTCGAACAAGGGCGACCTTTCGACCTCGTCATCTTGGATCTCACGGTCGCCGGCGGAATGGGTGGGGCCGAAGCCCTCGAGCAGTTGCGAGCGCTCCACCCAGGCGTGCAGGCGATCGCGTCGAGTGGTTATTCCAGCGGGCCCGTGTTGGGCGATCCGAGTGCCAGTGGGTTCAATGCGGCATTGCCGAAGCCGTACACGGTGGATGACTTGTTGGCCGCCGTCCAGGCGATGCTGCGCGCCGCCTAGCCAGGACCCGCGCCGCAGGAAGCACACCGACTTCGGCGGGCGGCCCGTCGAGAGACCGGCCGTTTGCAGGTCCGAGGCAGCGCGCCCGTCGCCGACGTCATTTTTGGGAGAAAGCCTTAAGGTCGGGCCCAAGGTGCGCGTAAGTGTGCCCACTGCCGGGGTGACATGCGGGGAATGAGGATGGATTCTGGGATCATTGCGCGTTGCGGGGGCGAAGACGAAGCGAGTCGCGAGGATATCGTTGCAGCGTTGCTGTGCCCATTCTCGAGACGCAGAAGTCCTCTCGAACCCCAGCTCCGCGGTGCGTTGACGCAGTGGGCGACGGACTGCTTCGGGGCAGCGACGGCTCGTCAACTGACCGACTGGCAGCTGGTGGATCTGGTCGGCGGTTGGTACCCGGACGCAGACGATGAGCATCTCATGCTCGGCGCGAGCTACTTTGCTTGGCGTTTCGTCTTGGATGACGCCATCGACGAAACCGCCCTCGGGACCAGCGCCGAGGCTTTGGCGCCCTTGCTCGAACGCTTGGATGCGGCCATCGAGTGCCCAGATGGTTCTCCTCAGGACCGCTTCTCCCGCGCCTTGGCGGACGTGCTGCTGCGCGCCCGTCGCGCCCTAGCCCCGCAGGCTTACGAGCGCCTCCGGCAGGCGTGCTCCGGCATGTTGGGAGCGCTGCTGTGGGAGGCAGGTAATCGGGCCATCGGTTGTGCTCCGGATGAATCCGCCTTCACCATGTTGCGGCCGCGGGCCGCCGGCGTCACCATTGCGCTGGAGTTGACTCGCTCGCTGCAGTCGGTTCGACCATTGCCGGGCTCGGCGGACGACACGGAAATGGAGGTCTTGGGCACCTTGGCCGAGCGCATCGTGTGTTGGCTGAACGACTTGTTGTCTTACGACAAAGAAGCGACGTCGGGGGACGTCCACAACTTGGTGCTCGTGCTTCAGCGTCGTCGAGGCTTATCGACAGGCGAGGCCCTGGGACGTGCCATCGAGATGGCAAATCGTGACATCGAGAACTTCGTCGCCGCGGAGCAGCGGCTGGCACCCGCCCTCGACGTCGAACGGGCCAATTGGGTGTCGGGGTTGAAAAGCGCCATCCGCACCACACTGGACTGGACGTACGCGTCGAAACGGTATCGTCCGTCGAGCGCCAGCGTTCGGCGCATCGCATAGCACGCAGCGCACAGCTGTCGTCGCAGCGCAGCCGTCACCACTGACCGGTGTTGCGCATCGAGACCCAAGGTTCTGCCGGTGGCAGCGGTTCGCCCTTCTGCAGTAGCTCGATGCTGATCTGGTCCGGGGAGCGAACGAACGCCATGTGCCCATCTCGAGGCGGCCGGTTGATCGTCACGCCAGCATCCATCAAGCGCTGGCACAAGGCGTAGATGTCATCCACTTCGTAGGCGAGGTGACCGAAGTTACGGCCACCAGTGTACACCTCTGGGTCCCAGTTATAGGTCAGTTCGACCTGCGCCTCGTCGTCGCCGGGGGCCGCCAGGAATACGAGCGTGAAGCGTCCGCGCTCGCTCTCTTTGCGTCGGATTTCTCGCAGGCCGAGTTGGTTGCAGTAGAAATCGAGCGACGCTTCCAGGTTGGAAACGCGCACCATGGTGTGAAGGTATTTCATCGTCGTACTCATCGAGGTGTTGTGCGTGGTTTCTGCCACACACGCAGCGTGCCTCGCAACCGCCAGAGCAGGACGAACAGCGCAGGCACGATGAACAGCGACAACACGGTCGATACCGCCAGTCCCCCCAGTACGATAGTCCCAACGCCGCGGTACAGCTCCGAGCCGCTGCCTGAGGTCAATACCATCGGCAGCAGTCCGGCCAGCGACGTCAGCGTGCTCATGAAGATCGGCCGCACGCGGGCGCGCACGGCTTCCGTGGTCGCGTCGACGAGGTGTGCTCCTTCCCGTATCCGGTGCAGAGCGCCGTCGATGATGAGGATGGCGTTGTTGACCACGACGCCGAACAAGATCAGGAAGCCGAGCGCTGCCACCAAGTCCAGTGGCTGGGGTCTGGCAAATTCGTTCTGCGCAGCCAGCCCCAAGACGCCGCCGGCTGCCGCGAGGGGAATGCTGATGAGGATCACGAGCGGTGCGACGAAATCTTCGAACAACGCGGCGAGCAACAAGAACAAGATGACGAATGCGACGACTAGAATCCATGCGAACTGTTGCTGGGCGTCTGCCAACTTGCCCGCGGAGCCACTGAGGTCCAGTTCCACGCCCGCAGGGATGCGTCCTTTCTCACGCAGTTCGTCCGCCTTGGCGCGAACCGCATCGACTGCACGCTCGAAAGGAACGTCGTCTGGTGGCGTCACTTGGAGAACGACGGCGCGTGAACGTTCATTGCGTTGGATCACGGTGGGGCCGATTTCCGTGTCGAGTCTGCCCAAAACACTCAAGGGCACGACGTTGCCGTTGGGTAGTGCCACTGGGGCGTCCAACAACCGAGTGTCGTCGAAGTGTCGTTCCCGATTGCGCAGGACGACATCCAACTTGCGCTCACCCTCCTCGCCAAACTCGCCTACGATCGCTCCATCCACGTAGGTGTCCAGTATCAACGCCGTGTCTCGAGCCGTCAGATCCATGGCCTGCACCTGGGCGCGGTTGGGCAGCCAACGGAACTCGGGCGCCCCGAGGTCGAGCACCGGGACGGGGCGCACCTGCGCTCCAGGAACGGTGGCGCGCAACTCGCCGAACAGCTGGCGGCCCACGCCGATGAGTTGTGCCAGGTTGTTGCCGGTGATCTCCAGCTCCACAGCACGCCCCTCACCGATGCCGCGAGAAAAGAGCGCCGCCTGCGAAGCAAACCCGATGCTGCCCGGAATGCGTGCATGCAGGCCGCGCATGAAGTCCCGCATCGGCAACACCTCGTCCGGGTTTTGCGCGACGCCACCGATGAACAGGAGGGACGGCGTGCCGACGAAGAACGAGCGGTGGATCGCAGGCTCGCCGTCGATGGCCTTGCCGGTGTGCTGCCACATGACCTCCTGGTTTTCGAAGCCGACTCGTTCCAGCTCGGCGACGCTCAAGCCCGGGGGTGGTAGCACCACGCCGAAGACGAGGTTGCGATTGCCGGTTGGAAGGTACTCCATCTTGGGCAACATCTGAAAGACGACCAACAACGCGGCGCCCACTCCGAGTCCGGTGGTCAGTAGGGCGCGTGATGTCTTGGTGGAGAGCCAGGCCGTCATTTGGGCGATCCCGTCGCGGGCGCGTGTGCCGAACTCGGCCAAGCGGGCGAGCACCGCCGGTTCGCCCTCGGTCCTCGCGCCGTCCTTCAACAGCACCGCGGCGAAGCTGGGGATGACGAACACCGAGACCAGCAGTGAGACGACCACCGCCAACGAGATGGCGTAGGCAATGTCGCGCAGCAGCTCTCCTACCTCACCCTGCCACGTGAGAATGGGGATGAACACGGCGGCTGTCGTCGCGGTGGAAGCGAGCAGGGCGCCCCACACTTCTTTGATACCGAGGAACGCAGCGCTTCGAACGCTCTCGGCTCGGCTGCGCCAAGTGTCGATGTTTTCCAGGGCGACGATGGAGTTGTCGACGACCATGCCGACAGCGAAGGTGATGCCGGCCAGACTGACGACGTTCACACTGCGTCCCAAGAGCGCCATGCCCAAGGCTGTGGCCATGACACACAGAGGGATGGCCAATGCGATCACCATCGAGGTGGCGAAGCTACGCAGGAACAGCAGCAAGGTGACCGTCGCGAGCAATGCGCCGATCAGCAGGTTCACCCGCACTCGGTGCAGCGCCTCGTAGATGTAGCCGCTTTGGTCGTCGACGACCTCGAGAGTCAGCCCTTCGGGGGTAAACCACGTCTCGTTCAGTTCCGCGACCTTGCGCTTGATGGCTTCGGTGACTGCGAGCACGTTCGAGCCGGCCTCGCGACGAGGAAGTATGGCGATGGATTCACGGTTGTCGCCGATGGCGAAGTCCGTCGCACGGCGCAATCCGATACCCACCTCGGCGACGTCGCCGAGGCGTATGGGAGCGTTGTCCGCCCCGACAGTCAGAACGATGTCTTCCAATCGTTCGAGCTCCTCGGCCGCGATGACCGTGCGTACGAGCATGCTGCGTTTGCCGATGTCCAGTTCGCCGGCGGATGCATTGGAGAGCTCGGCGCGGATCTTTTCTGCAACTCGAGGGACCGTCAGCTGCCTGGCGGCAAGCGCCGGCGTGTCGAAGTCGATTTGGATCTCGGAGCGGCGGCCCCCGCGCATGAAGGTACTCGCGACGCCATCGATGCGTTCGAGTTGAGGCACGATTTCTTCTTCGACCCAGGTCCGATAGCGGTCGATGCTCTTGCCCTCGTTGTGCCGCACGAGGATCACGGCCAACGGCGGACCCGCCGCGCTGGCGGTGCTGATCACGGGTTGCTCAGCCGTCTCGGGATAGCGAGGTACCTGGCTCAACTGGTTCGAGACGCGCACCAGCGCTTGCTCCAGGTCCGTCCCCACTTCGAACTCCAGAGTGATCTCGGCCTCGTTGGAGCGGGCGATGGACTCCATGCGCTGCAATCCCGGGACGCCCTCCAGAACCTCCTCTTGCTCCTCGAGGATCTCGGCCTCGACTTCCAGAGGAGCTGCGCCGGGCCAGAACGTGGAGACCGTGATGGTAGGCTGGGTGATGTCCGGGGTCAGTTGTATGGGTAACCCCACGACGGCCAGCGCCCCGAAGAATAGTGTCAACAAGACGGCTGCGGTGACGCTCACGGGTCGACGGATGGCCAAGCCAACCAGTCCGACGAGCTCTTCGTCTGTTCTGCTCATCGCGCCGGGTTCGATCCGTCGGGCTGGGGCACGGCCTCGTCCTGCACCTGCAAGACCTGCCCGGGACGCAGGCGCTCGTTGCCTCGAACGACCACGCGCTCACCGGCCTTCAGGGGGGCGGCGGTTTCGTCCTCCTCCGTCGCGATCAGGGCCAGGTCGCCTGCCGTCTCGAGAACTTTCACCATTACGGGTTCGGCCTTGCCCTCGCTCTCGCGCACCACGCGCACGTTGCCCACGCCGTAGACGAGGGCATCGCGTGGGATGACGAAGCCACCGTCGCGCTGGACATCGAAGGAGACTTCGACACTGGAGCCCGCCACCAACCATTCTGGTTGCTCCTTCGGGTAAACACGCAGCAAGCCCGTGCGTGTTGCAGGATCCAGGGCTTTGACCACGCCGCTGAGCGCGCCTTCCACGCTGTGTCCATCGGAATGTAGTTCCAGTTTGGACAGGGTGGGCAAACGCGACAGCAAGTCTTTCGGAACACGCACGAGCACTTCGACCCTCTCCGCCGTTACCAGCTGCAACGCTTTTTCGCCGGGGTTGAGCCAGTCCCCGGGGTCGACGAGTCGCCGCGCGACGACCCCGTCGAAGGGGGCGACGACCCGATGTCGCTGGACACGCTCGCTCTGCACGTTGATGGCAGCCTGTGCGCCTTCTTTCTGTGCGGCGAGGCGTTCCGCTTCGTCGACCTCACGATCTGCCTCCAGTGACGAAATGATCGCCTCTTGTTCCAGCTGACGGTAGCGCTGGGCTTCTCGACTGGCCTGGTGCTCCTCGAGCGAAAGGGTGCGTTTGGAGACCAACGCCTCGGATAGCTCCGCGCGAGCCAGGCGGTCGTCCAGCTCCACCAGCAACTGCCCCTGCTTCACCTGATCGCCTTCGCCGACGTGCACGCGTCGGACGCGTCCGGCTTCGGCAACGCTGAGCGAGGCGTCCGAACGAGCGACCGCTTCGCCCAGAGCGGTACGCTGGACGCGCAAGGTCGTGGGCCCGAGCGTCGTCAGTTGTACGACGGCCGGAGCCTCGGCCTTGGCCGGCGCCGAAGTAGCCGGGGCTGGGCCTTCGCAGGCGATGAGCTGAAGGCTCAGGAGGAGGCAGAGCGAGTGTCTAGACATCGAGATTGGCAGAGTTGCGCCAGCAGCGGGCTCGGTTCGGGATGGCATTTGTGCGGCCTGGTCGGGAACTTGTCCATAGCGACGGTTGTTCCGTGTCGGCCGAGCCACATACAATGGCTTCGATGTTGAGGCGACGATTTGGGCGAACGAACCTCGCCATGCCGGTCTTCAGCTGCGGCGGGATGCGCTACCAATTCAAGTGGCAGGACCAGCCGATGTCCGCCATCCCGGAAAAGAACCAGCGGAACTTGCAGGCCACGATCGAGCGTTCTTTGGAGCTGGGCATCAATCACATCGAAACGGCACGCGGGTACGGCAGCAGCGAGCGGCAACTGGGACAGATACTGCCCCGCTTGCCGCGGGACGAGATCATCGTCCAGACCAAGGTCAGCCCGAACGAAGACCCCGCCGTGTTCGAGGCGCAGTTTCACGAGTCGTTGCAGCGCCTCAATCTCGACTACGTCGATTTGCTCGGTCTGCACGGCATCAACGACCGGGCGACCCTGCGTTGGGCAGTCGCTCCGGGCGGCTGCTTCGATGTTGCGCAGCGGTTGCGCGAGCGAGGTAAGATCCGTTTCGTCGGGTTTTCGACCCACGGACCTCTCGACGTCATCCTCGATGCCATTCGCCACGGCGAAGCGCGTGTGGGGCAGGGATTCGACTACGTCAATCTGCACTGGTACTACATCTTCCAGCGCAACTGGCCGGCGATCGCCGAAGCGACGGCGCGGGACATGGGGGTGTTCATCATCTCCCCGTCCGACAAGGGCGGGCAGCTCTACAACCCGCCCGAGAAGTTGCGTCGATTGTGTGAACCGCTTTCACCGATGGTGTTCAACGACCTTTTTTGTCTCTCGCACCCACAAGTCCACACCTTGAGCCTGGGGGCAGCGCGTGCGACGGACTTCGACGAGCACCTGCGTGTGCTGCCGCTTTTGGATCAGGCGGAGGAGCACCTCGCACCGGTCCGGAAGCGGCTGGAAGCGGCGATGCGCGACGCCACCGGGGATCCCCATCCAGAAGGCTTCCTACCCGGCATGCCGGCGTTCCAGTCCATGCCGCACAATTACAATTTGGCGATGATCCTGTGGTTGCTGAATCTGGCACGGGGTTGGGACATGCTCCCTTACGCCAAGTGGCGGTTTGGTCTACTGGACAACGCCGGGCACTGGTTTGCAGGCAATCGCCCGCGTTCCGTCGGGGAGGTCGACGACCAGGAGCTTCTGCAGGCGTTGGGTGACTACCCTCGCAAGGCCGAGGTGCCGCAGCTCCTGCGCCAAGCCGTGGACTGGTTCGGCGGGGGCGACAACAAGCGACTCAGCCAGAGTTGAACCGGACCCGAGGTGGCTGATTAGCGCCTAGATGCCAGGCGTTTTCACCGATTTTCTGCTAGCTGGCGGACCCGCGATTGCCTAAGGTCCGAGTCATGGAGATCGAGAGGATGATAGGGCGGATGATTCGATTCGGCGTCGCGTTGGGCGCCCTGATGGCTTTCTCGCATACGGCTCTGGCGCAGTCGTATGACGACGACACGTCGGACGAGAGTACCAGTTCCGATTCCGAGCAGACGGGGGATGATGATGGCATCGAGTCCGATCTCCCGTCGTCCGAGCCCCCACCGGAAGAGGTCGAGGCACTGCAACAATACGACACCAGCGAGTGTTTGCCGTCGTGCGAGCCGGGATTCGAGTGCGTGCAAGGCAAGTGCGAGAGCATGTGCAACCCACCTTGTGGGGCCTCGGAGGTGTGCACCGGTCTCGGCCAGTGCGAGCGTCTTGGCGTCGTCAAAGAGCACATGGACGAAGCGGACGACCGACGCACCGCCTACAAGCGCGAGCGCAGTCTGGTTGGTATCCGCGCTATCGGCGGTGTGGTAACCGGCTTGGGGGTCTCTTTGCACGCGGTCGAGGATGCCAACGGCGACCTGATGGACCCGAACACGTACTTCGCTCTGTACGGTGCGCTCAAGGGCGGAATCATGGTCGAGATTGTGGAGCTGTCGGCGGAATACTCCCCCAAGCTCTACAAGCCCATGATGTTCGGCAGTGGTGGACTGCCCGGCCACGGCGAGTACATGCAGAGCCTGCTCGGCAACATCGGGGTGCACATTCCCATGGCCGAGCGGGTCTACTGGCCCATCCGGGTGGGTGGTGGTTTCACCGTCTACGATGGCAATTTCGACTTCCAGGGGCGGTTCGATCCGTTCAACGTCTCGATAAAGACGAAGTACTTTCTCTTCGAGGCATCCCTTCCAAGCATTCGTTACAACTCTAATTTCGATTCCTTCCATCGATGGACGGGCCTCTTGACGCTCGGCGCGAGCTACATCACGCCCTGAGCACTCGAATTCTGCACCAACCGAGGTCGAGACATCGGGGTCGAGGCCTCGGCTTCAAGATCTCGACTCAAAGATCCAGCGCAGCGGGCCAAAGCTCGAAGCCGGGGTTCCCCAGCGGAGCTTTTTCTCGTACGACGGAAGGGGTTCCGCATGTCCGGCTACGCCATGAGCGTCCACGGAGTTTGAAGCAATGACTACCACGATTACTGACGGACTCACCATCGGCCTAGACGTCGGCACCCAGAGCACCAAAGGGGTGCTGCTGGATGTCAGCAAGCAGGGCGCAGACGCCATCGTCGCTCGCGCCGCC
>JBNKZR010000095.1:0-20109 GCA_050301735.1 Polyangiaceae bacterium | reverse complement strand
GAGCCCCCTTCGGCTGCGGCGCACCCACGATCGGGAAGGTCAACTGGCGCCGCTCGCCGTTGCGGATCAACGACACACTCAGAGTGTCGACCGTGCGCAGAGACTCGAACACCTCGAACACCTCGGTCGGCTTCTCCACTGACTTGCCGTTGACGGCCGTCACGACGTCCCCGGCGTGCAGATCAACGTCGCGCCAGAAGTTCTCAGGCTGCAAGTCAACGATGCGGAAGCCCTCGAAGCGCCCGTCCTGAAGACTGGCCTCGACCTCCACCCGCTGAAGAAAGCGGCTCATGCCTTCGTCGACGATGGCGACGACCTCGCCCCGCCCCAGGGAGCCTTTGGGCAGTTTTGGCGTGGCCGTCGCTGCCTTCGCGGAAGCGGCGTCCGATGCCGCCTGCGCTCCAGAGCAAGCCACGAGCGCGAACAGAAGGGCGCCAACGAGCGCTCCCAGGCGCGCGGCGCGAAAAGGACCTATCCCGGCGGCGTCAGCGAGTACCACGAGCGTATCTTACGAGCGCCCCGCGCCCCCGGCAAAAATTTGGGGTCAGCTGCGGTCATGCAGCAGCGTCGTCACGGCACCCTGGACGGCCGCGCTCACGGTGGCCACGTCGCAACCGCCATCGATGTGCTCCACCCGCTCGCCGGCGAGGATCTCGTGGGCGTCCGCATAGCCGCGCGCCAACCGTTGCTGCAATTCGTCGACCTCGTAGAGTTCGGCTGCCTCACCGCGCTGTGCCCGCCGCTGGGCCGCCGTCTCAGCGGGAATGTCGAGCACCAACGTGAGCTCGGGTCGCCTCGCCGTCGCGTTGATCTGCCTGAGCCAGGGCAACCAGTCGCGCCCCGAGGGCGCCGTGAGCGACTGGTAGAGCAAACTCGAAAGTGTGTAGCGGTCGCTGACGACGACGGTCCCTCGGGCCAGGTTCGGTTCGATCAAACGTCGGTTGTGATCCGAGCGGTCGGCGGCGAAGAGCAGCGCCATCGTGCGGAAGTCCAGCCGCAACTCGTCCCCCTGCTCTGTCCGTAGCTCACGCTGCAACGCCTGACGGATCAGGCGTCCGACGGGACCCGCGGTGGGTTCACGGCTCATCACTGCGCTCCGCCCCTGGGCCTGGAGCCATCGGACCAGCAGCTCCGCCTGGGTGGTCGTACCACTGCCGTCGATCCCCTCGAGCACGATGAGTATGCCCGGCTCTGTCACGAGTTCGCTCCCCCGCCCAACACTCGATTGTCGATCAGTCGCGTTTTGCCAGCGAAGGCTGCAACCGCGAGCAGCGCGCGGGGCTCCTCGATGGCTGCCCCCCCATAACTGGTGAGCTCGTCGGCGTGCACGCAGCTCGTGTAGTCCTCGACCAGAGACGCGCGACGGAGCTCGTCTCGCACGACCTCCTCCAACACCGCCGGGTCGCGTTCGCCCGCGTCGAACCGCATCGAAGCTGCCGCCAAACCGCGGCTGAGCGCCAGGGCCCGTTGTCGTTCATCTGCCGTGAGGTACCGGTTGCGGGAACTCAGCGCCAAGCCGTCGGCTTCCCGCACGATGGGATGGCCTACGACGTTCACGGGCAAGAACAAGTCCCGAGCCATTCTCTCGATCACTTTCAGCTGCTGGTAGTCCTTGCGTCCGAAAACGGCCGTGCAGCTTCCCACCAACGAAAAGAACTTGGCCACGACGGTGCACACTCCGTCGAAGTGTCCAGGTCGCGTGGCCCCACAGAGTCCCTGCGTCAACGCGCTCACGCTCACCCGAGTGCGCTCGTTGGGAAGGTACATGTCCTCAGCGCGAGGGGCGAACACGAGGCGCACCCCCACACTCTCGCACTCATCCATGTCGCGCTGCAAATCTCTAGGGTAGCGCTCCAGGTCTTCGTTGGGGCCGAACTGTGTCGGGTTGACGAAGATGCTCACCACCACGTGACGCGAGTGCTCGGCCGCCAAGCGCATCAGAGAGAGGTGCCCCTCGTGCAGCGCTCCCATCGTCGGCACGAAACCGACGCCACCTGAGGCCCGCAGAGTCTCGCACCGCTGTCGAAACTGCTCCGGATCGGTGATCAACTCCATGCGCGGTCTCTCCGACTCAATCCTCACCATCCTCGCTCGCCGGGCCGTATGCGGGAGCGCGTCCATCGACGACCGGCTTGGCCCCCGTAGCTTCGGCTAGCGCGGGGGTAGCGTCGGGCCGACGCCGCGGGGCGAAGCTGTGCTCCGGCGCCGGGAACTTGCCGGAACGCACCTCCTCGGCGAAGGACGCCGTGGCCTGAACGACCTCGTCTCCCAGGTTGGCGTAGCGCTTGACGAACTTCGGGGTGAAGTCACGAAACAGCCCGAGAAAGTCGTAGCACACCAGCACCTGACCGTCGCACTCGGGCCCTGCCCCGATGCCGATCGTCGGAATCGACAGTGCGCGGGTGATGTCCGCCCCCACGTCGCTGGGAACACCTTCGACGACGATGGCGTAGGCCCCCGCCGCCTCGAGCGCGCGCGCGTCTTCCAACAACGCGCTGTATGCGGCGTCCGTTCTGCCTTGCACTCGAAAGCCACCCATCGCGTGCAGTGACTGAGGAGTCAAGCCGACATGGCCCATCACGGGGATGCCGGCTTCGACGATCCGTCGGACCGCGTCCGCACTGCGCACTCCGCCCTCGAGCTTGACGGCCTCGGCACCACCCACCTTGACAAGTTCACCTGCAGAACGCAGCGCGTCTTCCGGCGAGGTCTGGTAGCTCAAGAACGGTAAGTCGGTCACGATCTGGGCACGCCGCACACCGCGCGCGACGGCGCGCGTGTGGTATGCCATCTCTGCCACAGTCACCGGCAGGGTCGACGGCAGCCCCTGCACGACCATGCCCAATGAATCACCGACCAAGATCACGTCGGCCCCGCCCTCATCGAGCAAGCGAGCAAACGTTGCGTCGTAGGCGGTGACGACGACGAGTTTGTCGCCGCGTTCCTTGGCGGCTCGTACGGCGCTGGCGGTGAGTTTCTTGGACAAGGGGCCACTCCGTGGTCGGTTGCGTCGTCCCAACATAGTGCCACCGAAGTCGAACTGACCACACAATTCTCCGCCCAAAGCGCGTCGCTCGCGCCGTGCTAGCCTACACGGCAATGGTCGACGATTTCGCGGTTCGCTTCGACAGCGTGTGTCGTACGACACGTCGACGCTTGTGGTTGCGACACGTGCTTTCTGGCCTGTGTTGGGGCGCAGCTGCCGTCGCTGTTGCGCTGCTTTCGAGCCGGATGGTCGGGCCAGGTTGGGGTCTGCCTGGCTGGGTACTCACTGCCAACGCCAAGCTCTGGTCAGAGCCGAGGGCGTGGGTCTGGATCATCGCTGCGCTCTCGCTCACGGGCGTGGCCACAGGCGCGTTCCGTGCTTGGCGGCTGCGTCCGGACGACGAACAGATCGCGCTCTTTCTCGACCACCAGCTCGGCGCTGCCCAAGAGCTGCCCGCCGCCCTGCAAACACATCCGCCCCAATGGAGCGCACACCTCCAACACCGAGGCAACGTGAAACTCCAAGAGGCTCTCGATCGCCGCCTCTTGCCGAAGGCTTGGACTCCGCGACTGTGGGCTCTGCCTGCTGCCGTCGTCGTGTCGCTCCTGACCCTGCAACTCCCGCGAAGACTTCCGCCCGTTTCGACGGACGTAGGCACGAACCCCCTGAAACTCGACGCCGATGAAGATCTCGCGACGCTGGAGCATCTCGACGAAGCCCCTGGGTTGAGCGAACGAACCCGGGCGGAGCTACGTGCCATAAGCAAACAGTCACAGGAACTTCGAATCAAGCTGGAGCGCGGCGTCGACCAACGCGAAGCGCTGGCTGACGTCGCCCAACTGCAGAACACGGTCTCCGAAGGTCTTGCGACGGTGAACTCCGAGGAGCAGCGCGCCGGGTTGGAAGCAGCGGTAGCCGTCTTGCGACAACACCCCGCGACCGCTGCTGCGGCTTCCGCGCTGGAATCGCTCGATGCGGGCGCCTTCGACGACGAAATGCGACGTTTGTCCAGTGCGGAAGAACGCTCCGCGCGACGCGAGGCCGAACGTGCGCTCGAAAAAGCCGAGCGCGCAGCGCTGGCCCACGAAGCCGAAGGGCTCGCCCGCCAGTTGTCGGAGCAACGACAGCTGTGGCAGAGCCGAGTAGACGCCGCGCAGCGGGTGCAGGACCTGATCCGCGAAATCGAACGCTCCGCGCCGGCGAGTACCGACACCAACGAACGCGCGCCCGCCAACACGCGAAAGCCAGCCACAGGCAATGACGATGGCCCCGAAGCAAACCTCTCGCCCGGCAGCGAGACGACTCCGGCACAACGCCTGGCAGCTGGCTTGGAGCACGGGACGGCGGACTTCGAGGCGCCCTCCGCAGAACACTTGGAGCGCGCCTCTCGCCTTGCCTCCCGCGCGGAACGACAAGCGCTGACCGAGGCGCTTTCTCAGTTGAACGAGCCCAGCCAATCCGCACGCCGCCAGCAATCCCTCCTCGACGCAGGCCAAGCGCTCGCTCGACTGCAGAACACGTTCTCCGACCGCCCCACGCCGCTGTCGAGCCCGATGCCCGGACCGGAAAACCTTTCGGCACGCGGCCACGACGACCAGGGCGCTCCGAGCTCGGGAGATAGTACTGCTCGCAGCGAACACGCGGGGAGCAGCGTGCGCGTCGAAGCTGAGGAATTGCGCGCGAAGACGGAACAGTCGATGGACCTGCGCCAGGGGCGCGTGACCGCGTCCGTGGGGCGCAGCGTCGGAACGGCTACGCGGGAGATGTTGGTACCCACGCCCAAGGCCATTCGCGCTCTGGGGCCGGAGCAGATCGAGAGCGTGGAGAGAGCTCGGGTGCCAGCCGAATACCGTGAACAAGTCAGCCGCTACTTCTCCGCCGACTGACAGTTTTTTCTGCTTTTTCTGCACCTTGGCGCAGAAGCGGCCGTAAGCTTGGCGTGATGACGTCCATCGAGCAACGCCTGAGCGACGCGCACGAGGAGCTCCAACGTCTACGCGATGCCGTCGCCCGAGTCGTCATCGGGCAAGAGGAGGTCCTCGACGAAGTCATGTGGGCGTTGCTGGCGAGGGGTCATGTGCTGCTGGAGGGCGCACCTGGGCTGGGCAAAACCCTGCTCGTCAAGACCTTGGGGCGTTGCTTGGCGCTCGACTACTCCAGAATCCAGTTCACCCCAGACCTGATGCCGAGTGACATCACCGGCAGCAACGTCTTGGTCCTCGACGCGGGGGGCCACTCCACGGGTCGCTTCGAACTGCATCGAGGCCCACTCTTCGCTCAACTCGTGCTGGCAGACGAGATCAACCGCGCGTCCCCCAAGACGCAGAGCGCCCTGCTCGAAGCCATGCAAGAGGGCGCCACCACCATCTCTGGGAAACGTCACCGACTACCCTCTCCCTTCATGGTGTTCGCCACCGAAAACCCGATCGAGATGGAGGGGACTTACCCCCTGCCGGAAGCCCAACTCGACCGCTTCCTGTTCAAGACCTTGGTCCCCTCCCCGCCGCAAGACGTGCTCGAGCGCATTCTGCGCGCGACCACGGGTCACCCACCGGCGGAGCCCGACGTGGTGCTGACCGCCGACGAACTCGAGCGGCTCCAGTCGTTGTGCCGAGACATCGCAGTGCCGGACGCGGTGCTGCGCTACGCAACGACGTTGACAGCCTCTACAGATCCCGACTCCGTGAACGCATCCCCCCGCGTGCAGTCGGCCATACGTTTTGGCGCGGGCGTGCGCGGGGGCCAAGCCTTGTTGCTCGGCGGGAAGGCGAGAGCTCTGAGTCAGGGTCGCGCCAACGTGTCCTTCGAAGACGTGCGCGCCGTCGCCAAGCCCGCGCTTCGACATCGGCTACTGTTGAGTTTCGAGGGGGAAGCGGACGGCCTCACCTGTGACGACGTTCTCGACGAGTTGCTCTCCGAGGTGAAGCTCCTGCCTCCCGAGGTGGAGCGCCGGCTGTGAACGGTACTCGACGGGCGCGAGCGCCGCGACGGCCCGTTCCACAGGACAGGCGCTCGCCGTCGCGCCGCTGTCGAGCCGCGCTCGTGACGGTCGTGTCGGGCGTCGTCGCGCTTTGGGCTCCCGAGGCCGCAAGCCTCGATCTTCAGAGCACCTTGAATCAGGACACCGAGCGCGCTGCCGACCCGCTGGGGGTCACAGCCGTTCCCATCCTCGGGCAGGCCGCGCCAGCGAGTTCGGGTTGGACGACCTACCTCGTCACGATCGAAAACCGAACCCAGCACGAACAAATCGGGGACGTGTACCTTACACCAACACTCGGTCTGTTCCGCGAAGCGGAAGTGGACGACGCTTTTTCTCAGACTCGGCTGCGTGTTGCCGCCAGCGAAAGCGTCACTCTGGAACTCCCAGCTTTCGGTTTTGCCGGTGGCGGCGTGGACGCAGTCGTGATCAGCCCCGACGGCAAACGACTGGGGCTGGGACGCGCCCACTCATCGAGCGCGAACGTGCCTCACCTGTTGGTCATCCAGAGAAACAGCCGAGTGCGGCAGCTGGTCAAAGATGCCCCCCTACCCGAAGTCGCGGAACCTGCCGCCGGCAGCAGCTTGCCCGGCGGCCTACTGCCGCCGCAGTCCCCGACCGAGGTGGTGACCTCCACTCCGGAGTGGGATCTCGCTGCGAACCAGCCGCTGCTCCCGCGCCATGCTGCCGGCTATGCGCCTGCGACCCTCGTCCTGTGTCCGAGCAGCGTGTTCTCCGAGCTGGCGCGAGAACAACAGCGAGCCCTATCCGCGTGGGTGCTGACCGGCGGCACGCTCGCATTCGTCATCGATCGAGATGCCGACCTGCAAGACCCGACCCTCGTGCGCTTGGTGGGGGGCAACATCAACCCGTCGCCGGCCTCGATGTCTCTGCGGGACCCTGTACCGACACGCGTCAGCAGCGGCCGAAGCGCGCCAACCGCGTCCGTGCAACACGTCACACAAGAACTGTCCGCCGCAGCACAACCCCTACTGCGCGGTTTCGTCAGCCCAAACCTCCAAGAGACGCGCTGGGGCTCGACGGCGACCTATGGCCTCGGCGAAGTAACGCTGCTCGGTTTCGATCCTGAACGGCCAGAATTCGCCAACGATGGCTGGACACGCCTCAAGCTGTTGGACCTTCTGGGTCATGCCTGGGACCACCGCGCGGTGGCGGCCGTTCCCCATGCGGCCACACCGCTGCGAGATCATCGCACCTATTCCGTGCGACGGTTCTTGCTGGGCACTCGACACCAGCATTGGGCGATCGCCGCCGCAGCATTGTTGCTGATCGGCTATGCGGTGTTCGCGGGTCCGGTGAACTTCCATCGAGCCCGTTCGAGCGCGCGCCCTCTGCTCGCCTTGCCCCGGCTGGCGGCGCTGTCGGTCGCTTGCCTGGCGCTCGTGCTTTTGGTGGGGACCATCAGTCGAGGAACGGGGAGGCGTTCACGACACTTGTCGCTGATCGACTCCGGCGCTGGCATGCCCTTGGCCGCCGCCACCCGCTTTCGGGCGTTCTACGGCTCGTCGCTCGACGAACTGACGATCCAGCCGACCACTGCCGGCGGCGTCTTGGCGATCGTCAACGAAGATGAAACGGTGCGGGGCCGACTCGACGTCACGAGTGAAGGTCTCCGACTAACGGAGGTCGTTGCCAAGCCGTGGCAGACTCTACACGTCCGCGAAGACGGATTTGCGACCATCGGCGAAGGCGTCAGCCTCGTCCTCGACGCAGGAAGGCTCGGCGTCGTCAACCGCCTCGGCCGCGACCTGACCGGTGTCCTGGTGCGGGACCACGAAGGACGGCTCGTGTTCTTCGAACGCATCGCAGACGGACAGCGTGTGAACACCGACACCGGTGCCGAACTGGCCCACGCCGTGGTTCGCTCGGCCGCCGGCACCACCGGTTTGCTCGCCCACGAGCACGAGCTCCTCGTCGACGGTACGAACCCCGGCGCAGCGCAAGCATGGACGGCCTTCGAGTGGCTGCGTCAAGGTGAAGTTGATTGGTGGCCTGCTGGCGTGCCGGTCCTAATGGGCCAACTCGAGGGTGGCGAAGGAAGAACCACTGACGGCGGCTTTCCCTTGGAGTCCGACCGAGCCATGCTGAGGGTGACTGGTTTCGGAGGACGCCTGTGAGCGAGCCGGTAATCGTGATCAAGGATTTGAGCCAGGCCTATGGCGACAAGGCCGTCGTGCACGAGCTGTCGTTGGAAGTGGAGCGCGGGGCCATCTTCGGCTTCATCGGGCCCAACGGTGCGGGCAAGACGACCACCATCCGAACGTTGGCGACACTCGTGCCACCGTGGCGCGGCAGCGTGGAGGTGTGTGGGCTCGATGTCGTGGTCGACCGCGAGAAAGTACGCCGCAAAATTGGCTACATGCCCGACCACGCGGGGGTGTACGAGCGATTGACGGTGCTGGAGTACCTCCAGTTTTTCGCCAACGCCAACGATGTTGCCGAGCCCACGGCGACCGAGGCAGTCTTGGAACTCGTGGACTTGCTCACCACCCAAGACAAGCTCGTGGCAACCCTGAGCAAGGGAATGCGCCAACGGCTGCAACTGGCTCGCGTTCTGTTGCACGATCCAGAAGTCTTGATCCTGGACGAGCCGGCGAGTGATCTGGACCCGAGAGCGCGCATCGAGATCCGCGACTTGTTGCTGGAGCTGCGCGAACTCGGCAAAACGATTTTCCTATCGAGCCACATTCTGACGGAGTTGAGTGATGTGTGCACCAGCGTCGGCATCATCGAAAAGGGCCGCCTGTTGCTGAGCGGCTCCGTCGGAGAGATCACCGCCCGGCTCGGTGAACGTCACAGTGCCGCGCCAGGCACGCCGCAGGCCGCACCCTTCGAACCTGCCGACCAATTCCAGGCGCCTATCGAGTTTACACCCGCAGGGGTCGAAGTACCAGCCCAAACCCAGCGACGCCTCAAGCTCCGAGTCCTGACCGAAGCCCAGGCCGTGCGACCACTGCTCGAAGCCTGCCCACCCATCAAGTCGATCGAATCCGAGCACGGCAACTTGATCGTCGCTCGCTACGTCGGCGACGATCGCTTCGTCGCCGAACTAGTACGATACTTGGTGAGCCACGGCGTGGGCATCGTCAGCGTCGAACCCGAGCGCAACGACCTCGAACGCGTCTTCTTGCAAGTGACCAAAGGAGAGGTCCAGTGAGCGCCTCCGCGCAGGCTAGCGCACCAGGGGCGCCGGCAACATCGCCTCCCCACGACGCTCCCCCGCCCCGCTGGACCTTGCGGGGTCGACCCAACCCCTTGTGGCTGCGGGAGATGAGGCAATCCTCGCGCCTGACCCGAACCCCGCTGATCCTGATGACCATCACGATCCTGTTGACGGTGATCACGTGCTCGGTGGGAGGCATCGCCAGTTCCAGCGTGGACCCGACCGAGCTGGGCTCGCTCCTCTTTCACGTCTTCTTTTCCCTTTGCTATGCCGTGGTGTGCTGGATTGGTCCCGGCGTTGGAACGTTGCTGGTGACTTCTGAACACAGCAATCGCACCTGGGAGGCGTTGGTGCTCACGAACCTGTCTCCCAAGCAGATCGCCCGCGGCAAGTTTCTGGCCGCGATGACCTACGTCGGGATGTACCTCGTGATGCTGGCCCCCATCGGCGCGGTGCCCTTCGTTGCCGGAGGCGTGTCGGCGCTGGAGGTACTCCTCGCCTTCGGTCTGCTGGGTGTCTTCTCCGTTCTGGCCGTCGGCTTCGGGATCGCCGTCGGTTCCTCGGTGAAGAAAGCTGCGCCGGCGATGATGGTCAGCATCATCGCCTCGGTGGGTGTATCGTTCGCGGTCTATCTAGGCCTGGGAGTCTTCGGAGCCGCCGCAGCCAGTGAACAATGGCACGCAATCACGGCTGGAGCACCCGTATGGTTACCCACGGCCTACACACGTGCTGAATTCGGCCTCCAGTACCTGGTCACCCTGGTCTTCGCGCCGCTGGGGAGCGCCAGCATCATCGGCTGGCTGTTCTTCGAAGTGGCCGTCGCCAACATGAGCAGCGCCGGCGATGACCGCTTGTTCGGCATGAAGCGCTGGTTGGTCGTCGCCTTCCCCTGCTTGACGTCGATCGCGCTGACACCCAGGGTCTGGCTCTCCGCGCGCGACGATGTCTGGGGGGCACCTGCGCTGGCGCTGGTCGCGCCGTTCGTGCTCTCCATGGTCGCGGTATTCATGTTCGCGAGCGACGACTTGGCCCCCTCCAAACGCGTGACGACGACCTTCGCGAGGCAGGCTGCGGGTCTGCTTCGGCGTTTTTTCGGCCCTGGGATCTCGAACGCAGCGGCGCTGGTAGTCGCGCTCCACGTGGTCTGCTCCCTGGCGTTGGTGGTCTTCGGCTGGTTGCAAGAGGAAGACAACGCGCGAGTGTTGGGCACGACGCACCCCGGTCGCTCTGCTAGCCTGGTGGCCATCGCAGTGGCAAGCTGCGCCTTCGTCGTATTCGCCGCGGGACTCACGGTCTTCACACGTTCGAGGTCGCGCAACGGCACGGTTCCCCGTGTCGTCTTTCCAGCGGCAGCCTTCGTCGGCTTGGCAGGCCCGTGGTTGGTGCTCGCGATCGCGGGCGTGGCAGGTGGTGGGTTCCGCCAGTCGCTGTGGATGGCGAGCCCGTCTCCCCTGTTCGTCTTGGTGGTGGTCGACGAACTGCTCAAGCACGGCACCAGCATCACAGCCCATGGGCTTTCGCACTTCCTCGCCATGAGCGTCTGGGCGTTGCTCGGCTGCGGGCTTTGGTTTCTGGGAGTGCGCAGGATGGCACACCTGCGCCGGGAGCAAGCGGCGTGAACCTGCTCAGCCCCACGCAACTGAGGGAGGTCGAGGCGCTGAGCCGTCATTTCCGGCAAGGACCAGCCTCTGGCGACTACGGGGGCCAGGTCGCTCGACGCGCAGGCGGCCACACCGAGTTCGCCGAGCGCCGCGCGTACGCCCCGGGAGACGAAACGAAATCGATCGACTGGCTCGCCTACGCCCGCACGGGTCAACCCGTGGTCAAACGCTTTCACACGGAGGAGACGAACGCGTTGCGTCTGCTGCTAGACTGTTCGGCATCGAGCGGATTGGGGTCGCCGGAGAAACTCGGGACACTCAAGCGCATGGCCGCCGCCATCGGCTATCTGGGCCTTTGCGCCGGGGCACGGGTGTCCCTGATCACCGCGCCCGGACCAAAAGGTGAGCTCACGTTGCTGCCCTACCCCGAGCGGCGCGGACGAGGCGCGGCCTCCGCTCTCTTCGACGAGATTGAGCGCGCTGGAGCCGGGGGGCGAACGGCGATCGGAAAGTGGGTGACGCGCTTGGCGACGGCCAGCCAACGAAGGAGCAGCCTGGTACTACTGAGCGACTTCTTGGACGAGACACCGTTCGTCAAGACGCTGGCTGCGGCAAGTCGCCGTGGCCAAGACCTCCGCCTCGTCCAGGTGTTGGCACCAGAGGAGCTGTCACCCGCAGAAGGTGGCGACGCGACTTTGAGCTGCGCTGAGACGGGCCAGGAGTTGCGTCTCACATTGGATGCCCACGCCGTCAGTCGCTACGAGCGGCGGCTGTTCAGCTGGCTTGGAGAGCTGGCGGAGTGCGCGCGCAGCCACGGCCAAACCTACGTTCGGCTGCGAAGCGATGGTGACCTATCCGCGGCGGTACGACGCTTCGCCAGAGGGAGCATCGACCTGCCATGAGTTCCGACTTGGTTGCCGAAACCCTACGCCTCTACCAGCGCTATCAGCTGGAGATCGTCGAGGCGCTCAACCTCTGTCCATGGGCCAAGCGCGCTCGCCTCGATGGCCACGTGCGACAATGGGTCTCTGTCTCCAAAGCTCCAACGACGAACGAAGTGCTCGCCAAGATGGACGAGTGGACGCAAGACGAGACCGTCGAGATAGGCCTCGCCATATTCCCTCGCTACTCCGTCTCGAGATCGGAATTCGAGCGCTTCGCCAACAGCGTGATGGATGCGGACGCCCGGCGCTCGGGCTTACGCAGTCCGACCTTCGTCCTGGCCGCTTTCCATCCGGACGCCGATTGCGACACGGGCAGCGCTGAGCGCCTGATCCCGTTCCTGCGGCGCACTCCCGATCCGACGCTGCAAATCGTGCGGGTCAGCGCGTTGGAGCGCGTCAGGCACGGCGAGAGCGCCGGCACTCAGTTCATCGACACGAGTAATCTGGACCTGAGCACTTTGTCGTTCACCCCTGGCGGCCCGCCTCTGAGAGATCGCGTCGCGAGCGCCAATCTCAGTACCATCCAACAGCTGGGCGTCGAGCGCGTACGCGGGCTGATCGAAGACATCCATCGCGACCGGGCTCGTTCCCGGCGAGCACTGTCGGCGCTGGCCTCGGACGAAGACGATGCATCTCAATGACCTCTCCGGCCTGTGGTTGTTGGGGCTGCTCGTCCCGCTGATTGCACTCTATCTGCTGCGCTCACGGCCGCGACGTGTACCGACCGCAGCCCTGTGGCTTTGGAAGGATGGCAGCGCCGAACAGCAAGCAAGCAGGCCACTGAAGAAGTGGCTCACTCAGCTACCGTTGCTGCTGCAGGCTGTCGCATTGCTCGCCCTTGCCCTCGCCGCCTCGTTGCCGACACGAAAAGGCCACGCACTGGCGACGCACGTCGCGTTCGTGCTCGACGTCAGCGCCTCCATGCAGAGCCGCGTCGACGACGACCGGACGCGCCTCGACGTGGCCAAGTTCCAAGTCGAACAACTCCTCGACAACCTCCAACCCGACGCCCGGGTGCTGCTGCTTGCGGCGGGGCAAGACGTCGACATCCTGAGCCCGTTCGAACGCGATCGGCAGCGCATCCGCGAACGGCTGGAGGTACTCCGAGCCACAGATGAGGAAGGTCACCTGGCGCCCGCCCTGGAGCTAGCTGCCGACAAACTGCGCAGCACGAGCGGCGAGCGGCTGCTCGTATTGGTCACCGACGGAGTGTTGGCGGATGAGGCTCATCCGCCGCTGGAAGGCGTGCCAGTCCAAGTCGTGGAGATTGGTGAAGCGATCACGAACGTTGCCCTGACCCAAGTCGACATCCGGAGCGACCCGCCCGTCGATGGGGTGAGCCAAACGGCGGTCTTCAGCACCGTGGAGAACTTCGGCGCGGAGCGCCGCAGCGTCTTCGTCACCCTGCGGCAACGCAACGTTCGAGAGCTACTCAGTTCGAGACACCTTCAGCTCGACCCCGGCGACGCGCGCTCGGTTCAGCTTCAGTTTCAAGCAACCGACCAGGACCAGGGCACGGGATTGATCGTCGAAGTCGCGGCCAACGATCGGCTGCCCGTCGACGACCGAGCGCACGTCGTCGTGCCGTTGCATGGCAAGCAGCCGGTAGTCCTCGTCGGGGCTTCTCCCAATCCGTGGCTCGAGCGAGCGCTGCGCGCCGATCCAGGAGTCGAAGTGCTCGTCGCCGGAACGGACACCGACGAACCGGACCAGCTGCTGCGAACCGGCAACATCCCACCGGGTGCTCTCGTCGTCTACTCGAAGGCCTGCCCCAGCGCCGCGCCAGCCCAAGACTTCTTGATCATCGATCCGCCGCCGGGGAAATGCCTGGGCGTCGAGGTAGGCGACGAGGTGCGCTACCCGGAAGTCACCCACTGGGACGAATCCGATGCCCGATTTCGTTTCGCGGCACTCGGCGAGCTGCGCATCACGCGCGCCAAGCCCCTTCAACCGGAGGGCGACGCGAGTGTCTTGCTCTGGTCGCAACAAGCAGCGCTGATGACGCGCTTCGCGTTCGAAACGACAAACGGGACGTTGGTGGGGTTCGACTTCGACGACAGCAATTGGCCCCTGAGAGCCTCCTTCGTGCTTTTCGTTCGTAACCTCGTCGACCTCGCCCGGGAGCAGCGTGAACGCGCCGGACTCGCGAGCGTTCGCACCGGGCAACCCTTGAGAGTCAAGGTACCGCTGGACGTCAGCGAAGTGAACGTCACGCTACCAGACCAGAGCACGCGACGCCTGCACGCGAGTCAGGGCGTGGCGTTACTGCCCAAGGCTCACACGGCCGGGTTCTACTATTTCGCGTGGCAAGGCGCGTCCCCAGGCAGCACACTCGTCCCCGCCAACGTCACGAGTCGGCGCGAAAGTGACCCGCGCAAAGACGAACTCGCTCTCGGCCCGGTGGGTGACGCCGCAGACCCGGAGTCGCTCGCCCGTGACCGGGACCTGATGCCGTGGTTTGCCGCCCTGGCGTTACTCTTCGTGCTGCTCGACACCGCCTACCTCACGTTCGCGCGCAAGCGAACCCAGCGTGGAAGAGCACCCGCATGACCAGCGAGCCGTGGCTGTGGCTATTGCTGCTGGCGCAGTGCGCAGCGATCGTGTTCGGGGCGCGCTGGGCTCTTCGGCGTGCCCCAACGCTGCCCAAGCTGCGTGCTCTCCTTCTCATCATCGTGACCGCCCCGCTCGTGCTAGCCAGCCTGGCTTGGCTCGACTGGCTCCCCTCTTGGTTGCTGCGAGTCGAACGTCAATGGTTGGCTGGGCTCCCGGGCATTGCGGGGTTGTGGACCTGGTGGCGCTTGCTGCGCGTCGCGGGAGACGATGCGTCGCCGAGACGCGCCATGCGAGATACGTTCTTGTGCCTCGCAGCGGTATTCACCGCCACGGCCGTGTGTGGGCTGCAGGTCGTCGCAGCACTGGACCGGCTCGCGATCGTCGTCGCGATCGATCAGAGTCGCAGCACCGAGTTGGTGCCAAACGCGGAGGCCCGCGTCGAGCGCGAACTGACCGCGGCGCGGACGTCCATGTTGCAGCAGGACCGCCTGGGGGTGCTCACCTTCGGCGCCAATGCGGTCGTGCAGCTCCCGCCTTTGGAGCGAGCGTCTTCGGCAACCCCCAGTTTGCGACCGGTCGTTCGCGACGGGACAGACATCGAGCGCGCTTTGCGCCGCGCACTCGCCGAGCTACCTGCTGACGCAGCCGGCAAGATCGTGCTGATGAGTGACGGCGTGGCCACCCGCGGGGACGCCGGGGACGCCGTTGCTGCCGCGGTGGCGGCGGACGTCCCCATCGACGTCGTGGTTTTCGACCAGGGGTCGATCAGCAACGTTCGTATCGTCAAACTGAACGCGCCGGCGAGCGTCAGCGAGGGAGAAACCTTCGAGGTCAGGCTGGTCGTCGAGGCGCCGACCACCGTCGATCTCACCGTGCGGCAGCTCGAAGATGGACGCCAAGTGCGGGAGCGCGACGTCCACGTTGGCCCAGGCAAGACGCTCCTCAGCCTGAGACAGACCGCACAGAACCCTGGCTTGCACCGCCTGGAGGTCCGACTATCCACCCACCAACCAGAGACGGATCAGCTCCCAGAAGACAATCAGATGGCCACGTTCGTGCGAGTCCGAGGCCAAACGCGCGCCCTGCTCATCAGCAGCATCGGAGAGTCGCTCCTGGAACCCATCCTGGCGACGGGCAACATCGCAGCGAACACCGTCGCGCCTCAGCAGGCACCAAGAACGCTATCCGAGCTGTCCGCCTACGATCTGGTCGTGCTCGAGGACGTCAGCGCAGCCGAGCTTCCGAGTTCGCTACTCGACGCACTCGCCAGCTTCGTTCGTGTCGCTGGCGGGGGACTCGTGTTGATGGGATCGCCGAGCACCCTGGGCCCTGGTGGCTACGCGCGAACCCCGATCGAGGACGTCAGCCCGGTGAGCTTCGATTTGAAGCAGGATCGTCGACGCGGGCAGCTATCGGAAGTGATCATCGTCGACTACTCGGGCTCGATGGGTGCGCGCGCCGGAGCTCACAGCAAGCTCGACCTGGCCAACGAAGGCGCGATTCGCTCGCTAGCCCTGCTGAGCGGTGGCGACCGACTGGGTGTCTTGCACGTCGATACCAGCCCACGATGGACGCTGGCGCTGGGCCCACTGGGAGACAAGCGTGCCAGCGCGGAAACGATCGCGCGGGTCGAAGCCGGCGGCGGCGGCATCTTGCTCGACCCGGCATTGACGACTGCCTACGCGTCGCTGCGCGCTGAAGCGTCCGCCATCAAACACGTCCTGTTGTTCGCTGACGGCAGTGACGCCCAAGGCTCGTCGGCAACGGTCAACCTCAGCTCCGCAGCCCACTCGGCCGGCATCACGACCAGCGTCGTTGCTCTCGGCAAGGGCGACGACCTGCCCGTACTCGAACGGATCAGCCACCAAGGGCACGGACGCTTCTACGTCGTGTCCGACGCCAGTCGCATTCCGGCTGTCTTCGCCCAGGAAACCATCACCGCGGCCCGTGCCGCAGTGCGCGAGGAAGCGTTCATCGCCAGCAAGCACGCCGGCTCCTCCGTGGTCCGAGGCATCGACTTCCGACAGTCACCCCCACTGGCGGGCTATGTCGTGACACTGCGCAAACCCCGCGCCCTGGTCCCTCTACGCGCCAAGGACGGCGACCCGTTGCTCGCCATTTGGAACACGGGACTGGGACAGTGCGCGGTTTTCACCAGCGACTACGGTGGGCGCTGGGGCACGAGCTGGACGAAGTGGGCTGCGGGCGCCCAGCTCTTCGTTCAACTAGCGCGTAGCGTCGCCCGCAACGAAGACGACTCTTCCGTGCGCCTCGACGCCAGCATGAGAGACGGCCGGCTCGAGCTGAGCGTGGACGCGCTCAGTGCTGAAGATTCACTCGACAACTTTCGCAATCTGTCCGCGACGATCGCCAAGCCCGACGGGCAACTCCAGGACGTCACTCTGCGCCCGAGCGGTGCCGGCCGCTACGCCGCCTCGCTTCCCGTGCAGCGCCCCGGCACCTACTTGGTTTCCGTCGCCGACACACTCTCCGGCACGCTACTGGCGACCACGGGCCTGGAAATGAGCACGGGGGACGAATTGGAACCAACGGGAACCGACCGAGCGGCCCTGCGTGCGATTGCCGAGCGAAGTGGCGGAACCCTCCGGGAAAGCCTCGCCGGCATCTTCCGAGAGCGACTGCAGCGTCGGCCTGCCTACCGAAGCGTCGACCGAGCACTGGCGTGGCTGGGCGCGCTCTTCCTGCTCGCCAGTGTCGTCGCCCGGCGGCTGAACTGGCAGCCTCGCCCGACACGAGTCCCGATGGCAGACAGGCAGCCAGCCTCCGAATCCCGCGCCGCCCACCTGCGCTCGACGGTGCGGTCCCACTCGCGCCAAGGGGCTCTGCCCGCGAGTCCAACGACGGAGCGGCACGACCCTCCGCCCGACGCCTTCCAGGACCTGCCGAAAGCGCCCACGACGGCGCAACTACTGCTCGAACGTCGGAGGCGACGCCGGCAAAACGACGATCGGTGAACGCCCTGCGGTCCGGAGTCCGCGTGATGCTTTGTCCGGGAGGAGCTCTGGGGTTATGAGTCAAGCGGTGCGTTGGACGACGAGCAACCCCCGGCACGGGGCAAACCCGCCCTCAGTCTCAGCTCCGAACTCGGGCGGGAGACGCCCTCGCGCGCCCGCGGGACGACTGCCCGCATTGTCCACGCTGCTGTTCGCCGCGTTGTCCTGCGCTCGATCGCCCACCCCCTGCCAGGCCCCAGGCGATTGCGACGAGGGACGAGAGTGCCTCGCCAGCCGCTGCAAGCCGTCTGGCGGCATCGTCGTAGGCGAGCACAGCGAGCGGCGCGTCGTGTTCCCGAGTCGCATCGTGGCCGAAAACGCCACGACGGGAGACGCTGCGCTGCAGTTGGGCGGAGCAAGGGGCGCGCAAAAGGTATACATCGAGTTCGAGCTGGGCGCGACCCTCGAGGGCGGACCAGAAATGGTCGAGGCCGCGTTCTTGGAATTGACCTCCCCAGCGCTGGCGCCGCTCAGCGACGAACGGGTAGAGCTCGAGATAGGCTTGCTCCTCGACTCGCCCGACCCGGACGGCGTTGCTCCGCGGAACGCGCTGTCGAAGGCGCGAGTATTGATGCGACCAGCGACGCGCTCGCGCGCGGACGTAACGGAGATGGTCCGCACGTGGGTTCGCGCGCCCGAGCGGCGCCACGGCTTCGTCGTCGAACCCACCGGCCAGAGTTCTCTGCTGCTGGCGACCGGCGCCGAGGGAGCCGGCCCGCGGCTGGACATCTACTGGAAACGAGGCAGCGAGCCGTGAGTGACGCGCTTCGGATCGAGCACCTCACTGTTTCCGTCCACGACTCGCACGCTTGGCGCGTCGTGTTGGACGACATCAGCCTGACGCTCGGACCTTCCCGCGCGACGGCCTTGGTCGGTGAGAGTGGCAGTGGCAAGTCGTTGCTGGCGGCGCTCTGCTTGGGGTTGATCCCCCGCGGTGTTCGGGTGGACGGCGGCTGCGTGCGCCTGGGAGACACGAACGTTCTGGACTGCAGTGCGTCCCAGCTCTCGCGCATCCGAGGCGCGCACATCGCACTGGTGCCGGAAGATCCACGGGCCTCGCTGGACCCGAATTGCAGCGTGGGCACGCTCATGTTGCGGGTCGCGAAAATGCACGGCTTTGGTCGAAGTGACGCCAAACGGCGCGGACTCGCCCTGCTGACCCGCTTCGGTTTGGCAAACCCCGAAGAGCAATGGACCGCTCACCCTGCGGCGCTATCGGACGGCGACTGCCAACGTATGTCGTTGGTGCTGGCTCTGCTCAACCGTCCCCGCGTGCTACTGCTCGACGAGCCGATGGCGGCCCTCGATACGACTTCTCAGAGCTTGGTGACCGAAGCGCTCTCAACGCTTCAAGTCGAAGAGAAGCTCAGCCTGCTACTGATCAGCCACGACCTCGGTCTCGTCGCGGAGACGGCCGAGGACCTGGCGGTGATGTACGCCGGCAAGCTGGTCGAAACCGGCCCCTTGGAGTTCCTATTCGAGCGCCCTGGTCACCCCTACACGCGCGGCTTGCTCCAGAGCATTCCACCGATGGACGTCACGGGCCCCCCCGAAGCGCGTCGCTTGCCGACCATTCCGGGCACGCTCGACCATCACACGGCGACAGTAGGTTGCGCCTTCCGCCTGCGGTGCGCTTACCGCGAAACCAAGCCGCCGGGGCACGAACGCTGCGACGCGCAGGCGCCCGAGTTGCGCCAAGTGCGGCCAGCGCACAGCATCCGCTGCCACTACGCCGAGGAGCTTGCGTGACGTGAGCGACCCAGTGCGACCCTCGCTGTTCTCGGTACCGACCGCGACGAACGCTCGAGCAGACGCGCCGCTGCTTCAAATCGACAACGTCACCAAGCTGTATGCGCTGCCATCGAAGTGGGGCAGAGCACGCCGCTTCGTGCGTGCCCTCGACGACGTTTCACTCTATCTGCACGAACACGAGACGTTGGGAGTCGTGGGCGAAAGCGGGAGCGGCAAGTCGACCCTGGGCCGCGTCGCGTTGCGCTTGACCGACGTCGACTATGGTCAAGTGGCCTTCAACGGCGAGCTCCTGACGGGCCTCACCGAACGTGCCCTGCGTCCCATGCGCCGGCAGGCCCAACCGGTCACCCAGAACCCACGTCTCGCACTGGACCCCGCACTGAGCGTGCTCGACATCGTGCGTGAGGGCGTGCTGGCTTCGGCGTCTGCGTCGCGAGCGGAGGAACGTTCTCTGACTTGGCTGAACAAAGTCGGATTGAATCGAGAGTTGGCCCATCGCCACCCGACTCAACTCAGCGCTGGTGAAGCGCAGCGCGTCGTGATTGCGCGGGCGCTAGCCGTCGAACCCAAACTCCTGATCCTCGACGAGCCGGTGGCGGCACTCGACATCTCCGTGCGCGCTCAGGTGATCAACCTGCTGTTGGATCTACAAGCGGATTTGGGTCTCAGTTACCTGTTCATCTCTCACGACCTGCGCGTCGTTCGTTACGTCAGCCATCGCATCGCGGTCCTGCACCTGGGACGCGTCGTCGAGACGGGGCCCACACAGAGCGTGTGCGACTCTCCATCTCACCCCTACACACGCGCACTGCTCAACTCCGTGCCGCGCGTGGAGCACGGCCGCAAGTACTTGAAGCTGCTGCCCGAGGTTTCGGCACCGGGCAGTTCCATCGACGGCAACGGTTGTCGGTACCGAACCCGCTGCCCGAGGGCCGAGCCGGGGCGCTGCGACGAAGAAGTTCCTCAACTGCGGCCACTTGCCGAAAGCAGCGAGCACCTGGTCGCCTGCCACCATCCCTTGCAGCGGGCGCTTTCACTCTTCCCTATGCCCGTGGAAGCGGACGGCACCGCAGCTGCGCACTCACCTACGCCTGCAAG
>JBNKZR010000094.1:0-20183 GCA_050301735.1 Polyangiaceae bacterium | reverse complement strand
GTCCCCAGGGTCGTTGTCCAATCGATGGTGACAGTGGAGCCATCAAACGTCACGAGCGTCTTGTCGGTGACGTCCACCGCCTCCGCGAGCGCAGTATTCAACGTGTCGAGAATGGATATCTCTCCGGCTCCAGCCGCCACCGGACGGTCGAAGTGCAGCGTGACGTCAGCGTCAGGCTCGACGTCCGTCGCCTGGTGAACTGGCTCCGTACCGACGAGTTCAACCACGGTCCCTAGAATTGGCGGTGTCCCCGCATCCCCTGCCATCTGCGGGGGAGGCGTGCTGGCATCGGTCTCTGTGTCCGTACCCACGTCGTCCGAGCCCGCGTCGAGCTCCGGGGGCATTTCTTCGTCGGTGGAGACATCTGTCGACGCCGAGCCGGGCTCCGCGACGGCGGCATCGGGGGTGTCCGTGCCCTCCCCATCCGTCTCCTCCACTTCCGTCTGCGCCGAGTCGCTGGTCACTCCATCGGTACCCGCATCTTCGGGGAAGAGCTCGTCCGAAACGCAGCCCGCAGAGAGCAGAGACAGAGTTAACACCACTGCTCCGACGACGACACCGGAGAGACGACAACGACTGTGAGATTTCATCATGCGCAAGCAAGTTCGGGTGAGCGCCCGTACCTGGACAAGATACCCCAACCTACCTCTCAGAACAGCCTAGAGCGATCTTTTGGTAGCTAGGTACTCGCACCGGTCTCCTCTTGCCCCGGTCGGACGGATGTGCAAGCTGCAGTCAAACAGTGCTGGACACTATCCCCCACTCTGCCGCACGATTCTCGCATCGGCCCACACGTCAACGTTCGAGCCACCTCGATGGTGCCGCTTCTTTCGATGCCCGATAGCCAAACATCCTAGCGTAACGTGATCCAAGGCAGAAGCAGCCACCCCATCCTCATCATCGGCGCGGGCATCGGCGGCCTGACGGCCGCCATCGCGCTTCGACAGCGCGGCTTCGACGTCCACGTCTATGAACGCGCGCCGACACTCTCCGAAGTCGGCGCCGGTATCACGCTTTGGTACAACGCGCTCAGTGCGTTGAGCGCACTCGGCATCGGCGACGCGATCCGCGCGGTGGGCGAGAAGGCAACGGGCGGAGTGATCGGCCTTGCCAGCGGCAAGGCACTGGTCGACAACTCTCCCGACGACCTGCTCGAGTTGGGCCCCGCAGCGGAGCTGCGTGCTTTTCACCGCGCCGACTTGCAACGCACGTTGTTCGAGCAGCTACCGTCCGATAGCGTCACGTTCGGCGCGGAGTGTACCGAGGTGACCCCCACCGGTGAAACCGCGAACGTGCACTTCGAAACGGCAGCAGGTCGCGAAACGCACGAAAGCTGGCTGGTGATAGGCGCGGATGGTATCCACTCGCGAGTCCGCGCTCGGCTCGCTGACGACGGGACACGCTATGCAGGCTACACCTGCTGGCGAGGAATTTGTGCGGTGCCCAGCCAGTGGGGCGGCACCTGCGGTGAGTTCTGGGGTGTAGGTGATCGCTTCGGCGTGGTTCGCATCCCGGGCGAACGTCTGTATTGGTTCGCCGTGGCGACGGCGCCCGAACACAGCGACAGTACTCCGGGCGAGAGTCGGAAGCGCGCGCTGCTGGAGCGCTTCGCCGCCTACGCGTACGACGTGCCCGAGATACTAGAAGCCACTCCCGCCGATGCCATCATCTTTCGAGATATCATCGACCGCCCACCTCGTCGAGGATGGAGCGAAGGTTGCGTCACGCTGCTGGGGGACGCCGCACACCCGACGACGCCCAACATGGGACAGGGCGCGGCCATGGCGATCGAGAGTGCGCTCGTCTTGGCGCGCTGTCTGGACGAGTTGCCGGACGTCACGACGGCGTTGCGGCTCTACGAAGATACCCGCTACGAGCGAACGAAGTGGATCACCGACACGTCCTGGAGCGTCGGCAGGATGGCCCATTGGGAGAACGCGATGAAGCGCACCTTCCGAAACTGCCTGTTCGCCTGGCTGCCACAGTCAGCGCGCCTTGCCCAACTGCGTAAGGTCGCCGCGTACGACGCCTCCAGCGTCCCCCTCGCCCACTGAGTTGACGGGACCCGTCAACTCGTCTCTCCCTCGAGAGCCCGACGCACGGCCGCTCCCAACTCTTGTGGGGTGAACGGCTTGGCAATGAACGTCTGTTGGGGCTCGGGCAGCCCCCGAGCGGCAACGCCCTCGTCGGCGTAGCCCGACATGAACAGCACGGGCGTGTCGGGATAGCGGGTACGGAACGCGGCCGCAACATCGGTCCCCTTGAGCTCCGGCATCACGATGTCCGTCAGCAGCAAGTCGAGCGAGTCACTGCTTTCGATGTGAGACATGGCAGCAGCTCCAGAGTCCGCTTCGACCACACGATGGCCGGCCTCCGTCAAGACGCGCGCGACGAGGGCTCGGACCAAGTCGTCGTCTTCGACCACCAGCACACGCCGCTGAGACTTCTGGTAGCTTGGGCGACTCCCGGAGTCAGATAACTGACGCGCTTTGGACGGCGCCTCAGCGATGGGGAAGAACACGTCGAAACGGGTTCCTTTCCCCAGGGTACTGTCGACGGTGACGCCCCCACCACTTTGTTGCGCGATGCCGTAGACCGTCGCCAGACCCAGGCCGGTACCTCGGTCTTTTTCTTTGGTGGTGAAGAAGGGTTCGAAAATGCGAGCTCGGTCCGCCGTGGCAATACCGTTGCCGGTGTCGCTCACCCGAAGCCGTCCATATTCGCCGGGCATCAAGTTCGCGACCGGCGCCTCAGCGCTCACCGCGACGCGAGCTACCTCGAGCCGCAACGTGCCCCCATGCGGCATCGCGTCGCTCGCGTTCAAGGCCAGGTTCATGAGAACCTGGTCGAATTGGACTGGGTCGACCAGAATCCAGCACTCCGGCACGATGTCACTCTCCACTACGATATCTTCGCGAAGCAAACGAGCCAGCAGCCGACGATTGCGCTCGATCGCTTCGTGCAGCAGCACGGGCCTGGCCTGCATGACCTGCCGTCGACTGAAGGCCAACAGTTGGCGCGTCAGCCCGGAAGCCTGCTCACATGCCGTCAACACCTCGCGCAGGTCTTCCATCGCATTCCGACCGTCAGCGAAGTCTGCGATCGCCAACTCGAGGCCACCACCGATGGCCGTCAGAAGGTTGTTGAAGTCGTGAGCGACACCGCCCGCGAGTTGGCCCAATGCTTCGAGTCGATGCGAGTGCTGAAGTTGGGCTGCAACCTCGTACTCGTGAGTCATGTCACGAAAGATGAGCACCGCACCCCAAAGTTCGCCAGCGGGTCCGAGGATGGGCGCGCCGCTGTCGGCGATGGGGCGGCGAACGCCCGCTTTCGACACCAGTACGGTGCGATTGGCCAAGCCAACGCTGCGCCTCTTCGTCAACGCTTCGTCGACTGGGTTGACTACGGGCTCACCGGTCGTCTCGTTGACGACGTGGAAGACGCGATCGACGCATTCGCCGAGCGCATCATCGGCACTCCACCCCGTCAATTGCGCTGCGACCGGGTTGAGGAACGTCAGGCGTCTCTGTGGGTCGACCGCCAGAACCGCGTCGCCGATCGAACTGAGCGTGGTCTGAAACCACTGTTGGCTCTCCTGTACCTGGGCGAGGCGTTTCCGCTCCCAAACACGGTAATGCAACTGAACTGCGGTGGCCATCAAGAGAAACGTCAGGTTCAGCACGGCGGGAAAGGCCAGCTCCTTCCCTGTCACCGACCCCAAGAGCAACAGCGCGTGGCCACCCAGCGCGACGAGCGACAACGCGACCGCACTGCGCAACGGTAAGAGTGCCATCGCCAGAAGTATCTCGATGGACATCATCGCCAGTACGGCGGGTTCCTGCATGCCCGCCCACAATGTCGAGCACATGCTCGCGCCGACGAAGAGGTACGAGCTCCAGAACCCCGAGTTCGAGCGGTTCAAGAAGTAGCAAACGACCATCACCAGGGTGAGCCCGGCGGCGCCGGTGAACGTCTGCGTGGCCGTGGGCGCCTCCGGATTGACGGCAAGCGGCAGCAGCCCGAGCCCGATGGGACCACAAAGCGCGAGGGCCAACGTCAGTAGTTGGGCGAGGAATGCGCGGCGTTGATCCAGCTCGATGTCGCCGCTTGGCGCTACCCACGACAACCGTTTCCACATCCGCGTGATGACTGAGGACATTGCTTCACGTTCGTCTGACGTTGTAACCCGGAACACTGTGGAAGCGACGGGCTCGACTCCGACTTCTCTACGACCGGCGGCATACTGCCGGCGCTCTTGGGTACAGATGATAACCAAAAGGGAGCACCCCCACCAACCAAGGAGCGCAGGAGTTGGTGCACGCTAGAGTGTACTCAACGGGTAAGCGATCCCGAATGCCGTCATTGCCGAACCTCACCCGCCAGCGGCCCGCCATTGCGCTTTTTTTGCGGCATCAAGCCTCATGCCACTGGCCTGCGGAAGAGGCTCGCCGGCACCTGGTGGATGTTGCCCGGCGCTGCCCCAACGACTGGAGGCGCAGTCACATCGCCAGCTGCCGTCTTCATCACGACCCGCGCTCCCGGTCACGCCCCCCGCCGCTCGCAGACCAGGTGTGCGCTGCTCGGATGTACGCGTACACGGCATGCCCAGCCTGAGCACCCAAGCGCGCTCGTGAGCTGCACCGCAGATCGCCGCGCGGCTGGGGTTACGGGGAACCCCGGAAGACCCGTAGATGGACTGTGGAGCCGTGCACCGCACAGGTTCGAGGCTGACGATGAAACGACGAGACTACCCCGGCATTGGGCGAGCGCACCTGGTGCTCTTGCTCGGTATCAACCTGGGCTGCAACGCCCTGACGGGCGTCAACGACCTGCAAGTCGTCGAAAACGAACAGGTATCCGACGAAGCGTCCAGCGACGGCTCGGACTCGCTGAGCGACGCAACGGACGGCGGGACAGAAACCGCGGGCTCGGACGTCACCGAATCGACGGATGCACTAGCGACCGACGACGTCGAATCAACGGAGGAAGTCGGTCCGGGTGAGCCGACCGACGGCGCCGATCCCGACGTCTCGAACACTGACGTCGACGCCTCCGTACCAGCGCCACCCGACAGCTCCACGGGCACGGATGTCGAGACCACCGACCCTCCGCCTGACGTGACCGACGTCCAGAGCACCGATCCCCCTCCAGACGTCAGCGACGCGCAGGTCACGGATCCCCCTCCCGACGTGACGGACGTCACGGCGACCGACCCCCCTCCCGACGTCACTGACGTGCAGCCCACGGATCCTCCCCCCGACCCCTGCCCGAGTGGGGAGGAGCTGTGCGGCGCGTCGTGTGTGAATACCAACGACGACCCCGAACATTGCGGTGGGTGCACGACTCCCTGCCCCGCCGTGACCAACGCAACGCCGACCTGCTCATCGGCGTCTTGCTCGTTCAGCTGCGAAGCGGGTTTCGACGACTGCGATACGATGGCGAGCACGGGCTGCGAGGCCGAACTCGCAGTCGACCCCGACAACTGCGGCGCCTGTGACGTCGCCTGCGGTTCGGGGGAGGTCTGCGTCGACGGGAGCTGTGGCATCGGTGTTCGCTGCGGCAGCACCGTATGCAACGTCTCCAGCGACCGCTGCTGCCTCGGCACTGGCGACGGGACGTGCGGCTCCGGTGCATGTGGTACCAACGAGACTCCTGTCACGTGCGATGGCCCCGAGGATTGCCCGGGTCTGCTGTGCTGTGGGAACTACGACGTCGTCAAGTCGCGATTCACCGACCTGGCATGCACCGATCTGCCATGCATCGGCGGCAACGTGTTCATCATCTGCGACCCAGACGGACCTGTTCAATGTGCCGCGGCTGACGTCTGCGCACCGCATCCCGACCTACCCAGCGGCTACTGGGCATGCCAGTGAAGACTCTAGATAGGCGAGCGAGACATACTGCAGCGCCCTGACCACCGCGAAGCCAACGCAACGACGGACTGCGGGCGCAGCGAGCTCAGTCGAAGGGATCTTTGAGCTTCGCCCGCACGCGTTGCTTTGGTGCACGTAGGCGGGGGCGAACTTCCTCACTCGCGGACGGCGTGGGCTGCGGACTCAGTTCTTGGTCCTCGTTCTTTTCAGGAGACGCGCGCAGCAATTCCGCAGCGGAAACGGCCCGCGCCGGGGATGCCTTTTCTCGGTCCAGCTCCGGTGAGGGCGGCGCGGCGCCCCTCTGGGGCTCTTCCTGCACCGACCCGGTCTGCTGCCCTTCGGGGGCGTGGCGCTGAGGCAGATCCACGACAGCCAAGACCGGCTGAGCGACGGCCTGACCCCTGAACTCTTCTTCGTGTTGAATCAACGTCCAACCCGCGCCCACGATGCCGCCACCGACCCCGACGGCGGCCAAGGCAACCCAGAACGTCGTCTTCGGCGGCGACCGCCGCACGGGTGGCGTCGTGTCGCGCACGACGTCCGCAGCTGCTGAGGCTCCGCTGCTCGGTCCACTACTGACGACACTTGCCGCAGTGACCCGCGGCGGAAACACCGAACAGAAAGGATCCACCTGCACTGGCGCCACTCGAAGCCAGCCTTTGAGCGCATTGCCCGAAACATCGTCTGCTTCACCGTTGGCCGCGAGCCACGCTGCCAATGCGGTGCCCAGATCCGCCATCGTCGCCCAGCGCTGGCTGCGTTCTTTGCTCAGCCCTGCTTCGATGAATGCCCACAACTCGTCGTCGCCCACGCCGTAGTGCGTGATCGGTACCGGTTCGGCGTACAGCACGTTGTCGATGATTTCGCCGCGGCTCTCTCCGTCGAAGGGCAAGCGCCCGGTCAGCATCTCGTACAACACGACACAGAAGGCCCAGATGTCGGTCAACGCATCGACCTCCTCGCCCCGGGCCTGCTCCGGTGACATGTACGACGGACTGCCGAGCAAGAGCCCTCGCTTGGTCAGTCGCACGCCCTGGGGGTCGTACTTGGCTATGCCGAAGTCCAACAACTTGGGTTGCACCGACCTCCCCTCGCCGTAGACCAGGAAGATGTTCTCGGGCTTGATGTCGCGGTGAACGACGTCGTTCGCATGGGCGACGGACAGCGCATGACTGATAGGCAGCAAGATGCGCACACTCCGCTTGGCGCTGACTTTTTCGTGTCGACTGAGCGCCGTGAAGAGATCCTCTCCCTGCAGCAACTCCATCACGATGTAGGGATCACCAACCGCGGTAACACCGAAGTCGTAGACCCTGACGATGGCAGGATCTATCAGTCGTGCGGCGGCCCGTGCCTCCTTGAGCAAACGCTTCGCCAGCTCGGCGTCTTGACCTTGACGGGTACGAATGAACTTGATGGCGACCTTCACGTCGAGCAGTTGGTTGAGGGCGACCCAGACTTCGCCCATCCCGCCTTCACCCAACGGGCGAATCAGCTCGTACTTGTTGGCGATGAGGTCGTGTGGCGCATACGCACGAACCTTCTGCCGCTCGGCCGAGACGCCGGAATCGCCGGCAGAGGCACCTCCAACGAGCAGCCTGGTCGTGCGGGCGTCGCTCGACCTCGGGTTCATCGCCGTCACTCATGCCCCCAGCGCGAGTGCCTCATGCCTCCGACCCCGTGCCATGCCTTCCGAAGCGACTCAGAAGACGTCGAAAGATGCTCGTGCTGCGCTGACGCGCAGGGCGCTCCGGCGCCTTGATGCTCTGCTGGATCGTGCCGTTGGTCAGGTAATCCATCGCCCTCCGATTCAGGTTCATCAGCTGCTGGATCCCAGCGATGCGCACATCGTTGGCAGGACGCTCGGTTTTCCAATTCTCGAAGTCGTCCAGCAAGCGGCTGGCCTCACGCAACATAGGACCCGCCACCGGATCGGCCGCGTGCGGCGCCAATCGAGCCATCAAGTCCCGCGCGTTCTGAACGAAGATGGGAGCCGTATTCGTTCCCCCCGCTTGTGCCGGCAGTGGATCATTCATCACGCAATGCCTTCAGTATCCGAGTTCTCGCCGCCGCGAGCTCGGCGCGGGGGCGGGTTTTTCGACGACCTTCTTGGCGCGCACCGGCCTCCTTTTGATGGCGGGCTTCTTCGATGCGACGGGCTTGGGTGCAGCTTCGTCGTCAGTCGCCGCTTTGGTGTCCGTCGACGCCGCGAGTTCGTTGTGGGCAGCGCCCGACGTCACCACCTCGGAGCTCGCTGCCGTCGGCGCGGCAGCAGCAGTGACTGCGGGCTGGGCCGCGGGGACGTCCGCGGCGACGGCAGGAGGCGTCGAGTGCTGCGGCTCGGGGACACCCGATGGCGGCGCTTCCGAAGTGGCGCTGGAAGTATCGGGCGCTGGAAGGAGCGACCACAGTACCCCGGCACCAACCACGAGTCCGCCAGCGCCAAACCACAGCCAGGGGCGGCGCTTGCGCCCCCCTGCGCTGGCTGCCACGGAAGGAAGCTGCGCGAACGTCTCCAGAGCATCCGCCAACTCTCTTGCCGACTGGAAACGTCCGGCGGGTTCACGGTGCAACGCGCGCTCGAAAAAGGCGTCCACCTCCAACGGCAATTCCGGCGCCAAATCGCGGATCCGCGGCACCGGGTTCGAGCAGATCTCGACCACCGTCTCCAGCAACGTCGCCGCGTGGAACGGCAGTACTCCCGTCACGCATCGAAAAGCGACGACACTGAGCGACCACAGATCACTGCGGTGATCGATGTCCGTGCGGCCGAGCGCCTGCTCGGGGCTGGCATAGTGAGCCGTTCCGACGACGGTACCCTCCGTCGTCGCGTCGCCGACTTCGGAATCGTGGCCCCGCAGCGGGCGCACCAAACCGAAGTCCAGTATCTTCGGGATCTCGACGTCGCCTTCACGCGCAAGAAAGATGTTCGCGGGTTTCAGATCGCGGTGAATGAGCCCGCTTTCGTGAGCGCGCTGCAACGCGTGGGCGACGGGAACGAGGATCTTTGCGGTCTGCGCAGGAGTCAGCCGCCCCACCCGTTTGAGTCGAGCCCCCAAGTCCTCGCCTTCGAGTAGCTCCATCACCAAGTACGGAATGGTGCTCTCGACGCCGTAATCCAAAACCTGCACCACGTTGGCCATGCGCAGTTGCGCCGCCGCCTTCGCCTCACGCTCGAAGCGCTTGCGGCTGAGGCCGGCATCTTCCGCCTTGCGCGCCTCGCCACTGCCGGACGACACCACCCCCGACGACGTCATGAACTTGATCGCGACGGGCGTCTCGAGCGCCATGTGCGTCGCAGCCCAAACGGCGCCCATGCCACCGACCCCGACGGGACCAGTCAGGGAGTACTTCTCACCCACCACGACACCTGCCTTCAGAGGCAGACTCGGACAATCCACCTCGATCAGAGAAGTGCGGCAGGCGAGCTGAGAAAGCGGATCGACCCCCGGCACGGTTGGAGCATCGCGTTCCACTCGCGTCAGTGGGGGCGGAGCTGCCGGTCGGGGGGGAGCCGGTGGCGGGCGCTTCGGCGCCTGGGGCGGGACGGACAGACTCCCCTTGGGGCGTTGTCCCGAAGCCGCAGAGCTGTCGACTTCCGGTCGTTTGATGGCGCGTTCATTCACAATGAGAACCAACCTCATCAACAAAACGGAAGTTACCGAAGAAACATTACTCCCACTCGAGATGGAAACGGAGAGCGCCCCTCTCACATGGTGGGGCGCTCCCAGCCGTGTCCGTTCACCTCCGACAGCGGCATCGACACCGCACACCGGGTCAAGCCCCGCAAACGCAGGGGATTGTGGCGGGCGTGCTAGTTAGGCACACCGAAAACCGGCGTTGAACAAGCAAGCACCAGGTGTTCCGATCAGCACCTGACGTTCAACCACGCTCAAAACGTACCAGTGACTCCCGTAGGACCTACGACGAGCCACGGTGCCTGTGCGGTGCCCACTTCGTGGGTGTCGCGGGGCAGGGTGTACAACACGACCCCTGCCGCCACGCCGACTGCCCCGACGATGAACGCCGCCGTCGCCACGTTGCCCAGCATCTTGGCATCGTCGATGTTCGATTGCTCGGTGGGGCCACAGGCTCCCGCGGGACAGCGTTCTTCGATGTCCTTGACCTGTTGGTACGACATGGCGCCGGTCACGCCACCGACGACGAGTCCCGTCGCACCGACACCGAGGGCCACCCAACCCCAAGTACCGAGCCCTTGCTCCGAGGCTTCGCTGCTGGACACTGACGACGAGGCCGGCGACCCCTCACGCGGCTGCTCCTTCGTGGCTTGGCTGTCGCTGGCCGGCCCCGTGGGAGCGATGCCTTCGAGTACGACCTCGAGTTTGACGACGCCCCCCCGCTCTTGTAGCGAGACCTGTCGCTCGTAACGATGGTACCCCTTGGCCATCACTACCACGCTGTGTTCACCGGGATCGAGGCGCAGCGCGACACCACTGCCGACGTCTACCGGCTCGTCATCCACGCTCGCTGTCGTCTCGGTGGCAACGCCATTGCGCACGACGATGAGCAGGGAAGGCGCTCGGGCCACCAACGCTCGGATGCGCTCGTTGGCGACCCGTTGTGCCTCGCGAAACGGCCCCGGCGAGGCCGCAGGCAGTGGCTCGGCCGCCAATCGTTCGTAGGTGGCGATGGCTTCCGTCAGCCGCCCGAGCCCCTCCAACGCCTCACCTTTGAACAACAGGTGGGTGGGAGCGTGGTACAGGGCCTCCGCTTGTTCGACCAGCTCGAGGGCCTCGGCGTACGCGTGTTGATCCAGCTGCTCGCCAGCTTGCAGAGCGTACTGCCGCGCTCGTTCCTTCTCTGCATCCGTCTGAGCTCGCGCCGCGGGGGCAAACATCAGCAGCCCCCAACCCACGAGCATCCAACAGCAGTTCTTCGACCAGCGTTTCATGGCTCTCATCCGCAGGCATACGGACGACCCGGTTGTCGTCGCAGTTTAGTGGCGGACACAAAAACACCCCGGGTACGGACATTCGTGACATCGAGCTGCGCTGGTGTTGGCCCACACGACGCCAAAGCCACGCCACCAAGGGCTTGCAATCGTTTCGATATTTTCGACCTCAGCTCGAAGTCCGGCGAGCACCGACGACTCCGACGCGCCGACCGTGAACTCCGACGTCGACGGCGCGGCTCGGGCCCCCACTTCGACCGCGTTTCCGGCGCGGCATCCGCTAGGCTGGCGCTCCCCCCGCGAATTGCAATCATGAGCGCCCCAGAACTTCGAACTCCGCGCGGCGACTTGCCGCTCGAGCCCAACGTCGCCATCGTTGCGTGTCGGGTGCTGCTGCTGCTGGTCGCCTCCTTCGGCAGCGCCTGCTCGAAGGACGGAGCGGCGATCGAGCCGGACGCCGGTGACGCGATGGGCGACGCCGACGCGGGGCTCGCCCCCACGTTCTCCAAAGACATCGCACCGTTGTTGGTACGGGAATGCCTCGGCTGTCACGAGCGAGGCGGGATCGCGCCGTTGCCCTTGGACGACTACGAGGCCGTCCGTGGTGTTGCGCCACTGGTGGTCGCAGAGATCGAGTCAGGCGCCATGCCACCATGGCCCCCGGCTCGAAGCTGTCTCGCGTTCGAACACGAGCGTGGGCTGTCGCAGGAAGAACGTGCACTCTTCAGTCGATGGCTGGAAGCCGGCACCCCACGCGGTGGCGACGTCGGACGGCTCGAGCCCCAGGCAACGGACATCGAATTCGAGGCGACCCACGTCGCCAAGATGCGAAAGCCGTACCTGCCCGACGGGGACCGTTCCGACGACTACCGCTGTTTCGTGATGGATCTGCAATTCGACGACGACGTGTTCGTCACGGGACGGCAGATCGTCCCTGGCGCCTCGTCGCTGGTGCACCACGTCCTGGTGTACGCCGCAGATCCGTCCAGAGCAGCGGACGTGCAAGCTGCGGACGATGCGGATCCGGGCCCTGGCTACACCTGCTTCGGCGGCCCACTGCCGGCGCCGGAGACGGCCGAAGACAGCGCGAGTGATACGAGCGCGATCTCGATGGTCAACCTCGGGGGCTGGGTCCCGGGACAAGTGCCCTTGGTGCAACCCCCCGGACGCGCGACGTTCATCCCCAAGGGCAGCACGGTGATCATGCAAGTCCACTACAACCTGCTCGATCAGGAGCCCGTCGAAGACGATACCGAGGTGCACTTCGCACTGACCACGGAGGAGCCCGAGTACGCCGTCGTCGGTACGCCGATCGCCGTGTTGAGGCTCGACATCGAGGCCGGAGATCCTCACAGCCAGGCCTATCGCGTCTTTTACAACCATCGCACGGAGCCCATTCGAATCGTCGGTGTGGCGCCGCACATGCATCTGCTCGGCACGAGCATCAGTGTGGACAAGGTGGCGGCGCTGGGAGAACCGTCGTCCACAGAGTGCATCGTCGACATCCCCGAGTGGGACTTCAGCTGGCAGCAGAGCTACAGCATCGCCGAAGAGGACACCGTGGTGGTGGAGCCAGGCGAGGGTCTGGTCCTGATGTGCACCTACGACAACTCCCCCGAGCATCAGCCCATCGTCAGTGGCGAGCAGCAGGAGCCGCGGGACGTCACGTGGGGCGAAGGAACCCTGGACGAGATGTGCCTGGCGTACATCGTCGAAGAGTTCCCCTGGCGTGGACCACCCGCGATCGGCTGCGACGCCGCCGCCGAGTGTATGGCGGACTGCGACGACACGGAAGCGAGGTGTCTGCTGTCGTGCGAAGGGCTCGACGGTGGCTGTCGCGCCTGCGTGCTCAGGGCGACCGCCGGCTGCGCCAGCGTGCAGTGCGCGACGGAATACTTTGGCGCGGCCGACTGCCTGCGGGAGTGCCTCGATGGCTACGTGCTCTTGGGCGGAAGCTTCGAGCGCTGCCTTCAGTCTCTTTGCCCGGATGCGGCGGACGCGGCGCTCGCGTGTATCGGCGAGGTCGTTGCCGACGGCGACTGCGACGGGCAACTCGACGCGTGTGGCATCGAGTTGTGAGTCTTGCGCCGGGCGTGTGCCGCAAGTGAGCAGCGACGGAGCGGCTGGGCCGCGGCCGCTACTTCCACCCTACCGGCTAGCGGCGATCTGCTAGGGTGCGAGAGTGGACAGTTCCGGTCGGATCTCACTGCGACTGCTGGGCCCGTTCGAGTGTCTGGGCCCAGACGGACAGCCCATCGCCATTTCCGCGGCCAAGCAGCGCGGCGTGCTGGCGTACTTGGCGCTGGCACACGGCAAGCGAGCCTCACGCAATGAGCTCGCTTCGGTGTTTTGGTCCGACAGTGGAGAGAGCCAGGCGCGACAGAGCCTGCGCCAATGTCTTTCTGCGTTGCGCAAGCTGCTCGACGTTGGCGACGACCCGGCGTTCGTCGTGGAAGGCAAACAAGTGGGCTTGGCACCGGAACGCTTCTTCGTCGACGTGGATGAGGTGCTCGGGGGACTGTCGCTGCTGGAGGACGCGCCAGCGTGTGGCGCGTGTCACCACGTTCGCGGTCCACTGCTGCAGGGGTTGATCTTCGGAGAAGATCCTGCCGACGACTTCGTGCGCGATGCGCGCGTGCGGCTGCAGGACGCGGGGCAACGCCTGCTGCTGCGCTGTGCAGCGCAACGGGCCCAGGCAGGACAGAACGAGGAGTTGGTCGAAACCTACTGGCGCCTGCTCCAACTCAACCCCGCCTGCGAAGAAGCGCACCGTGGTCTGATGGACGTCTACACGCGACTCGGCCGGCGCAGCGACGCGCTGGCCCAATTCCAAGCCTGCGAGGACGCGCTGCGACGCCACCTGGACGCCTCGCCCGCGCCGGAAACCCTCGCCCTGCACGCCAGGATCCGATCGAGCGAAGAAGCAGCGAGCAGCACCGGGCCAACTCCGGCGGAGTCCTCGGCGAACGCGGCTCCCCCTGAACCGCGCGCCGCGACCCTGCCATTGCCCGACAAGCCTTCGATCGCCGTGATGCCGTTCGCCAATCTGAGCGGCGATCCCTCACGCGACTACCTCTGCGACGGCTTCGCTGACGACATCACCACCGCGTTGTCGCAGTTCTCGTCGTTGTGCGTGATGTCGCGCTCCTCCAGTTTCGCCTTGCGCGACCGTGGATTGACGGTCCCCGAGATCGGGCGTCAGCTGGGCGTTCACCACGTGCTCTGTGGCAGCGCGCAGTTTTCGGGAGAGCGGGTGCGCGTGACGACCCAGTTGGTCGAGGCCGAACACGGTGCGCAGGTTTGGTCACAACGCAACGACGGCACCCTGAGCGACGTGTTCGACTTTCAGGATGAACTCGTGCAGCGGGTGGTCGCCACCGTCGCCGGACGCGTCGAGGCAGCGGCCTTGGCTCGGGCGCGACGCAAAGCGACCAACGCCCTCGACGCCTACGATTGCGTACTGCGCGGCCGCTTCCATCACCACCTCTACACGCCAGAGGATTCGGACCAGGCGGTGGCGTACTTCGAGGAGGCGCTGCGGCGGCATCCGGATTACCCCTTGGCCTGCGGTTGGCTGGCGTGTGCGCTCGGGCGAGCAGCGACGTTTCGGCAATCGCGCGCCGACCGCATGCACTCGGAAAAGTACCGCGCGCGGCTCGATTGGGGCATGCAGATGCTGCAAACGATCGAAGCCATCGACGACGAAGAAACCGAGTGCCTACGCCTGATCGGTGAGCTCTACCTCTTTCGTCGACGTTACGACGAAGCCGAGCACTACCTCAGCCGCGCCTACGCCCTGAACCCGAACGACGATCGTATTCAGTCGCAGCTGTCGGCGCTGTTGTGCTTCATGGGTGATCAGGTCGAGGCCGAGCGCTTTGCCCGTCTGGCCATTCGCACCAATCCGTTCCACCCGAGTTTCTACCAGTTCAATCTGGGGCGCATCCTGATGCTGCAAGAGCGCTACGCCGAGGCGGTCAAGGCACTACGGGCAGCAACGCCAACGCAAAGCCGCTATCTCTGCTACCTGGCGGCCTGCCACGCCGCGCTGGGCGACGCCGAGGCGGCTGCCGAAGCGTGCCGAGCGGTCTACGAGCACGAGCCCGACTTTTCCCTCGATCACTTCGCGGTCACCTTCATCTACCGCGACCCCGAGATCGGTCGACGCCTGCGCGCCTTGATGGAGCGCGCGGGCCTGCGCTAAGCCGTCTACGCCGGTGTCGAGACGAAGAATCGACACGAAAACAAACATTTACGGATATTTCTCGGACCTTTGACGGTGCCTTGACGGGGCACTGACGAGGCGGGGGCAGAGTCTCTTTCGTGGCCACCAAGCAAACCCGGCCCGAAGGAGAAAGACCCATGAACCCCACCCACTTCATCATCCACACCATCCAGCTCAAGCCCGGCACCGTCGACGCCGCCAAGGCCCTGTTCGAAGACAAGGTCCCGGCACTGGCGCAACGCTTCAGCGCCTGGTGCGGCGCCCGCCTGACTGTGGATGCCGAAAAGAACCAAGCCGTCACCATCGGCGCTTGGGCAGACGTTGGACAGATGCAGGAGTTCCTCAGCCAACCCGAGTTCGCCAAAGCCATGGAGGGGTTCGCTCAGTACTTCGCAGCTCCGCCGCAAACCACGATCACCGAGGTGGTCACCGAAGTCGGCCCCCGCGCGTGAACCTCGTGGCCCTAGCCGACCCCCCAACCCCAGCCTACCCATTCGGAGATCCCACCATGAATGCCCTCTCAGCTCTGACCGCCTCCACACCCACCCCCACGACCGCGCCCGGCGCTCCCCCACCGATCGCTCGCGACGCCATCACCGTGATCACCCCCAGCCAACGCGTCGTGACTCCTTGCTCTTCGGTCGTGGGCCTGCTTCGAGAAGCCTGCATCGATCAAGACGACGTGTGGATGGGCATGGTCTCCGCCGAGCCGACAACCGCGTCCGTATGGCACGATCACGGCGAGCGCACGACCTACGTGCTGCCGATCGTCGGCGAGGGTTGCTACATCGAATACGGAGATGGCGAGCGGGTCTATCTGAAGGCCGACGGCAGCGTGTACGTCACTCCGCCACACTTGCGCCACCGCGAGGTGAACCCCGGTTCGACGCGCATGCAGGCCTTTTTGATTCGGCTGGGGCCAAAGGCCCAAGGCGTCACGGAGTGAGCTGCGAGACGTGTGCGGACGCTCGCTCTGTCGAGCGTCCGGCGCACCCTCTCGGCGCGAACCGCGAGCTAGCGTCTTGCCAGGGGTTCGGGAAAGTGCGCCGCTGGCTTCGATAGTGGCGGGTCTGCGCCCAAGGCGTCCTCCGCAGTGCAGAATGCTCGCAGTGCGTTCTCCAGGGCAAGCACCGGGAACGGAGCCGACGCCGCGCTGAATCGTTCGTTCATCCACAGCAGGCTGGAAGAGAGAGAGTCCCCCACCTTGATGCGATCCCGCACACCGACACCGAGTATCAATGCACCGGCAACACTGCGCTGCACAGCGGCAGCGAAGCCGGTCGCCTCGATCACGAAGGCCGACGCAATCAACTTCGGCCAGAGGTCTCGAAACATGCGGAGCAACGGCTCACGTGCATCTGCGCCAGGAGTGGACACGCGCGCCACGATGGTGATGAGCCCAACCCCCTGAGGGTACAGCTCGGTCATGCTCTCGAGCACGAAACGGTAGTTGCCCACGTCTCGCCCGGTCGGCGGCTGGCGGCCGTAGCAGATGGCGAGGTTGTTCCAACTCGCGAAGCTGGACACCGCATCGCGACCGCGCGGTGTCAGGCGAACGCTGGCCCAGTCGTTGGAAGAGTCATCCCAGGTGGGTCTTGCGGCGGTGACCATGGTTGTTCATTCGACTTGAACGTCCGAATCGCCACTCAGCCTAACGCCAGTGCCGTCCCCAGCGGACAACGCCCACAGCATTTGCAGCGAGGCGGCAACGCCGTACGTCGCCTCGCCGTTTGGGGACTTCACCACACACGCTGCCCGGGCGCCCCACCCCGAGCCCAAACGCCCGCGAGGGAGTTCGCGGGCACACCGGTCCCCGCACTGGGCCGAACTGATCGCATCTGCGTGATCACGCGTGGGAGCAACCAAGCTCGGAATCCTCGTGCACGGGAAGCTTTCAATCGACCAGGAAGCGGCGGTGAGTTGTTTCATTTTCGTTCTGAGAAGCGCCGAACTCCAGACACCCATAGACAGGAACGATGGCGACGATGGGACACCAGGGGATGAGGCGGGGGAAGAGAGGGATGGTGGACATCGCTCGCCAGCGTTCCGCCTTGTTCATCGCAGCAACGGCGCTGGTCGGCTGTGGCGACGTCGTGCTCACCGAACAGTGCGGTTCGTTGGCGACCGGCGACGTGCGCATCGCGACCTGGTGGTCCCGCTTGCTTGGCTCCGCCGAAGGAAACGCCTTGGGGGTGTTGGAGCAAGAGTTCAACGAATGTAACCCGCAGGCCAACGCCGTCACGGTGGAGTTCGAGAACAAGTACACGATGTTCGACGTCGTGCCACGCAGCTTGGACGTGGATCCCCAGCCGGAGGCCGATGCGCCCCCCGCGCAGTCCGCATCCGCGAGGTATCCGATCGGAAGCGAACCTGCGGTCGACGTGATCCACCTCAACGCCGGCTGGGACGTGCTCGGGTTCACTCCTTGCGGCAAGGATGGGCCAAAAAAGGGTTTGCTGCCGCTGAACTCGGTCTTGGACCCAGAAACCCTGGCGCGCCCCTTGGCCTGGCGCCTCGCCGATGACTGCGAAGGTAGCGTCTATGCCCTCCCGGTCGGCATCCACCGACTGAACACCCTCTACGTCAACAAAGCGCAACTCCAGCGGGTCGGCTGCGACGCTGACGACGTGCGCTCGGCTTCGCCAGACGCCTTTCTGTCTCTCTTGAGCGACCTCGATGCAGTGCTCGTCCGCGGACAGGCGCCCAGCGGTGAGACCTGCGTCCAGCAAGTTGCCACTGCGAGCGGGGGTGCAAGCGGTGTCGAGTCTGTCCTCGCCATTGGCAGCGGTGAGGACTGGGCGCTCAGTATGTTCGCCTTCGAGAACGTCATGGTCTCGCACCTGGGCGCGGTTGCCTACAAACACTTCTGGGAAGGATGGAGCCCAACGGATGAAGCTGGCCTGGAAGACTTCGAACCGCTTTCCCAGCTTCTGGAAGCACTCTCGGCCTACGCCCCCTACCTCCAACCCGACGAGCCCACACCCAGGCAGGCGTTCGAGCGTGTCCTGTCGGGGCGGGCCATATTCACGGTCGTCGGGTACTGGTACGAGAAGGAGCTCACGGACAGCGACGTCGCCACCGTTCCCTTCCCCGGCACGGAAATGGTGCGCATCGAGACGGCAGACGTGTTCGCGATCGCTAGCAACAGCCCGAACCCGAAAGGAGCCGCCGCCTGGCTGCGCGCGGTGACCACGGAGCACGTGCAGCAGCCCTACATCGAGGAGAAGGGCGGTACGGCTGCGCGAACCGACATCGCCCCCCTCGAGCCGGGCATGCTGTATCTGCCCGCGCTTCCGTCATATATCCCGAGTGAACACTTCAACCACCTGGGCACCAAGCTGTCGGATTGGATGCAGGGTGTCCTGACCGGCTCGAGAAACGACCAGCACTTCATCCGCTACGTCGCCGAGGAATACTGCTCGCTCGATCACGCAAAGTGCGGTCTCCTCCACACCAAAGTGCCGCGGGCCAAGTGAGACGTCTCCTGACCGGCCTGAGCATCCTGGGCACGGCACTCGTCGTGGGCCTGCTCGCAGCACCAGCAAAAGCCCAGCCCTCCGACTCGGGCTGGCTACAAGTCCACTTGCCGGCGCGCTGCAATGTCGAGCACGAACTACGCGAACGACTGACGCGCGAGCACAGCGCCAGCATGTTTTCGAAAGTGGTCGTCGCAGCACGAAGCAGCGGTACCGGCTTCACTGTCGATCTCGAGACGGAGCGCGACGGCGATCACTTCACAGAGACTTTGTGGGAGCTCAACTGCGAAGAGTTGGTCGAGTGGGTCGTGTCCACCTTCCGTATGTTGCAGGACGAGCAGCGCTTGCTCCAGACCGAGGTGCCCCCGCGCAAAGTGACGCCGCGCGAATCGAAACTGCCCGCGGAGACGCCACACCAGGCGACGCCGCCCGAACCAGACCCAGCAACCCCCGTCGAGCTGGAGAAGCGCCCTTCGACACTGCCTTCCACCGCGCTGTTCGTGAGCGCAGCGGCGCAAGCGAGCAGCGGGCTACCGAGCGGCGTCGGACTGGGCGCCTCGGCATCGGTGGGCGCCGTGTGGCAGCAGATGCGCATCGCCGTGCTGGGTGTACGCTGGCAGCCGGCGGACCTGACGCTGAACGACGGCGAAGTCGAATCGTTGACCTGGAACCAGACCGACGCGCGTCTGAACGTTTGTTGGCAACAGAAACCCAAAACCTTCGAGCTGCGTTTCGGAGCCTGTGCGGATGCGGGCTGGCGTTGGCTCAGTGTGCAATCACCGCTACTAGCCGCTGGCGTGGAGAGTGCCAGCAGCTACGGACTGCTGGGGGCTTCCCTGCCGGTTGCATGGACACTGCCTGCTGGGTTTTCGGTGGAGGCGACGCCGACTGCGCTCTTCGCACCTGCGCCTCCGTCGATTCAGGTCGTGCCTTTGACGCCCGACTTCGAGCCGAGGCGGGTCGAGTTCACCTTGGGGCTTGGTGTGACATGGCAATCGGGCTGACGACGGACGACTGTGCCCCCGAGCTGGCGACTGCCATCACGGGACCTACTGAGAGGCGAACGGCTCCGAAAGGCGACGTCGGCTCGGGGATATTTCCGCGCTCGGCAACAGTGCGCTCAGAACGGGCGAGTCTCGTAGACAGCTCCCATGCAACACGAGGAGCGGAGGTGACACAGGACACGGTTGGCAAGTGCTTCGAGGCGTGGGGGCAGGACATCTGGCGCCTGTTGTCGATACTCGGCGTTCCCGAGCGTGAGCTGCTGGACGCGACGCACGACGTCTTCTTGGCGGCGCACCGACGTTGGGACGACTTCAACGGCAGCTCCAGTCGAAAGACGTGGCTCGTCGGCATCGCGTTGAACGTGGCACGCAACACGCGCAGACGCCACGCGCGGGCGGGTGAGGATGCCGCACTGAACGGCGTGGATACGGATCTCGCGGCGGAGAACCCATCGCCGGCGAGCGACCCGTTCGAAGTGACGGCGCGCGCCGAATCCCTGCAACTGCTTCGGAGCTTGCTCGAACGCCGCACTGCCGTCGAGCGGCAACTTCTGGTGTTGTGTTTCGTGCAAGAGATGAGCGTCGTGGAGGCAGCGGCGCTACTGCAGTTATCGGAAAGCAAGGCGCGCTACACCCTGGCCCGCGCCCAGGAGACCCTGTTGGCGGATCTGGAGCGCCATCGAGCACGAGACG